>JANPDV010000226.1:0-9280 GCA_031431655.1 Gammaproteobacteria bacterium | reverse complement strand
GCTGGCGGCCTTGATCCTGGTCGCTCTTGCGGTAACCCAGTTGGCATTTGCCACTGATACCTTCGCACCGGACTTTCATCTGCCGTACCTGCTGTTCCCGATCACGCTCTGGGTGGCGACCCGCTACCATCCGAGTACGGTTGTCACCCTGACTGGCTCGCTTACGATATATTTGACATTCCTGGCGAATAACAAAAGGCCGCCGCCCATCGCGCCCGACGCGGCGTACCCGGAATCGATGCTGCCGCTGCAGTTGTTCCTGGCAATGTTGCTGGTCACAACCATGATGCTCAGCATTGCACTCAACGAACGGCGCGCCCTCAACCGGCGGCTGCTCGATTTATCGCGACAAGTAGCAGCGAAGCACCTCGCGGCTCGGCAACTGTTCGCGGCCGATTTGCGCGTTGGCGTCGACAGCGCACTCGCGCGTATTGAAGACATATTGCGAGATGCGCCTGCCAGCACAACCGACACGTCGGTAGCAGAGTCGCTGAGCGAGTGCAGCCAGCTCGTCGCCGACATGCGCCAGAGCGTCCGCCATGTCGCCGAGGACCTGACAGTGGAATCCCTCGGCACGCAGGGTCTGCGCGCGGCACTCGAACAAACCATTGATCGCATGCGTACAGGTCGTGGACTCAATGTCAGCTTCGATGCGCAAAGAATTCCGCAATCGGTGGCGCCTGCGCGCGCCGCGATCGTGGCGCGGGTGGTGCACGAGCTGTTGCTGAACGTCGCGAAACACTCCGGAGTTAACCGTGCGACGGTGGCGGTGCGCGAGCACAGCGGCAATGTCGAGGTCGAAGTGCACGACGCCGGCCAGGGTTTCGATCCGCGGATGCTCGGCCAACCCAATGCCAGGGGTTTCGGCCTTGCCAGCATCCAGGACCAGGTGGAATTCGAGGGCGGCACCTGCGAGATCGACAGCGCGCCCGGCGCAGGCTGTCGCATACGGGCGCGATTCGCGCTGGCAGACTAAAGCCGGACGATCAGCTCGCCGCCACGCCACTTTGAGCACTGCTCGCGCCAACGTAGGCAAACATGGCACCGCAAGCAGAGGACGTCATCATTGGCGTTGAGGTGTGCAAGGAGCGGCTGGATCTGTTCGAGTACCACCGTGAGCGTTCGTACTCGATCAGCAACGATGCGGCTGCGATCACGACTTGGTTGGATGGGTTTGCCGGCAGGTTGAGTCGCACTATCGGGCTGGCCTGGGCCGGCGCGCGAAGACGGATGCGCTGCGCGGCACCGACGCGCTCAGATCAGGAAGCCGAGATTCCGCTGAGTGAAGTTGTTGATGCTCGGCGCCACCTTGACCAGGTCGGCGTCGCTCACGCCGAACCACGAGGCCAGCGTCGCGGCGTACTGATCCGCCGAGGTCGTCGGGATCAGGCGCCCGCCGCCGACATCCTGCGCGCCATTGGCATCGAGAACGGGGTACTGCCCGTAGATGTTCCGGCCGCGCACCGCACCGCCCGCGACCAGCTGGATGCCGCCCCAGGCGTGATCGGAGCCGTCGCCGTTCGAAGTGAGGGTGCGGCCGAAATCCGAATGCGTGAACAGCGTGGCGCTGTTCTCCATGCCCATCTCGGTCAGCGCGTCGTAGAAGAACTTGATTGAATTGCTGACGTTGCCCAGCAGGCCCGGCTGGTCCTGCTGCAGGTCGTCGTGGGTGTCGAAGCCGCCGGTGGACACGAAGAACACCTGTCGCGACATCGACAGGCTGGAACGCGCGGAAATCAGCTTGGCGACAGTGCGCAACTGGATCGCCAGAGGTGTCGCCTGAGGTGACCCCGCAACGGGCGCGTCCGGCAGCGCGACGAAGCTGCGCGCATTCGGCGCCGCCAGGGCCGCGTTGACCCGGTCGGAATAGAGCACGGCACGCTGCTGCACCGAGGCGAAGCCGCGCTCGTACACCGTACCGTAGGAGGCCTTGGCGATGTTCTCGAACGCCGTGCGGCGCTGCAGGTTCACGCCCGTGGTGCCGAACCCGGCGAACGTCGTTGCGCCGGTTGCGCCCATCACGTAGGGCCGCGCCACCTCGCCAGCCTGGAAGAACGTCTGCCCTGCGAGCGAGACGTTCAGCGACAGCTGCTGCGCGCCGGTTTGCGCATTGAGGACGTCGGCAACCCTGCCGCCCCAGCCGGTTTTCAGGATCGCCTTGCCACGCAGGCTGTGCCATTGATCCTGCTGGTCGTTGTGCGAGAACAGCTGCGGCGGCAGTTCGTGCCCGGTGGTCGCCGCGGTCTGGTACTGCGCCTTCGTGGTCGGCCGAATCAGCGGCCCGACATTCGCCACGACTGCGGCCTTCCCGGCCGCAAACAGATCGCGAACCCCGGTCATGCTCGGATGCAGACCAAACGTCTGCCCGTTCTGGTTGGCTGTCGCCGGCGTGATTGGCAGCAAAGCGGCCTGCGGCACTGCAAGCCCCGAGCCGACGCCAAGTTCGCCGCCGCGCGAGCGCGAGTAAGCGTTGTACTCGGCCGTGCTCGTTGGCACCACCATGTTCCAGGAATCGTTGCCGCCGAACAGGAACAGGCAGACCATCGCCTTGTAGTCGGCGAAGCCACCAGTGCCTGCCATCTGCGCATACACCGTGCCCGGCGTGCGGCCGAATGCATAGGCCACGCCACCGGCAGCGGCGGCACGGAGGAATTTGCGACGTTGACGGTTCATGCTCTGTTCCTCCGCTTCAGCGCTGCAGCCCGTATTCGGGCGACGTGAGAATGAAGTACACCGCGTCGGCGACGCGCGTGTTCTGCGCCGTGGCAGGGTTCGTCGCGGGAATCACGGTGCGATCCACCTGCGCCTTGGTTTCGCTCTTCAGCGTGGCCGACATCTGCGCCGCGCCACCGAGCAGTTTCTCGGCGACGCGGTTGACCAGTGCTTCCGAGTCCGCCACCAGCGCCAGCTCTTCGGCCGTATTGACGAACATCAGGTCGGCGTTGAAGTTAGCTGCGGCAGCCTGCACCTGCGTGCGCGCGATCGCCTGAGTCCAGAAGAAGTTGGTGACCTGGGTATTGAGGAACTCCGTGGCCAGCTGCAGTTCGGGTGCCACCAGGTTCTGGTCGCTGATCTCGCCAGGTGGTGCAAAAAACGGCGAGAAGAAATTGAACACCGAAGGCGACAGGCCCGGACCCTGACCAAATACGGCGGACACGCCGCCGGCAAAGTTGTTGGCCGCGCCATACTTGACGACGCCAGCCGTGCCGTTCGACTTGCCGTCGTATGCGCGCCAGAACTGCGTCAGCCGCAGCAGCGGCTCCTTGACCTTGCCCGCAGTCGCGGCTGCCGTGCCGGTGGCGGCAGTCCGCGCCTCTGTGTCGAGCAGAATGGCGCGCACCACGGCGCCCAGATTGCCGCGCTTGCCCGTGCCGTCGTTGTTGAACCGCTCCGCAACCCGCTGGATATAGGCGGGAGAGGGGTTGCTCGTGACCAGCTTCTGGATCAGCTGCTTGCTGATGAAGGGGGCCATCGTCGGATGATTGAAGATGTTGTCCAGGGCATCGGCGAGATCCTTGGCGCCGGTCTGGTTGGCCGGGATCGTGGCATTGGCCAGCGCCGCGCCGGTGTAGCTCAGCACGCGCTTGGTGCCGGTCTCATGCTGTTCGGGATACAGACGCATCGGCTTGATCTGGTTGTACCCGGGGAGCGGCACCAGCTGCACGCGCGTGTTCGCGAACGTGCAGGTGGGCGTGGCGGTCGGGCAATCCCACCTCCAGCCGGTGAACACCCGCGCGAAACCCTCGATGATGTCCTGGTTGTAAGTGGGGATCGGGTTGCCGCTGGCGTCGCGGCGCACGCTGCCATCCACGTTCAGCTCCACCAGCCCGATCGCAAACAGCTGCATCAGCTCGCGCGCGTAGTTTTCGTCGGGGCGCAGGTTGGTGTTGGCGACTGCCTTCTGGTTGCCGAGCATCGACAGGTAGACACCCATCGCCGGGTGCAACGTGACGTCTTCGAGCAGCTGGCGGAAGTCGCCGAAGGCGCTGCGCGCCAGCAGGTCGTAGAAGTCCGCAGTGGCATTCGGGATGTTCTGCAGCGCCCCGATCTGCGATACCACCATGATCTGGGACAGGGCGAACGCGACCCGCTGCCGCAGCTGATCGTTGCCCTTGAGCGCGTTATCGAACCATTTCTCGACGCGCGGCGCGTTCAGCGAGGCGATGTTGAACCCGGCTGGCACGGGATTGGGATAGGCCGCCTCGACCGCAGGATTCAGCAGCGCCGCAGGCTTGGCGATCTCAGCATCGATCCAGCGCGAGTACGAGTTGGTGTTGTCGCCAAGGCCGATCAGCCGGGTGGCTTCAGCCTCGGTGGCGCCGAAGGTGGCCTGATTCAGGAAGCGGAAGGCCTCGGCTTTCGTGAGCGGCGGCGCCGCATTGACGACCGGGCCGGCAGCGGTACCGCCGCCACCCCCACCGCCGCCGCAAGCCACGACCGTGACTGCCGCAGCCGCGGCGATGAATCCACGCCAAGCGCTCTGGAATCTCATGGAGTGCTCCCCGGCTTCTTCTAGCGCCGATTCTATTTCGGGGTAATCCTCTACCCTTATGGCGTTTAACGCCATCCAGCATGATCGGTTGACACCGGGCCGCCCAGTGGTCGCGGCTCAGAAATGTTCAGCCGCCGCCAGCAGATCCAGTCGCTGTTCGAAGTCCTGTGCGGTCGGCAGCAGCAGGCACCCGGCGGGCACCTGTTCGGCGCTCAGTTGCCGCGCTGCAAAACCACCGACCCAGACATCGCACTCGCCCCGAATGCCATGCGCCAGCTCGTTGAGCTGCGCCAGCGCCGGGACCATGTTCTCCGGCATGATCATCGAGATCAGCACCGCGCGGGCCTCGACCTCGCGGGCAAAGCGCGCGATTTCCAGCGGCGGGCAATCCGCACCCAGATAGTGGGTGTGATACCGGCGCGTCGCCGCGAGCCAGCTGCACATCAGGATGCCGAGTTCGTGACGCTCCCCCGACAGCGTCGCCAGCACGAGGCAAGGGGCATTGCTGGCGCGCAGGTAGCCGCGCGACACCGAAATGACCAGCCGGCGCACGATGTCGGACACCAAGTGTTCCTGCGCGATCGACATCTCGCCGCGATGCCAGCGCTCCCCGACCTCGCGTACCAGCGGGCTGATTACCGTGTGGATCACCTCGCTGGCCGGCAGCAGGGCGATGGCCGAGGTCAGGATCTCCTCGACGCCATTGGGGTCGGAGTTGACCGCCGCGTCGACGGCGCGCTCGACGAAGGTCTGGCCACGAGCCGGCCCCTGTCGGGCCTGCCCGCCGGAGTCCGCCACGAGCTTGGCGAGTTCCTGATGTTCCAGCTCGGCGAGCCGGCTGATGGTGTGACCCAGCTCCGTCGCGCTGCGCAGCAGCCGCAGCCGCGCGACGTCCGAGGCAGAGTAGGTGCGACGGCCAGACGAGTCCCGCACAGGCTGGACCACGGCATAGCGCCGTTCCCAGGCGCGCAGCGTTTCCACGCTCAGGCCCGTGGCCTGCGCCACCGCCTTGATCGAGAAACTGGCCGCTTGTCCCATAAGGTACGCTGGTCTGTTCATGCTTTGTACACTCTTGGCCTGTACAAAAGCTTGACACAGCCTCCCGGCTTTGTCATCCTACTCGCGAACTCAACGCGGACCTCTGGTCGCTCGGGCAGGAGCCGGCCAGATCCAAGCCTTAACTTGATATGGAGCTGATCATGGATTTTAACGTTAAATCGTTCATTAAAGCCGCAGTTCTCGGCACGATGCTCGCCGTTTCTGCCGGCACTGCCTCTGCCGACGTCGCCTCGCACGCCGGCACGGACCTGATCTCGGTAGCCAAACAGAACGGCAACTTCAGCACGCTCGCCAAGGCCGTCGAAGCCGCGGGACTGCAGGATGTCCTCAAGGCCCAGGGCCCGATGACCCTGTTCGCCCCCACCGACGCCGCGTTCGCCGCCCTGCCGGCCGGCACGCTCGAATCGCTGCTCAAGCCCGAGAACAAGGACCAGCTGGTCAAGATTCTGACCAACCATGTGGTAGCTGGCCAGTCCCTCGAGCAGGCCGACATGAAGCGCAGCCGCGGCAGCAAGACCGCCGGCGGCGGTGACGTCAAGTTCGCGCTGGTTCGCGGTCGCCTGCGAGTGGACGAAGCCCGCGTCACCGGCGACTACCATGCCGGCAACGGCGTGGTGCATGCGGTCGACAAGGTGCTGATCCCGAACTGAGGGATTTGCAGGCCGAACGGACTTTCAGGGAAGTTGGCCGGGGAAGGACCCCCGGAGTAGGGATACAAGCGGATCAGGGACGATCCACTTTCGAAGGAGCCAGGGCGGGCACAGGATGTGCCCGCCCTGAATCCGCCAGGCGAGCGGGCCGGGACCCCCATCCCGGTATCGCTCTGCCTCGTTGCTAGCATCCTGGCCCCCGCGCTTCACTCAGGGTCAGCATGTTCTCCAGCACTACTGTCGGCAGCCTGCCGAAACCCGACTGGCTCGCCGAGCCCGAGCGGCTCTGGGCGCCATGGAAACTGCAAGGCGAAGCCCTGCAACGCGGCAAGGAAAGGGCAGCGCTCGAGTGGCTGCGCGAACAGGAACAGGCCGGGCTCGACATCGTCGGCGACGGCGAGCAGTTTCGCGTGCACTTCGTGCACGGGTTCCTCGAATCCCTCGAGGGCATCGACTGGAACCGCAAGACCAGGATGGGCATCCGCAACAACCGCTACATCGCGGAAGTGCCCACGGTCGTCGGCCCACTGCGGCGCAAGCATCCCATTCATGCGCCCGACGCCGCGTTCATGCGCGCCAACACCACGCGCCGTCTTAAGGTGACGATCCCGGGCCCGATGACGATCTGCGACACAATTGCCGACGGCTACTACGGGCGTCGTGAAGACATGGCGATGCGCTTCGCCGAGCTGCTGAACGAGGAGGCGCTGGAGCTGCAGGCCGCCGGCGCGGACGTCATCCAGTTCGATGAGCCCGCGTTCAACGTGTTCCTCGAGGAAGTGCGCGACTGGGGCCTGCCCGCGCTGGAGCGTGCGGCGCGCGGCCTGACTGCCACGACCGCGGTGCACGTGTGCTATGGCTACGGCATCGAGGCCAACATCAAGTGGAAGGAAACGCTGGGCGATGTCTGGCGCCAGTACGACACGATCTTCCCGTGGCTCAATGCCAGCAGCATCCAGCAGGTATCGCTGGAATTTGCCGGCTCGCGCATCTCTCACGATGTCCTGCGGCACCTGCCGGACAAGGAGATCATGATCGGCGCGGTCGAAGTGCTGCCCGGCAAGCTCGAAACACCCGAGGAAGTGGCGCACAACATCCTCGAGGCCACCCGTCACGTCGAGAAGGCGCGGGTGATCCCCTGCACCAACTGCGGCATGGCGCCTCTTTCAGCCGACCTGGCGCGCGCCAAGCTGCGCGCGCTGGGCGCAGGCGCCGCACTCGCGAGCGCACGTTCATGACAGACCAGCTTGGCCCGCGCGGCCGCATCGCCATCGTCGTCCCCTCCACCAACACGAGCTGCCAGCCGGAATCCGAGCTGCTGCGCCCCACCGGCGTGACGAACCACGTCGGTCGCATCAGCATCAAGGAACGCCCCCTGACCAGCGACCAGGCGTTCATGGAGCATGTCGCGGCGATGCGCGACGGCATGCGCGGCGCGATCGACCAGGTCGTCACCTGTCAGCCTACCCACGTGATCATGGGCGTCGCGCTGGAAGCGTTCTGGGGCGGCGTGAAGGCGGCCGATGAACTGCAGGCCGAGCTGACGCAGCGCGCCGGCGTCGGCGTTTCGATGGGCTCCACTGCGACGGTGGCCGCACTGCACAAGGTGAGCGCGAAACGCATCGCGGTACTCACGCCGCACCAGCCGCGCGGCGATGAGCAGGTGCGCCGCTACTTCGAGGAAGCGGGCTTCACGATTCTGCGACTGATCGGCCTGAAATGCGCGTCACCCGTGCTGATCGCGCACACCACGCCGCAGCAGGTCACCGCCGCTCTTCGGGAACTCGACGGCGATGACGTCGACGCCATCGTGCAGGTCGGCACCAACCTCGCGGCGATCCGGCTCTGCGCCGAGGCCGAGCGCTGGCTGGCCAAGCCCGTGCTGGCGATCAATGCGATCACCTACTGGGATGCGCTGCGACGGTCGGGCATCGACGACCGTCTCGCCGGCTTCGGCTCCGTGATGGAGCGGTTCTGAGCGCCCTGGCTTCCGCAACATCGGACCGACGCGTCCTGATCGCCGGCGGCGGTCCCGCCGGCATGTCGGCGGCGCTGTTCCTGATTGCGCGCGGTGTGCCGGTCTGCGTGCTGGAGCGCAATGCCGAGCCGCATGACGATCCGCGCGCGGCCACGTATCACCCGCCTTCGCTCGAGATGCTCGAGGCCTCGGGCGTCACCGCCGAGCTGCACGAGCGCGGCATCGTCGCGCGCACCTGGCAGTTCCGCGATCGCCGCGCAGGACTCGTGGCGGAGTACGACCTTGGCGTGCTCGCCGCGGACACACGCTATCCCTACCGGCTGCAATGCGAGCAGCACAAGCTGGTCGCGATGATGGAGAAGCGCGTCGCCGCCTCGCCGCTGGCGGAAGTCCGGCATGGCGTCGAAGTGACCGATGTCAGCCAGGACGCGGACGGCGTCACGGTGACGACCGAGCGCGACGGTCGCGCCGAAACGCTGCGGGTGCCCTGGCTGATCGGCGCCGACGGCGGCCGCAGCGTCGTGCGCAAGGCGCAGCAGATCGACTTCCGCGGCTTCACCTGGCCGGAGCGCTTCCTGGTCATCACGACGGACTTCGACTTCGCGCCGCTGGGCTTCGCCTTCAGCAGCTATACGATGGATCCGGTGGAGTGGACTGCGACGTTCAAGGTGCCGGGGCCGGACGGCAGTGGCATCTGGCGTTCGGTATTCCCGACCCACCCCGAGGAGGCCGAGGCGGACTTGCTGGACTTCGGCCGCGCGGCGGATCGCCTCGCCGGCTTCGTGCCGCAGAGTCGCGCGGCGCAGATCCTGCATACCAATCTCTATGCCGTGCACCAGCGCGTTGCCGAGACCTATCGCCGCGGCCGCGTGCTGCTGGCCGGCGATGCGGCGCACGTCAACAATCCGCTCGGCGGCATGGGCCTGAACTTCGGCCTGCACGACGCGGCCAGCATGGCCGAGCGGCTGGCGAAGGTCTGGCATGGCGAGGCGGACGCCACGCTGCTCGACCAGTACGATCGCCAGCGCCGCGCCGTGGCCGAGCAGTACCTGCAGCAGCAGACCATCGCGAACAAGCAGACGCTCGAAGAGCGCGACCCGG
>JANPDV010000225.1:0-2152 GCA_031431655.1 Gammaproteobacteria bacterium | reverse complement strand
GACAGTTCCTGCATCGACAGGAACAGCGAGCGGATCATCGCGCGCGCCTGCGGTGTCTGCAGCGTCTTGACGAAATACCGCGTCTCGATGCGGAGTGCGGCGTCCATCGGCACCTGCAGGCCTTCGTAGAGGCAGCTCATGATGTGCTTTTGCGCGGGATAGTTGCCGTAGCTCTGCTTCATCAGCACCGCGTTGCCGCCGACGAACGCCATGGCGCCGCCCGGCGAGTACGGCCCGTCCTTGACGCGGTAGCCCTTCTCGTCCCACGGCTGCACCGCCTTGGGCGAGCCCTTCAGCCATTTCTTGCACGCGCGCAGCGTATCGCCCGGATCGACCAGTTCGTGGACGATGTTGAGCGCCTTCGCCTCGGCCGGCTTCTTGGACTCGCCTTGCAAAATCATCATCGCGGCGTTCTGCACACCGATCAGGCGCGGCAGGCGCTGGGTGCCGCCGGCGCCGGGCAGCAGGCCAACCTTCGATTCTGGCAACCCAAACTGGCTTTTCGGATTGTCCGCCGCGACGCGGTAGTGGCACGCGAGCGCGATCTCCAGACCGCCGCCGAGCGCGAGACCCTCGAGCGCGCACGCGATCGGCTTGCCGCAGGTTTCCATGCTTCGCAGCATCTTGTTCATCCCGAACGAGCCGTCGAAGGCGGCCTGGAGGCGTTCTTCGGCGCTGCGCGTGTCTTGCGCGGCCGCGCGCGAATCCATCTCGCCGAGATCGGCGCCGGCGCAGAAGCCGCTCGCCTTGCCGGACGTCAGCACAGCGCCCTTGATCGCGGAGTCCGTCTTGATGCGCTCCACGATCTCCGGAAGCTCTTTCATAACGCCGGCGGTGATCGTGTTCATCGAACGGCCCGGCACGTCGAACGTCGCGACCAGGATGCCGTCGCCGTCCACTTCGACCTTGAAGTTTTCCATTTTTCCTACCTCACTTGCGTAGAGTGCATGGAGCGCAGAGCGCGCAATGCACCATTTACATCAAACCCGCTCGATCACCGTTGCGGTGCCCATGCCGGCGCCGACGCACAGCGTGATCAGCGCGCGTTCCTTGTCGGCGCGTTCCAGCTCGTCGAGCATGGTGCCGAGGATCATGCCGCCGGTGGCGCCGAGCGGGTGACCCATGGCGATGGCGCCGCCGTTGACGTTGACCTTGGCGTGATCGAGTTCGAGCGCCTGCATCCAGCGCAGCACGACCGACGCGAACGCCTCGTTCAGTTCCCAGAGGTCGATGTCCTTCGTTGTCATGCCCAGCCGCGAGAGCAGCTTGTTGGTGACGAACTCCGGCCCCGTCAGCATGATCGCCGGCTCCGAACCGATCGACGCGCCGCCGAGAATTTTCGCGCGGGGCTTCAGGCCCAGCGCCTTGCCCATTTCGCGGGTGCCAACGAGCACGGCAGCCGCCCCGTCCACGATCCCCGAAGAATTTCCGCCGGTGTGCACGTGGTTGATGCGCTCCACCTCCGGGTAGCGCTGCAGGGCGACCGCGTCGAAGCCGAACTGCTCGCCCATGGTGGTAAACGCCGGCTTGAGCTCGGCAAGCCCGGCCGCCGTGGTGTCGGGCCGCAGGTGCTCGTCGTGATCCAGCAGCGTCACCCCGAGTGAATCCCTGATAGGAAGCACCGAGTTCCGGAACCAGCCTGACGACCAGGCATGGGCGGCGCGCTTCTGGCTTTCGGCGGCGTAGGCGTCGCAGTCCTGGCGGCTGATGCCGTACTTGGTGGCGATCAGGTCTGCACCGATGCCCTGGGGCGCGAAATAGGTCTTGTAGGCCACCTGGGGATCGGTGGCCATGGCGCCGCCATCGGAACCCATCGGCACGCGGGACATGGACTCCACACCGCCACCGATGCACAGGTCGGACTGTCCCGACATCACTTGCGCCGCCGCCGTGTTCACGGCCTCAAGACCGGACGCGCAAAATCGGTTGAGCTGTTTGCCCGGCACCGTCTCGGCGTAGTCCGCGTTCAGCACGGCCACCCGTGCGATGTCCGCACCCTGCTCCCCCACCGGTGACACGCAACCCATGATCACGTCATCAAGGCGGCTTGTGTCCAGCTGGTTCCGGTCACGGAGGACCTTCAGCACCTGCGTGACGAGTTCGATGGGTGTCACCTCGTGGAGAGAGCCGCTGGACTTGCCGCGGCCACGGG
>JANPDV010000224.1:0-7917 GCA_031431655.1 Gammaproteobacteria bacterium | reverse complement strand
GCAGCATCCTGGGGCCCAAGGCGGCCCTGTTTGCGGCGGCATTCTCTTTGATTGCCGGTGGGCTGGGCGCCATCGGCTTCGTGCTGTTGCGGGCGCTGCAGGGCGCAGCCTTGACTCTCGGTCGTGGCGACTTTGCACGCGTTGGCGCTTCGATACACGCCGCCGCCACGGTCGCGCGACGCGAGCGTTTGCCGTTCGCATTGCCGATCGCAGTGGGCAGCCTGGCGGCCTGGTGGCAACAAGCGGACTGCGCCGACGTCGTCACTTGCCTGGGCAGTAGCCTTTGGTGAATACAATGCCCAGCGCGGTGGGAGATATGGTCGGCCCCGCGATGGCACGCCTGACGGCGCTTGCGCCCCGGCCTGTCAGCCTGGAGGCGACGGGCCTGTCGCCGGAGATGCTTGCCGACCTCGTCCTGAAGCACATCCTGCGCGCGGGGTCATTGTCGCACGCGGCGCTATGCGAGCGCCTGGGGCTCGCGGGGCCGGTACTCGAGCCTATCGTGCAGTTCCTGCGACACGAAGGGCGTCTTCATCTTCAAGCGCGCGCCCAGTTCGACAACGAAGTGCGCCTCGCGTTGACGGACCGTGGGCGGACCGCTGCCCAGGACGCCCTCAATCACTGCGGCTATAGCGGGCCGGCACCGGTGCCGATCGAGACCTACACGCGCGTGGTGCAAGCGCAAACCGTGCGCCGGCGAGGACTCGCGCGTGACCAAGTCAGCAATTCCTTTGGCCGCATTGTCATGGCGGATGATGTTCGCGACCGCCTCGGCGTTGCAATGGCGTCAGGGCGCGCCATCTTCATATACGGCCCTGCCGGCAGTGGCAAGACCTACATTGCTTCCCGGCTGATAGACGCGTTGAGTGGGGAAGTCCTGATTCCGCATGCCGTTGCTGTCAACGAGAAGATCATTCGCGTCTTCGACGCAGCGATTCATGAGCGGATCGATCTGTTTGAGGCCAATCGGCGGCTGTTGTTGGCGCAGGGCTACGACGCACGCTTCGCCTTGTGCGAGCGACCGATGCTGGTCGTTGGTGGCGAGTTGACGCTCGACCTGCTGGACGTTCAGTTCAATGCGTCCACAGCGGAATACAACGCCCCGCTGCAGATGAAGGCCAATGGCGGCGTCCTGGTCGTCGATGACCTGGGGCGCCAGCGCTTCGTCCCTCAGCGCCTGTTCGATCGGTGGATAGGCCCGCTGGAGCAACAGATCGATCACCTGGATGCCGGCGCCGACGCGCGATTCTCGACGCCGTGCGACGCTGTCATCGTGTTCTCGACCAATCTCGATCCCATGGATCTTGCCGACGATGCAGTGCTGCGTCGCCTGGGCTACAAGATCGAACTCGGCGCCCTGTCAGTACCGCTGTACTCGCGCATCTGGGCACAGGTATGCGAGGGCCTGGGCGCAGTCTTTGATCCCAAGCTCCTCAACTACGTCCTGACGAAGCTGTACGCGGGTTCGTCGCGACCACTGCTGGCCTGTCACCCTCGAGACTTGATCTCAATGGCCCTGGACAAAGCAGCCTACGACGAGCGCGGAACCCGATTCGGCATCGACGATCTGCACTGGGCCTGGACCAATTACTTTGTGGCGAATGAAGGCGGCGGCGTCGGCGCCAGAAGCGAGGTGACCCGTGGCGCGAGGTAGAGGCCCGATACTGATCGCTTGCTCGCTGGTGCTGGCAGCGGGTGCCGCATGGATGGCGAACTCCTGGCTGGCGGCGCAAGGCGCCCCGGTTCGCAGCACGGAGACGACCCGCATCTTGTCGGCGGCGGTCGGTCTGCCGGTCGGAACCAAGATCGAGGCGCGACATGTGTCGACGATCGAGATGATTCCGGGGAAAGAACCGGCCGGCACGTTCCAGGACTTCAAGGACATCGACGGCAAGGTAACGACGGTCAACGTCACGGCGGGCCAGATGCTCATGGTGCAGATGTTCGCCCAGGAGGGCGAAGGCGCCCTGGCAGCCGCGGTCGCCCGGAACAAGCGGGCGGTCACTGTGCGTGTTGACGATGTCGTCGGGGTTGCGGGCTTCTTGCTGCCTGGCAATCGGGTCGACGTCGTTGCAACCAGCAAGGATGATCGCACCACCGTCGTCAGATCCGAGACCATACTGAGCAACATCAAGGTGCTCGCGGTCGATCAGACCACGGCGGCGAACTCGAGCGAACCGGTCGTGGTGCGTGCCGTGACGCTGGAGGTGACGCCGGGCGAAGCGGAGACACTCCTGCAGGGAAAGGCGGCTGGCACGATACAGCTGGCGCTACGCAACCCCCTGGATGAAAGCGACGCTCGACACAAGCCGCCAGCCGCAGTGGTCCCGGTCGTCAAGGCGGTGAGGCCCGTCCGGGATCCATCGATTACCGTTATTCGCGGCACGCAGATCAACAGTGACCGCGCGCGGCAATGAAACAGCCGTCAGCGGATCAGTCGATGACAAACGAAAAAGAAGAAAAACATGATGCCTAACAATGCACGTTTCTTCATCAGCAGGACAATGCTGCTCGCCGCGTTGTGCGCGGGCCTGGTGGCTGCCGCCACCGCGCAGACCCGGGCGCCGGCGGTGGGCGGCAACAGCGCGGTCGCAGAACCGCCGCTGTTGTCTGGCGGTGCCAGCATCGATCTGGCCGTGCCTCTCTACCAGTCGCGTGTCGTGACAGTCGTCACCCCGGCAAATCGGGTTTCGGTGGCGAACCCGGATGTCGCGGACATTGTGGTGATCTCACCGACGGAACTGTATGTGCTGGGCAAGGACCTGGGTACCACGAACGTGTTGCTCTGGGACCGAAGCAGCAAGCTGATAGGCGCGATCAACGTCGAAGTGCAGCACGACCTGGCCAGCCTGAAGCGCAAGTATGCGGAGCTGTTGCCAGGGCAGCAGATCGAAGTTCGCGCGGCGCAACGTTCGATCGTCCTGTCCGGTCGCGTAAGTGATGCAGGAGTAATGAACGCGGCAACGCGAATCGCGAAGACGTACCTGGCGCAGGTACAAACCGCCAAGAAGGCCGAACAGTTCGAGCAGGAGAATCAGTCCTTGCGCGACGACAAGACGGTCGGCGAGGTCATCAATCTGCTCGAGGTCGGCGGCGCCCAGCAAGTGATGCTCGAGGTGAAGGTGGCCGAGATAGCCCGCACCGAGGTCAAGCGGCTCGACGCGCAGTTCAATGCCATTGCGCAGGGACTGGGGAACTGGAACGTAGGCGGCGTCAACGGCGGAGCGACGTTCCCCGATGCGCTCTTTGGTACAGAGCGCTTGCGAGTTCCGGTCTTCAACAACAGGGCGCCGTACGGACCCGTCGTCGACGAGTTCGCACCGACGGCAATGTCGATTCAGAACGCGGGCCTCTTTGCCGGATTTCTCGACAACAATTTCCTGTTCAACGTGGCACTGGACGCCGCCAAGCAGGCGGGCCTGGCGCGTATTCTCGCCGAACCTACGCTGACGACCCTGACCGGCCAGGAGGCCAGTTTTGTGTCCGGTGGCGAGTTTCCGATCCCGGTACCTCAGGGTAATGGCACGGTCACGATCACCTTCAAGCAGTTCGGCATCGCGATCAAGTTCGTTCCGGTGGTGCTGAACAGCGGTCACATCAATCTGAAGCTGAATGTCAGCGTCAGTGAACTGGAGAGCAGCAATCGGGTCTCGTTGTCCCTGCCGGGCACTTCCAGCTCATTCGTGATTCCGTCGCTTTCTGCGCGCAGTGCGACTGGCTCAGTGGAACTCGGCGATGGTCAGACCATCGGCCTTGCAGGCCTGCTCAACGAAACGACCCGCAGCCAGGTGACGAAATTCCCGGGCCTGGGATCCATCCCAGTCCTTGGCGCACTGTTTCGAAGCCAGAGCTACCAGAAGGGTGAAACAGAATTGGTCATATTGGTGACGCCGCGACTGGCACGGCCTCTGCCAGCCGGCAAGGTGCTGCTGCCGACCGACTCGTATGTCGAGCCCACGGATTCGGACTTCTTCCTGCACGGTCGTCTGGAGAAGGGTGTATCTGCAACCCCGGCGGCGCCTGCAGCGACCAAGTGATCGCCCCTTACCTTAGATTGCAAGCGAGAGCAGAAACATGAAAGAAATCATCATTGCGGCCGGCAGCGTCGTCATTGTACTAGGCGGCTGCACTACTTCGCCGCTCGCGAATCAACATGGCAAGGCGGTCCGGCAAATGACCGCTGGCCAGGTCTATGACGCGAAGACGCTGACGACACCGAGCACCGCCGCTGTCGAGGGCGCAGATCCGGACATGCTCAATACGGCAGTGCAGTCGATGCGCAAGGAGTCCACTGATCGGGAGAGAGTGTCGCAGCCGTTGGTGATCAACGTCGGCGGACGATGACCAAATGATGCGCAACAGGCAACGCGGCGCGACCATGGTGCTGGTGATCATCGCGCTGGCTGCGCTCATCGGTGCGGCCGGTCTTGCGCTGGACACTGCCCACGTAGTGCTCAACAAATCGCGCTTGCAGAGTTCGCTGGACTCGGCGGCCCTCGCTGCCGCCAAGGTCCTCGATCAAAGCGACTCGACGGCGCTCGCGACGACGGCTGCCAACAGTGTGTTTGCGCTCAACCTTGTCCAGTTTCCGGAGTTGCAGGCAGCGGTTGGCAGTGGCCTGACAATGACGACGCAGTATTCGGCCACGCTCATTCCTTTCGCGGCGGGGACGTTGCCCGCCAGATTCGTGCGCACGTCGGTTGCTGGTTTTACAACGCAGATGAGCCTCGTTTCCGTGCTCGGAATCGGGTCGATCAATGTGACGGGTAGCGCGGTGGCGGGCCCGAGCCCGTCGTTGCGCGAAGCCTGCAATATCGTTCCGATCATGATGTGCGGCAACGCTGCGGCAGGCGCGCCGCTATTCGGATACACGGTCGGACAGGTGCTTGGCCTCAACCGGGTGCCGGGCAGCAATCCGACAGGGCCGGAATTAGGGCCCGGCAACTACAATCTCCTGAGTATCGGCGGAACCGGCGCAGCCGTCTTGCGTACCAACTTTGCGGGAGACTTCTCTGCCTGCGCAACGATCGGCAACACCGTGACCACGGAACCGGGCGTCGCGGCGGGTCCGGTCACTCAGGGTGTCAACACGCGCTTCAATGAGTACGGCGCCGGCCTGAGCGCGGCGGACTATCCCCCGGACGTCATCAACAGCGCAGCCCACCAGACTTCGCTCACGCTCGACTCCTCGGGCAATGTCAGACAGGGCGCGATCACGAATCCCACGGCCGCGCAACTGACGTTCAACTGGGCGAACTACAATGCGCTTCAGCCGAGCGGGCCGTATGACACACAGCCCATGCCGAACGGCACGGGAGCGTTTCGCCGACGCGAGGTGGCCGCGCCTATCGGAAACTGTTCCAGTGCGGTCAATGGCCGCGGCCAAATCAGCGTGCTGGGATTCGCCTGCCTGTACCTGCTGCAAAAGGTGGATAACGGCGGCAAGCACGTGATTTTCGCGGAAGTGCTGCAGACCTGCGATGCGGGCGGGAGGCCGGGCGCCGGGTCCGGCTCAACAGGGCCACATGTCATTCAACTCTACAAGAGCGCGGCCAGTCCGGACTCATGAGCAATTGCCATCCAGCTGCTTTCCCCCCACGTCGCTCGCTAAACGGGCTGGCGATGGTGGAGTTTGTCTTGACCGCGCCGGTGCTGCTGTTGCTGTTATGCGCCACCGCGGAATTCAGTCGCATGATGATCCTCTACAGCGCTATCATCGTCGGCGTGCGCGGTGCCGCCCGTTTCGTCGCCGGCAAGGCCCTGGAAGGCACCAACGGGCAACTGGTACAAGGTACGACCTGGACCACGCTGGTCACTCAAGCCAGGAACATGGCCGTATTCGGCAACGCCGCGGGCACCGGCGCCGCCATTTTGCCGGGCCTGACGGTCGCGCACATCAACGTAACGGGCACTGCGGCGACCAACAACATCACCGTGGCGTCGACCTACCCCTATCAGGCGATGTTCGCCGGCAGCATGCCGACGTTCTTCGGCGGCAGCATTTCCACGGCGTTCACGCTCTCCGTTTCCACCACGATGAGGGCGCTGTGAAACGCAAGATGCAGGGACTCGCGATGGTCGAGTTCGCGATCACCTCCTCTGTTCTCATGACTGCGCTATTCGGTTGCTTCGAGTTCGGCCGCGCGATGCATACCTATAGCGCGTTGAACGAGGGCACGCGGCGTGCCGCGCGGCTTGCGGCGGTATGTCCGGTCAATGATCCCCGCATCGTTGCCGCCGTGAACTTTCTCGGCATTCCCGGCTTCAATAACGCGAACGTTAATGTCAGCTACCTGGATGTCAACGGCGCCGCGCTCGGTGTAGCGCCACCGCTCAACAGCATTCGCTACGTGCGCGTGAGTGTCGTCAACTACAACATGTCATTTGCGATTCCCTTCGCAAGTCAGGTAGTCGCCTCGCCCCCATTTACGGTGACGTTGCCGGCGGAAAGTCTGGGACTTTCCGACACCGGAGTATCGACGGCATGCTGACGCGCGTGCTGATCGCAGGACGCAACAGCAGCGTTCTGCAGACTCTCAAGAGTTACCTGGACGGCATGGCGGCCATCGAAGTGCACACGCATGCCATGACCAATGGCCACGTCGATCCGCTACAAGGCCTGGGGTTTGTGCCCGATATCGTGCTGCTGCATTATGAGTCGAAGGATACTGCCGAGCTGTCGGCGTGGGCGGCGCGCCCGCTAAAGGGTCGGCCGACATTGATCGTGGTTGGGCCCGGAGGTCATGCGGAGTCCACCCGACTGGCCATACGCAGTGGGGCGCGCGACTTTCTGCCGGAGCCGGTCGGCAAGGCAGACCTCGCCGCGTCGATCCAGCAGGTTTGCAGCGAGTTGCGTGCCAGCGCAACTCAGGGTCGGGCCGCTGTACATGCTTTCGTCGGTGCAGCCGGTGGAGTGGGCAGCTCCTTTATCGCTGCGAACATCGCGCACTTGCTCGTTGCGCAGGCGCGGCACCGGACAGCCTTGATCGATCTTGACCTCAACTTCGCGTCGACTGCCCATCACCTGAACGTGACGTCGCAGCGGGGGCTACTGGAAGCGCTCGATGAAGTGGCAACGCTCGACGAAGCGGCGCTCTTGGGATTTGGCGCAGCGCATGCCAGTGGATTGCGAGTCTTTGCCTCGACGGCAGGTAATGCGGTGCTGAGCAAGGATGTTTCCTCCGACAGGCTCTCAATGTTCACCACGATGTTGGGTCAGCATAACCAGGACATCGTGATCGACGTGCCCCACGCCATCGACAATCTGACAGCAACGGCGGTTGGCGCAGCGTCCGCTGTCTATATCGTGGTACAGCAGTCGACATTGCACGTGCGCAATGCCACGCGAATCATGCGCATCTTCCGCGATGAGCTGGGCTTGCCGAAGCAGCGCCTGCGACTGCTCGTCAATCGGTATGACAAGAACGCGCTGCTGCAGCTCGACGATATCGGCCGGGCACTGGGGATGGAAGTCACCAGTACGATTCCAAGCCACTACAAGCGGGCGCTGGAGAGCAGCGACTCGGGGGTGCCGCTTTATGATTCCGATCGAAGCGCTGCGATCACGCTTTCCCTGCTGGACATCGTCGCGGCCATGACCGGGACCAAGGTCGACAGGCCCAGCCTGCTGCGACGGGCATTGCCAGCATTCCTGCGCGGGTCAGCTTCACCATGAGCGTTACCCTGAAAGACCGCCTTGGAATCCAGCCCGTCGCCGATGACGGCACCGACCGAATGCGGCCGCTGACGACCCTCGAGCAGGAGTGGAAGCGCGCCGTCTACAACCGTTTGCTGGAAGTAGCTGATCTGACGATCCTGGCGTCGCTGGACAAGTCCAAGGCGCGAATGCAGGTTCGCGAAATCACGCAACGGCTGTTCACGGAGCTGGGCGCTCCGCTGGCGCTGCCGCAGCGCAAG
>JANPDV010000223.1:0-3767 GCA_031431655.1 Gammaproteobacteria bacterium | reverse complement strand
CACTGCACCAGCTGGCGACAGCGGATTTCGACATGGTGATGACGACCAACCTGCGCGGCAACTTCCTGCAGATGAAGTACGAGATTCCGCTGATGCTGAAATCCGGCGGTGGCTCGATCGTCGGCAACAGCTCGATCGCAGGGATACGGTATCTGGCGAACAACAGCCACTACACCGGCGCGAAGCACGGCCTCATCGGCATGTACTGCGCGGCTGCGATTGAGTATGCGAAGCAGAATATCCGGATCAACGTGGTCTGCCCTGGCTTCATCAAGACCGAGAAAGCCATGCTCGTCACCGGCGGCAACGAGAAACTGTTCGACTCGCGTATTCCAATGGGCCAGATCGGCCAGTCGCAGGATGTCTCCGACGCCGTACTGTGGCTGTTCTCGGACGAGTCGCGCTACGTTACCGGCGTGGTGCTGCCCGTCGACGGCGGGCAGTCTGTGCTCTGATCGTTGCGACAGGCGCAGATTGCGCGCGGATTTCGCGCCCGCATCCGGGCTGCAGGCGCAATTGCAGGCACGGACGGCAGCATCCAGTGGCCCAACATCCCTGAGCCTTCTGCGTCAGTTGGCGGTGCGCAGATGTAGCTCCCGCGTGCGATAGTCAATGATGACCTGGTCCAGCACGCCGAGCACATCCATCCCAAGCAGGATCGCTGGCTCGCGAGTCAGGCGCCAGTACTCCCAGATCTGCAGCTCGGCGAAGGTCATGGTCGCACCGCGGATGCGAAGCTTGTCGAGGACGATTGTCGGCAGGCGAATGCGGTTGCCGCGCTCGACGTCCAGCGTAACGCCGATGATGTCGGTGTCCGGCGCGTCCTTGACAGTGCGCTTCAGAGCCTCGAGCAGGGCCTTGTTGCCGAGCGAATCCGGCGCACCGGTGTCGATGATGGCCTTGGCTTTCACGCGCCCGATGATCACATCGACCGCCAGCAGTCGGTCCCGCAGGAAAATGATCGGCAGCGTCGTGAATCCGTAAGGTGCCGCCTCGCGGCGCGAGCGCTTGACGGTGATCGAGTCGCGCTTGAAATCGATGACGATCCGCTTGTCGAGCAGCCCCTCGTTGCCGAGCACGCCTTCGGCGCCGCCGAACACGTCGAGCACGATAGGCAGGTCCACTGGCGCGAGCAGCAGGTCACCGATCTCCATGCGCCCGACGCGCGCGACCTGCACGATCGCCGTGCCCGTCACGCCACGAACCCGCACCTGCCGGTTGGTGCGACCGCGATAGCCGAGCTGCTCGGCGACGCGGCCGATGATCGCGGATCGGCTGGCGCCGGTATCGAGCACGAGCCGGAACGGGCCCTGCCCATCGAGATAGACCGGGGCCCAGATTCGCCCGATGCGGTCGCGCTGCGTCGGCGCGACGTAGCGCGGCTGTGGTGCCGACACGGTGATCTCGGGGACGCCCTCCGCTGGAGAAGCCGAAGGCGGCGCCGCTGGCGCCGCGGTAGGGGGCGGCACGGCGAGCGGCGGTGGACTGGACGGCGCGGCGACCGCGCCGGAAACCGGCGCGTCGATCTGCGCCCACGCGGCGGCTGTCAGCAGCAGCGGCGCTATCAGTACCAGACGTTTCATCGGCTTCATCCCGCCCCACGCATCGACGATGGATCGTTGATCCTCCCGTGCCGTCGAGGCTAACACGGCGCCCGGGTGATCGATCGTCCGCGCCGCCGAGCGTGCCCAAGCCACGCACCCGGAACGGCTGCCAGCCGCCCTCAGAGGACCTGCCAATGCCTGCCTATATTCTCACTGTCGTAGAACTGAAGAACGTCACTGAAGACTTCAAGCGCTATTCGGCACAGGCGGCCGCGCTGTCGAAGCAGTTCGGCGGCCAGTACCTGATTCGCGGCAAGGCCGCCAAGGTCTATGAAGGCGAACTGTTTGCCAACAAGAGCGTGGTGCTGTCGCGCTTCCCGAGCATGGACCAGCTCAAGGCCTTCTACGAGAGCGACGAGTACCAGAAGACGCTCAAGCCGCTGCGTGCACGCTCGGGCATCTACGATATCGGGTCGTGGGAGGCACCCTGATGCCCGATGCCTCCGATCTGGCGCCGGTTGGCGGCGATCGGCGCGCGCGAAGCGCGTCGGTGCTGGCTCACCCGTTGCGCTGCAGGCTCCGCCACGTGTCGATCAGCTGAGACGGCAGCGGCGACCACACCCCCGGTTGCCGGCCGATCGTCGCCAGCGCGCCTGCGATGTGCAGTTCTCGGAACGGCTGCCCGGAGAGGAACGGCCGCATGTGCCAGGCCATCACCCGCGCCTGTCTCCGGCCGTCCGCCGCGAGCGCCTGTGCAGCCTCAGTCAGGCGCGCGGCGTAGGCAGACGGAGCGATGCCTCGCGGGCTGGTGAAGCAGAACGAGTCGTCGAGATCAGCGAGCAGTGGCAGTGCCGTCAGTGTCCGTGTCGCATGCATCGCAAAGGGCTGCTCGTCGTTGCACCAGTCGCACAGGAAATCATAGCCCGCTTCGGCCACCAGGCCCGGCGTGCGTGACGACTCCGCATACTCGATGCCGAACCAGCCGCGCGCGCTGATGCCGCAGGCGGCAAGGCGCGCGCGTGTCTCCAGGATGTACGCGCGCTCGTCGGCTGGGCCCAGGCCTTCGTGCAGCGGTCGGTTCACGGACAGGCCGTGCGCGAGAAACTCGCAGCCCCTGGAGCGGGAGAATTCAACCAGTGAAGGGTGCCGTTCCGCCGTCATGGCATCGATCGCCACCGCGAAACTCAGCCCTGCGCGCGTCAGCGCGTCGGCGAGGCGGAAGAAGCCGATCCGCAGGCCATAGTCGCGCGCGCCGATGCGGGCGATGTTCGGGTCCGGCCGGAAGCCCACGCCGCCGGCCAGCCAGGCGATCTGCGGCCAGCCGTCAGGGACGCTGTCCTCGTGTGTTTCGAGGCTGATGATCGGACAGACGGCCACGCCGGCACCGTTCGGCCACAGGCGCTGCGGCCTGGTCGGCAGCGGTGACCAGTCATGATGCGGATGATCCGGGCCGCGCGTCGCGAGCGTCATCGCGGCGAGTCCGGCCAGAAGTGCTGCTGTGCGTGCCGTGCGATCTGGTCGCCCGTGGCGTGCCAGACGCCGTCACGAGCGCAGACGTGATCGAGCAGGCGCCGCAGGTGGCTGATCATGTGCGGCTGGCCAATCAGGTAAGGGTGAAGGGCCAGGCAATAGACCAGGCCGCCGCCGGCCGCCTCATCGTAGAGGCGGTCGAACTGATCGATGTTGAACTGGGTGAACGCCGGGCCGTCGAAGTGACCCTCGAGTAATGGCGCGTCGTTGATCTCGTAGTTGTAGGGGATGGTGACCAGGCGCTTCGTGCCGACTTCGAGCGGCACCGGCAGGTCGTCATGCACCCAGTCCGCATGATAGAGCAGGCCGGCCTCGGCCATCAGTTCGGGGGTGTGCGGACCGTTGGTGACGCAGGGCCCGAGCATGCCGAGCAGTGACTGCCCGGTGTGGCGCCGTGTGGCATCGATGCTGTCACGGTAGAACAGGCGTTCCTCTTCATCCGTGCCGCGGCCGAGGTAACGGGTGTTGTAGATGCCGTGGCTCATCACGCACCAGGACTTCTCGCGCACCAGCGCGCCGATTTCCGGGTAGTGGTCGAACACCGCCAGGTTGGTCGAAGCCGTTACCCGAATCGGGTACTGCTCGAACGCTTCGGCCATACGCCACACGCCAATGCGATTGCCATAGTCTCGGAACGAGTACTGCATGATGTCGGGGTGCGGCGCGCGCGGGAACTGGTTGCGGAAGTCGTAG
>JANPDV010000222.1:0-12399 GCA_031431655.1 Gammaproteobacteria bacterium | reverse complement strand
CCCACGGCCTCGCTGCGGCTCTGTGGCGCGCCGAAGCGCGCCTCGACCGCCTTCATGCTCGTGCCGCGCGCCGGGCCGGCGGCGATGACACGCGCCTGGACCTGTCCGTCGACGATCAGCCGTTCGGCACCAGCGACCTGCACGGCCAGCAGGCCCAGGGCGGCGAGGGCGGCAGCAACGACTGGAACAACAGGATCGCGGGCTGGGCGCATGGGGCTGGCCTCCGGCACAAGCAGCCGCATCATACCTCAGCGGCTGGTGCGTTTTCCTGCGGGGCAGCGCGGCCCCTGTGGTTAAATCGCGGCCGTGTTTCGTCCCTTGTCGCTGTTCATCGGGCTGCGCTACGTGCGTGCCCGCACGAACAAGTTCTTCGTGTCATTCATCACCTGGGTGTCGCTGCTGGGCGTATGCCTGGGTGTTGCGGCGCTGATCGTCGTGCTTTCGGTCATGAACGGCTTCGAAGGTGAGCTGCGGGGCCGGCTGCTGGCACTCTCGGCGCATGCCCGGGTCGTCGTTACCGACACGCCCGGGGCAGCCCCGGACTGGGCCGCGGCGCTGGCGCTGGTGCGGGCCGAGCCTGCGGTGCTGGGTGCGGCGCCTTATGTCGAGGTCCAGGCGCTGGCATTACGGACGCCGGAGATGCTGCCCGTGCAGTTGCGCGGCATCGATCCGCAGCTCGAGTCCCGGGTCACCGGCCTTGCAGGCGCCTTGCTCGAAGGCTCGCTGGACGAGCTTCAGCCCGGTTCCAGTCACATTGTGCTCGGCAGTGTCGTGGCACGACTGTTGATGGCCGAACTCGGTGACCGCGTAACCCTGCTGGTGCCGACCGCGGGGGCGGACGGGCTGCCACAGCCGAAGCTGCGCGAGTTCACTGTGGCGGGCATCTTCGAAGTTGGCCTCCAGGATCACGACGCCGTGCTGGCGCTGGCGAGCCTGGCGGACGTACGCGCGATGACGGCTGCCGATCCGCGCGCCGAGGGCATTCGCCTGAAACTGCGCGACGTGCTCGCGGCGCCGCAGGTCGCCGCTGCACTGGCGCCGCGACTGCCCCCGGGTTTCACTATCCGCAACTGGACCGAGGACCATGCCAGTTACTTTCGCGCCATCCGCATCGAGAAGACGATGATGTCGCTGATTTTGATGCTGATCGTCGGCATCGCCGCCTTCAACATCGTCGCCATGCTGGTGATGGTGGTAACCGAGAAACGCAACGACATCGCGATCCTGCGCACTCTGGGCGCGTCGCGCGGCCAGGTGATGGCGGCTTTCGCGACCCAGGGCCTGGTAATCGGCTGGCTGGGCGTGGGGCTCGGCATCGGACTCGGGGTCGCGCTCGCCGCCAACGTCGGATCCATCGTGCCGTGGCTGGAGCGCATGTTCCGGTTCCAGGTGTTCAGTCCCGACGTGTTCTACATCGTCGCCGTGCCCTCCGAGTTGCGCTGGGAGAATGTGGCGTGGATCGGGGCGGTGGCGCTTGCGCTGACGGGGCTGGCCACCATCTATCCGGCGCTGCGTGCCGCGCGGATCGCGCCGGCCGAAGCGTTGCGGTACGAGTAGCAGTGCCGGACCTGGGCTACGAATGGCTGGTGGGCACGCGCTATCTGCGCGCGGCGCGGCGCGGCTTCGTCTCGCTGATTGCAGCCATTTCGGTACTGGGACTGATGCTCGGCATCGCCGTGCTGATCGTGGTGCTGTCGGTGATGAACGGGTTCGAGGGCGAGCTGCGCTCGCGAATCCTGTCCGTCACCTCGCACGCGACCTTGATGGGCATGGAAGGCACGCTGCCGGACTGGCAACGAGCGCGGGCCATGGCGCTGCGTACGCCGGGCGTCGAGCGTGCAGTGCCGTACGTCGAAGTTCAGTCGATGCTGGCCGTCGGCCCGCGCGTACTGGGCGCCGCGGTGCGGGGCATCGACCCGGCGCAGGAGGTCGGCACGCTCGGACTGCTGCAGAGACTGCGCGACGTGCAGGCAGCGGAACTGCAGCCCGGCTCCTGGCGGATCATACTCGGCAGTGCGCTCGCTGCGGACCTCGGTGCGAAGCGCGGCGACCGCCTCATCGTAATGGCGCCGCAGGGCAGCGCGACGCCCGATGGCCTGGTGCCGCGGATGCGCAGCTTCACCGTCGCAGGTACTTTCGAGTCGGGGATGTACGAGTTCGACCGCGGCCTGGCGCTGATCAACCTTGCGGATGCGCAGCGCGTGTTCCGGCTGGGCCGCGAGGTGAGCGGCCTGCGACTGGCACTGAGCGACCCTATGCGCGCACCGCAGACGGTGCGGGAACTGGCGTTGGCGATGAAGGGGTCGTACTACGTCAGCGACTGGACACGCAACCACGCGAGCTTCTTCCAGTCCATCGAGCTGACCAAGTCGCTGATGTTCATCATCCTGCTGATGATCGTGGCGGTGGCCGCGTTCAACCTGGTGGCGACGCTGGTGATGGTGGTGAAGGAAAAGCAGTCCGATATTGCGATCCTCCGGACGCTTGGCGCAGGGCCACGCAATGTCCTCGGCACGTTCGCCATCCAGGGCATCCTGATCGGACTGGCCGGCACGCTCGGGGGCGCTGCCCTCGGCGTGCTGGTAGCGACCCAGCTCGAATCGCTGGTGCACGGTCTGGAGCGCGCACTCGGCACCAGTTTCCTGGATGCGAAGGTCTACCTGATGAGTGACCTGCCCGCTGCGGTGCAACTGAACGATGTACTTCGAGTCTGCGGAGTCGCTTTCGCGTTGTGCGCGCTGGCTACGTTGTATCCGGCGTGGCGCGCCTCGCGGACCCAGCCTGCCGAGGTTCTGCGCCATGACTGACGCCTCCGCCACGCCGATCGTCCTGCAAGCGCAGTCGTTGCGCCGCGAGTTCCGTCAGGGCACCGGCACGCTGACGGTGCTGGATGGCGCGTCCTGCCTGATCCGCGCAGGCGAGCGCATTGCGATCATCGGCGCCTCCGGTTCAGGCAAGACGACGCTGCTGCAGATCCTCGGCGGGCTGGATCGACCCGACGCCGGGCGAGTCGAGGTTGCGGGACAGGATGTTCATGCTCTCGACGAGCGGGCTCGCGGCCTGCTGCGCAATCGGGCGATTGGTTTCGTCTATCAATTCCACCACCTCTTGCCCGAGTTCACGGCGTTGGAAAACGTCGCGATGCCGCTGCTGGTGCGGCGCGAGTCCGCGGCAGTTGCGAGCGCCGCGGCCGCCGCGTTGCTGGAACGGGTGGGGCTGCAGCAGCGCCTGACGCACAAGCCGCACCAGCTCTCCGGGGGGGAACGGCAGCGGGCGGCGGTGGCGCGGGCGCTGGTCACCGGCCCGAAGCTGCTGCTGGCCGATGAGCCGACAGGCAACCTCGACGGCCGCAATGCTGCGCAGGTGTTTGAACTCATGCTGGAGCTGAACCGCGAGCGCGGCACCAGCCTGGTCATCGTGACGCACGACGCGCGCCTGGCGGCGCGAATGGATCGCGTGCTGACGCTGGTCGACGGAAAACTGGTCGAAGACAACGCCTCAGGCGCTTGAGAGCGCGCGCCGTTCGCGGTACTTCTTCAGGACGTGCCTGCGCCACAGCAGTTCGGCGCTGATCCACCCCAACAAGCCGGCGCACGCGGCGCAGATCGCGCAGCCGAGCAGGAACGGCTTCCACATCGGTCCCAGGCCGTACTGCAGCCAGTCCCACGATAGCGAGAAGTGGAATCGCTGCGGTTCGAAGCCCAGCGCTGCTGCGCCGACGCGATAGGCGGTGTAGTACACCGGCACCACGGTCAGCGGGTTCACCAGCATCACGGTGGCCACGAGCACTGCGACGTTGAGCCGTGCCCCTACCGCCACCAGGATCGCCGCGGGGATGTGGATCGGCAGCGGCACGAAACAGATGCCGAGTCCGGTGGCGAATGCGCGGGTGATGCCGCGCCGCTGCATCGACCAGAGGCGGCTGTCGAGCAACCACCGGCCGAAAGGCCGCAGATACCACCGGTCGCGCAGGGCATGCAGCCGGCCAGAGAGATTGCGGATGAGGATACGCATCATGAGAGCGCGCGACTCTAGCAACATGCCCGCGCATTTTCTGCGAACCGCTGGGCACGGCATGCTGGCGGGCAGCGTGTTGGCGCTGTACGGGGCCGGCTCGCCCGGCGTTGCGGCATTGATCGCCGCACTGATCTGCGCCGTGCTGGCCCGCGGCCACCATGTGGGCGCGCTCGGCGGCTTTGCGCTCGGGCTGATCCTGAGCGGCGCAGCCGCCCGCGATGCACGAATGCGGCACTGGCCCGAGGAACTCGACGGCACCCGCGTTGTTGCCCGGGTCAACATCGACAGCGTTCCTGTGGTCGACGCGGACGGCCTGCGGTTTGACGCCCGGCTCGAGGTGGAGGCGCCAGCGAGTTTCGCCGGGCGCGCGTTGCAGGCACGGCTGGTGCGTCCCCACGCCAGCACGCAACCGCATGCGGGCGAGAGCTGGCGGATGCTGCTGCAGCTCAACAGCATGCCGTCGCAGCGCGGCGGCCATCCGCCGCTCGATGCACACGGTCGAGTGCTGGGCTCGAAGCTGGAGAGTCGGCTTGCGCCGGCAGGGCCCGGCCTCATCAGGCTGCGCGAGCGGCTTGCGAATGCGATCCGCGATCGCGTCGTGGATCGCGATGCGGCCGCCCTGATCACGGCGCTCGCCGTCGGCGTGACCGGCCAGGTGTCCGACGAACAGTGGCGGGTCTTCGCGCTGACAGGCACCACCCACCTGGTAGCGATCTCGGGTCTGCATGTGACGCTGCTCGCGGTCTGGGCGATGGCCGGAGTGCGTCGGCTCTGGCGCCTCGGAGTGGGCTGGCTGCACTGCGATCGGGACGGCCTCGCTGCCGTTGTCGGCGGTGCCGTGGCGCTCGGCTACTCGGCATTGGCTGGCATGTCGATACCCACGCTGCGCACACTCCTCATGTTCACCGTATGGTGGCTCGCCCGGGCGGCCGCACGGGTGGTCGACGCGCCGCAGATCCTGAGCCTGGCCCTGCTCGGCGTGCTCGCGCTGGATCCCTTTGCGCCCCTGTCTGCCGGATTCTGGCTGTCGTTCGTCGCCGTTGCGGTGCTGATCCTGGGCGACAACGGCGCCGTTGCAGGCGGCCACTCGCCTGCGCTGGCATTGCTGCGCTCGCAATGGCGCGTGGGACTGGCCGTGCTGCCGTTGACGCTCGCATGGTTCGAACGCGGCGCGCTGCTCGGCAGCCTCGCCAACCTGCTAGCCATTCCGCTGTTCTCGTTCCTCCTGTTGCCTTGTGTGCTGGTCGCTACGCTGCTGCTGTGCTTCGACGTTGCGCTGGCGCGCTGGCCGCTCGATTGGGCCGCTGCGGTCTACGCCCATGGCTGGCCGTGGCTTGCGGGTGCGTCCGACTGGCCCGGGGCGGCGGTTGCGATGCGGGCAAGTCCGTCGGCGCTGCTGCTGCTGTGCGCGGCAGCCGCGGCCATGCTGCTGCCGGCACCGCGCGCCGTGCGGGCGCTGGCGGGAATGTGGATCGCGCTGGCACTCTGGCCGACGACCCTGTCGGATCGTGCGGGCGAGTTTCGCGCGCTCGTGCTCGATGCTGGCGAGGGCTTGGCAGTGCTGGTGGCGACGGCCCACCATACGATCGTGGTGGGAACGGGCGAGGTGTACGGCGGGGACGGAACTCGCGCCGCACGCGTCATCGGTTCGGCGTTGCGTGATTTCGGCCGACAACGCATCGATCTCCTCGTATTGCCGCGCGGCACGGCTGCTGAACTCGCAGGTGCCGCGGCGCTGGCCCGCCAGTGGCCCGTCGTGACAATGCGCGTCGGTGACGACGCCCAGTTGCCCGGCGGCTGCGCCGCACCTGCCGCGTGGCAATTCGATGGCACACGGGTCGAGATCACGCCACTGCCCAGCGGTAGGGCGGGCCGCCTGCAGTGTGCGGCGCGGTTCGCCGGCCCTGGTGGGACACTGCTGGTGCTGGGGCGTCCGCCGGATCAGGCGGACATGGCAGCAGCGGCATCCGCACCGCCGCAGCCGGCGGGTGTAGTCGTGGTGCAGGGTGGTGCGGCCCTGGGCCGCGCCGCCGCGTTCTGGGCACGCCACCTCGGTCCGCAGAGCGTGGTGGGCATCGGCCGTGTGCTGAAGACGCGCCGCGCCGAGCTGGCGAGTCGCTGGGGTGTCGCAGCCGTGGCCGCCGTGTCGCCAGAAGGCTGCAAGGTCGTGCAGTTCACGTTCTCGGCGGATTCGGCGCCGCAGCGGGCTTGGCGCGCCGACCCATCCTGCGGCTGAGCGGACCGCCAGAGCCGCGTCCGGTATGATCCGTGGTTTGAGCAGTGCGGGGCCTTAAGCGTCATGTGGGAAATCGTCCGGGCCGGCGGTCCGCTGATGTGGCCGATCATCGCCTGTTCCGTGATTGCGCTGGCCATCTTCGTTGAGCGGCTGTGGACGCTGCAGGCAAATCGCGTGATTCCGCCCGATCGATTGCAGCGGGTACGGCTGCTGGTGGAGGCGGACCAGGTCAACGACAAGGTCATTGCTGCACTGGAGCGCGATTCGCCGCTCGGCCGGGTACTCGCTGCCGGCCTTGCGAATCGCCATCGGTCCCGGGCGATCATGATGGAGCGGCTGCAGGACACAGGGCGGCACGTCGTGCACGAACTGGAGCGGTTCCTCAACGCGCTGGCAACGATCGCCAGCATCTCGCCATTGCTCGGCCTGCTCGGCACTGTCACCGGCATCATCAAGGCCTTCGACGCCATCAACAGCGGCGGAATGGGTGATCCGCGAATGCTGTCTGCCGGCATCAGCGAAGCGCTGCTGACTACGGCCGCCGGCCTGCTGGTGGCCATTCCAGCCCTGATCGCCTATCGCTACCTGCGTGGCCGGGTCGACCGGATCGTCATCGACATGGAAAAGTCCGCGATCGAACTCGTCGACATCGTCGAGTCCGCGGCGGCGGGCCCGCGCACGCCCGAATCGTCGTCCACCTAGATGAATCTGAAGCCTCGCCGCACCGAGGATCCGGAGATCAACCTGATCTCGCTGGTCGACGTCGTGCTGATGCTGGTCGTGTTCTTCATGCTCTCGTCGACGTTCATCGATGAGGGCCGCGTGCGGGTTCGCCTGCCCGAAGCGAGCAGCAAGCCCGTGCCGCGCTCCGGCACGGCGCCCATCGTCATCGTCATTGCGCAGGGTGGCAGCTATCGGGTCAACGGCCAGGAGCTGGTGAACTCGAGTCCCGAGACGTTGCGCGCCGCTGTTCTCAGGGTCGCCGGGGCCGACCGCAGCGCGACGGTGACCTTGCGCGCCGACGCTCGCACGGCGCATCAGTCCGTGGTTACCGCGATGGACGTGCTGGGCCGGCTCGGATTCCAGCAGATCGACATCGCTACCGTGATCGGCGGTGCGCCGCCGGCGGGAGCCGCAGCTCGTTGAACGCGGCGGGCGCGATGCCGCAGAACTCAATGCAGGTCTATCGGCGCCTGCTGGGTTACGCACGGCCGCATCTGGGCATGTTCGCGATCGGCGTGCTGGGCATGTTGATGTTTGCCGCCTCCGATTCCGCGTTCGCGCTGCTGGTCAAGTACTTCCTCGATGGCGCGTTCGTCACGTCGGATCCGCGCGTCGTGTGGGCCGTACCGCTGGGTGTGGTCGCGCTTTTCTTCGTGCGGGGCGTCGGCGACTACCTGTCCAACTATTTTCCTGGCTGGGTCGGGCGGCAGATCATCAAGGCGATCCGCGGCGAACTGTTCGCCAAGTACCTGTGCCTGCCCAACCGCAGCATCGACGCAAGTGCCTCGGGTACGATGCTGTCGCGGCTCACCTACAACGTCGAGCTGCTCGCCGAGGCGACCACCAACGCGGTCACCGTACTGATCCGCGACACGCTCACGATCATCGGCCTGCTGGGCTGGCTGATCTGGCTGAACTGGCGACTCGCGGCGCTGGTGCTGCTGCTGGCGCCGCCGCTGTCCTGGCTGGTACAGCGCATCAACCGCTCCTTCCGCCGCTACAGCACCCGAATCCAGTCGTCGATGGGCGACGTCACGCGGGTTGCCAAGGAATCGCTGGATGCGCAGCGCGTCATCAAGGTCTTCAATGCACAGGCGCAGCAGCAGGCGGTTTTCGGCACGGTGAACGAGTTCAACCGCGTCACCAACATGAAGCTGATCGCCGCACGTTCGCTCAGCAATCCGGTCGTGCAGATGATCGCCGCCCTGGGGCTCGCCGCCGTGCTTTACCTCGCCATTCAGCAGGTGCGCGCGCAGGAGTTGACCGTCGGTGCATTCATGTCGTTCCTGACGGCGCTGCTGCTGATTACGGCGCCATTGCGGCGGCTGGTGCAGGTGTTCGTGCCGCTGCAGCAAGGCATCGCAGCAGGCGCCAGCGTTTTCGAGGTGCTGGACGGGCCGTCAGAGGACAGTGGCGGCGCCCGGCGTGTCGAGCGTGCAGAGGGCCGCATCGAGTTCCGCGGCGTGACCTTCAGCTATGCTGCCGAGAAGGGCGAAGTGTTGCACGACGTCAGCTTCAGCGTGGCTGCCGGCAGCACCGTGGCGCTGGTCGGGAGGTCCGGCAGCGGCAAGTCGACGCTGGTGAGCCTGGTGCCGCGCTTCTACGATCCGGATGCCGGCAGCGTGCTGCTGGATGGATTCGACGTGCGCGACTACCGGCGTTCGGATCTGCGCGAGCAGATCGCGCTGGTGAGCCAGGACGTCATGCTGTTCGATGACACCATCCGCAACAACATCTCCTTCAGTCGGCGCTCGGCATCGCCGCAGCAGGTCGAAGCCGCGGCGCAGGCAGCGCGGGTCACCGACTTTGCCAGGGATCTGCCTGCGGGCCTGGACACCCCTGTGGGGGATCGTGGCGCGCAGCTCTCCGGTGGCCAGCGCCAGCGAATCTCCATCGCGCGTGCGCTGTTGCGCAACGCACCGGTCCTCATTCTGGACGAGGCCACATCCGCGCTCGACACGGAAACCGAGCGCGAGGTGCAGGTGGCGGTGGCCGAGCTGATGCGCAACCGCACCACGCTGGTGATCGCTCACCGGCTCTCGACGATCGAACGCGCCGACTGCATCGTGGTGATGGAGGGCGGGCGTGTCACCGAGCAGGGGCGGCACGCGGAGCTGATCTTGCGCGATGGCCTCTACGCCCAGCTCCATCGGCTGCAGTTCCGCAGCTGAGTGAGCCGCGTGGAGCGCTGGTTGAACGGGGTCTGGTACGAGGGTCGCGCCGGCGCGTCGCTGCTGTTGCCGCTGGCGGTGCTTTTCGGGGTGATCGTGCGCGTGCGACGTGCCCTGTATCGGCTCGGCCCGCTGCGACAGCGACGCGCTCCGGTTCCGGTGATAGTGGTAGGCAACATCAGTGTCGGCGGCACCGGCAAGACGCCGTTCACAATCTGGCTGGCGCGCTCATTGGCAGCGCGCGGCCACCGAGTCGGCGTGCTCTGTCGCGGCTATGGCGGCACGCTGCGTACCCCGGCGCTGGTGGGCCGTGGCGCGGATCCGGCGGTTTTCGGCGACGAGGCGGTGCTGTTGGCCGAGGCATTCGCGCCGGCGGACGCGGGCGCATCGCCGGTCATTGTCGCCGCTGCCCGCAACCGCGTTGCGGGCGCGCTGCAACTCGCTCAATGCGGTGCGACGCTCATCATCTGCGACGATGGATTGCAGCACTATGCGCTGGCGCGGGACTTCGAGATCGCCGTTGTCGACGCGCGCCGTGGACTCGGCAACCGCTCGCTGCTGCCCGCGGGACCGCTGCGCGAGCCCCCCGGGCGGCTCTCGGAGGTCGACGTCGTGGTCGTCAATCGGGCTGCCGCGGCCGGTGACCTGGCGGTGGCGGGCCGCGCGGACTGGGACTTCGCACAGGCCGGAACGAGCACGGCGTTGATTGAAATGGTCCTCACCAGCGGGCCGGCGGCGATGCTCGCGCCGCCGGGCGGGCGTCGCGCCCTCGGCGAGTTTCGGGGCAGGCCCGTGCATGCGGTGGCTGGCATCGGTGATCCGGCGCGTTTTTTCGCGGCGCTTCAGGCCGAGGGCCTGCAGTGCGAGTGCCATGCATTCGCCGATCACCACCCATTCCGGCCAGAGGACCTGCAGTTTCCAGGTGCAGATCCGATCCTGATGACGGTCAAGGATGCCGTAAAATGCAGAGAGTTCGCGACAGACAGGATGTGGGAAGTGATGCTTGAAGCCACGATCGACGCGCCGGCAGCCAGCGCGCTACTGCACCGGCTCGATCAACTCGGGCGCCGCGGGTCGAATCCCGATGCAAGCGGGACTGCCTGACATGGACGGGCGTCTGCTCGAGATCCTCGCGTGCCCGCTCTGCAAGGGCCCGCTGGTACTGCGCAAGGAGTCGGCCGTCCTCGTCTGCCGTGCTGACCGGCTTGCATTTCCGGTACGCGACGAGATCCCGGTGCTGCTGGAAGAAGAGGCTCGCAGCCTGTCTTCGGACGATGCGCTGCTGGAGCGATGAGCGTGTTTCGCGTCGTGATTCCGGCGCGCTTCGCTTCCACCCGCTTTCCTGGCAAGGCCCTCGCTCAGATCGACGGCCGGCCTATGCTCGAGTGGGTCCACCGCCGCGCGATGGCCTGCGGCGCTGCGGAAGTCGTCATAGCGACGGACGACGAGCGCATCGCAGCGGTGGCGCGTGGCTTTGGTGCGGATGTAGCACTCACCGCCGTGGAACATCGCTCCGGCACGGATCGGATTGCCGAGGTAGTCCGCCAACGGCACTGGGCAGGACGATCCATCGTGGTCAACCTCCAGGGTGACGAGCCTGCGATGCCCGTGGCGCTGCTCGTGCAGGTGGCGAACCTGCTCGCTGCCAATGACTCGGCTGGCGTCGCGACGCTGGCTGCGCCGATAGATTCCGTCCGGGAGTTCCTGGACCCGAACGTAGTGAAGGTGGTCGCCGACCCCGCGGGTCGCGCCCTGTACTTCAGCCGCGCTCCGGTGCCTTGGTCGCGGGACAGCGCCCCCAGCGGGCTCGGCAGTCAGGTCGCATGGCCGCTGGCGCGGCGCCATCTTGGCCTGTATGCGTACCGGGTCGATGCGCTGCTGCGTCTCGCCAGCCTGCCGCCGACCGAGCTCGAGGACATCGAGAAGCTGGAGCAGCTCCGAGCACTGGCCAACGGCATGGAGATCCGCGTGGCCGATGCCTGCGCGCCGGCCGGCGCGGACGTCAATACACCGGCGGACCTGCTGCGCCTCGGACGGCTGGCCGAGCAGTGAAGGTGCTGTTCGTCTGCCTCGGCAACATCTGCCGCTCGCCGACGGCCGAGGGGGTGTTCAGCGCCGTCGCCGCGCGTGCGGCGCCGTCGCTGTTGGCACGCGTGGACTCAGCCGGCACGGCCGGCTATCACATCGGCGAGCCGCCGGACCCGCGGACACAGGCCGCCGCCGCACGCCACGGCTATGACCTCTCGGCGCTGCGCGCGCGGCAGGTTGCCCTGCAGGACTTCGCGCAGTTCGACCTGCTGCTCGCGATGGACCGCGCCAATCTCGCGGCACTGCAACGCCAGGCGCCCAAATCCACCCTCAGTCGTGTGCAGCTGCTGCTGCCGTACTGCGGTGTGGACGAACCGAGCGAAGTCCCGGACCCCTACTATGGGTCGCAGCCGGACTTCGATCGCGTTGTGCAGATCATCGAGATGGCATCGACCGCCCTGGTGGCGCGACTTCAGTCATCGCGCGTCGTTTGAGTCCCGGACGGGCTGGAAGACCAGACCACCTTGCTTGGTCCCTGGCCCCGACCATAGCTGTCGCTGCTGAAGACCACCTTGCCGGTGTCCGGGCCGGTGGCTTCGCTGGCGCCCACCATTGGGTCGCTTTCGGTTGGATCGCGCCGCGCGACTGGAGCAGGTGGCGCATCCGCTGGCTGGCGTCCGGTCCAGCTGATCGGAGCAGCAGGCGGTGGTGGAGCCGCCGGAAACAAGTCGTCGCTCTGCTCGGCGCGCGGGGAGCTTCCACGGTACTCGGGCTGACCAGGGTCGCTGCCCTCCGGACCATCTCCGGCATCAGCGTCGAATCCTGGACCCTCCGCATCGGCAGGCTCGCCGGCGATGCCGTCGCCCGCGGCGCCCACGCTCCCGTCGCGCCCGCGGCCGCCGCGTCTGCCGCGTCGTCCCCGGCGACGGCTGCGGGGTCTGCCGCGCTCGTCTCCGGCCGCATCCTGCGACGCCGGTCGGTCGGCTGAATCGGGCTGGCCCGCGATGTCGTTGCTCGCACCGGCTGAACCCTCGACGTTCGCAGGCGGCATCGCCACCGGCCGTACCAGATTGTCAGCTGCGCTATCGGGGCCGGATGGGCCCTGGGCGGGCAGCGGCATCGCAGACGCCGCGACGCCGGCAGACGCAAGCGGGGCGTCCTGCAGCGGAGTCGCTGCCGGGGCGCTGCCAAGCCCGGGTCCGGCCGCGCGCGGGCCGCCACCGC
>JANPDV010000221.1:0-1589 GCA_031431655.1 Gammaproteobacteria bacterium | reverse complement strand
CGCCTCGAGCACACATGGATGTGCTCTTCGCGTCCCCGCAAGGACACTCGCACGAGCCAGGCGCGGCCGTACGTCGTGCACGTCGACGTGCATGGCCTGCCGCACGTGCCCGCAAGATCAGCTGTCATTGCCGCCAGGCCGTTGTCCCGGGCCGCGCCAACCCAGGGCGCCCGTGGAGCCGCTAAACTGCCCGGATGATTTTCCTGCGATGCGCAGTCACGGCGCTCGCCGCATTGTGCTCGCTGTCAATCGGCCAACCTGCGGCGGCGGCCGATCCATCCGCTGCGCCGGCGGCGTCGCCTGCGCGCGCCGCGCAGATCCTGGTCGGTCAGTCGCTTGAGACGGCGCTGGAGTCGCTGCGTGCCGCCGGCCTGAACCTCGTCTACAGCGATCGTCTCGTCGCCCCTGAACTGCGCGTGGAGGTCGAGCCGGGCGGTGGCACACTGGCCGAACAGGCGAGCCGGATCCTGGTCACGCACGGCCTTGGGCTCGACTCCCAGGCGCCCGGAGTCTACGTCGTGGTGCGGCGCATGAGCCCGACCCCGGCACGGGACGGCGGCGCCGTCGTCGCAGGGGATACGCGGCCAGGGGTGGCGGCAGTCGGCCTGGCGCCGACCGAGACGATCACGGTGTACGCCAGCCGCTATCGCGTCGATCCAGTCGGCGCGCTGAGTGCCGCGCAGCTGTCGCGCGTCGACCTGGCCGCGCTGCCGGGTCTCGACGAGGACGTGCTGCGCGTGACCCGCTATCTGCCGGGCACGGCGACCAACGGCCTGTCCGCGCGCGCGAACGTGCGTGGCGGACGCGACGATGAAGTGGCGGTGCTGTTCGATGGCGTGCCGTTGCTCGCGCCGTTTCATTTCAAGGACTACCAGGCCGTGCTTGGCATCCTCGATCCGCAGTCGATCGATCGACTGGATTTCTTCAGCGGCGTGTTTCCGACCCGCTATGGCGACCGGTTGTCAGGCGTGATGGATATCGCCCCGCGTACGGCAACCGACGGCAACCACCACGAGATCGGCCTGTCGATGCTGTCGGCGCACGCGCTCAGCGTCGGCGAATCGCGCTGGCGCGATCGGCCGGTGCGCTGGTTGGTTTCAGGCCGTCGCAGCGTCACACAGGCTGTGGCGCGGCTGGCACGCAAGGACAACATTGAGCCGGAGTTCACTGACGCGCTGCTGCGCGCGGAGACGCAGCTGGGCGACTGGACCGCCACTCTCGGCGGCCTGGCGCTGCAGGACGAACTCATCTACGTCGATCGCGATGCCCAGCGTGACGATCGCGCCCGCGCCAGCTATCGCGACGCCGTGGGCTGGCTGAACCTGCGGCGGCCTGCCGCCGATGGCGTCGTGTTCGAGGCTACGCTGTCGGGTTCCAACCGCCACACCGATCGCAGCGGCAGCCTCGCACGCGCCGGCTCCGTCGCCGGCACAGTGCGCGACCTGCGCGACACGGACTCGAGCTACCTGCGCTTCGAGGCGCATCGGGCGGGGCGCTGGACGCTGGGCGCGGAGGCGACGCGGCTCTCCGCCGACTACACCTACGACGCGACGGCCAGCTTCGATCTGCTGCTGGCGCAACTGTTCGGG
>JANPDV010000220.1:0-12101 GCA_031431655.1 Gammaproteobacteria bacterium | reverse complement strand
CGCCGGCGCGCAGGGCCTGGTTGGCGATCTGGCCGAGCGCATCGCGCACTTCCTGCGGATCATGGTCATCGCGCGCGAGCAGCCGGCCGGCCGCCTGGGCGAAGTTGGCGATCGCCGCCAGTGGCTGGTTGACCTCGTGCGCGAAGCCGGCAGCCATTTCGCCCATGGTGGCGAGATTCGAGACACGCGCCATCCGCTGTTGCGCCAGGCGCTCCTCCTCGGCGCTGTGCAGGCTGTCCGTGATGTCCATCACCGTGCCGAGCACGCGCACCCGGCCGTCCTCGGCGCGCTCGATCTGGTACTTCGTGTGCACGGCCCGTACCGACCGATCAGGCAGCAAGATACGGTAGTCGGATTCGAAGACGCCTTCGGTCGCAGCTCGCTGCACGAACGCCTGTGTGAGGTCCGCCAGGTCGTCGGGATGGACGCGCGTGGTCAGCAGGGCCGCCGTGACGCGTTCGACGGCGGGGTCGATACCGAAGATCCGGCGCACTTCCGGCGACCAGTAATCGGAGCCGGACTCGGGGTAGGTCACCACGTAGTTGCCGATGTGCGCGATGCCCTGGGCCTGGTCCAGCAGCTGCTGCAGCTGGTGAACCGCGAGCTCCGCCGCGCGCCGCTCGGTGACATCATCGCCGGAGCACAGCAGGCTGATGCCGCCCGAGGCCGGGTCCTGCACCGTGATGCAGCGCCAGTCGATCAGCCGGTCCGCGCCGTTCGCGCTACGCAGCCGGTACTCGAATCGTGTCTCGGTGCCCACCGGAGCGCCGCGATCGGCGGCCGCGAGCAGCTTCTGCCGCGCCCGGCCCCGATCCTGCGGACTGACGGCGCGCTCCAGCCAGGGTTCCCCGAGCAACTCACCCTCGCTGCGCCCCAGCAGTTCACAGCCGCGCTGGTTCAGCAGCAGGACGCGGCCGTCGGTGTCCAGCACCACCAGCACGACCTGCGCGACGTTCAGGTACTGGCGGGCGCGATCGCGCTGTTGCTGCAGCGCGCGCGTGTTTTCGCGGCGCAGCGTGATGTCATGCAGCAGGCCGACGAAACGCGGTGGATCGCTGCCCGCGACCCGTCCTACCGCGAGGTGTGCCGGGAACTCGCTGCCGTCGCGCCGCCGCGCCTCCACCTCACGGCCGACACCGATGATGTGTTCGACGCCCGAGCGCTGGTACCTGGCCAGGTGGTCGTCGTGCTGGTCGTGATCGGCGCGGGTCATCAGCGTATTGACGTTCTGGCCCAGCACCTCTTCGGGCGTGTAGCCGAACATCAGCTGCGCGGCGCGATTGAAGGTTTCGATCCTGCCTCGATGATCGATGATGATCACCGCGTCGACGGTCGCGTCCAGCAGCGCCTGAAAAGCATTCGGGGCAGACAGATCCGCGGCCATGAGCGAGACATCGTTATGTGGTGAGCGCGGCACTGCGCCCACGGAAGTATGGCCGTCCTGCTGCGAATCGCATAGGTAGTTTCCCGAATGCCAGCGCGGCAAGCGCCAATGTGGGATCGCCCCGTCGCCGCGTAGCGTCCGTGGTGGAGGTTTATCGATGGATATGCAACAGGTTCGCCGTGTGCTGGAAGCCCGACGCGTGGAGTTGCGCGGCCGCGCGTTGCGTGCCGCGGAAGACCGGCGCCACGTCCGCGAACCCCTGATGCCCGATTTCGCCGACCAGGCAGTACAGCGCAGCAATGACGAAGTGCTGGAGCGCATCCAGGACTCCGCCGATTCGGAGTTGCAGCAGATCGACCAGGCGTTGGCGCGACTGGATGGCGGCCATTACGGCCGTTGCGCGCGGTGCGGCGGGCCGATTGCGCCGCGGCGCCTCGAGGCCGTGCCGTACGCCATCCAGTGCAGCGCGTGTGCGGGCCTGCAGCCGTGAGGACTGTCGCACTGGCATGAACACGCCGCGTCACATCCTGGTCGTCGTCGAGCGCAACGACGCGGCGCTGCAGGCGTTCAACAAGGCCTGCACGCTGGCCCGCCACACTGGCGGCAGGATCGAGCTGTTCCTCTGCGACGCGGAGCGCGGCTACTCGCTGCGCCACGCCTACGACCAGCACGGTTCGGAACGGGCGGCCTCGTTGGTCGTCGATGACGCCAAGCGCTATCTGCAGGCGCTGCGTCGCTCGGTGGTCACCACCGACCTCGACATCGGCATTGACGCGAGTTGCGAGACGCCGGAGTACGAGGGCATCGTCCACAAGGTGCTGTCGAGCTGTCCGGATCTCGTCGTAAAGGGTATCGGCGGCGGGCCCGGCGACACGGAGGATGGCCCCAGCCTCAACGACTGGCATCTGGCGCGCACCTGCCCCGTGCCGTTGCTGCTGACGCGGCGGCGCGCGTGGAGCGCCCGACCCCGAATCGCGGCCAGTCTCGACCTGCTCGACCGCGAGTCACCGGAACTCGCGAATTGCATCGCCGATGCCGCCGCGAGTTTCGCGCTCGATTTCCACGGCGAGATGCACCTGATGTTCGGGGCGTTGGACCCGCCCGCCAACGCACTGGAACCGGTTGCCAGGCAATTCGGCGTCCCGCCAGAGCGTGTGCACCTGCTGGCAGGAGACCCGCTGGAGCGGCTGCCACGCCATGCGGCTGAGCAGCGCTACGACGTCATTGCGCTCGGCGCGCTGGGCCATCGCCGCGATCCAGCGACCCTGGTGGGCTCGCTGACCGATGCGATGATGCAGGCCGTCGATAGCGATTTCCTGCTGTTGAAGCCCGGAAGCTACGCCTGTCCGGTGCCGGCCCGCGCCGATCTGAGCAGCAACGGCGAGGCTCACCGGACGACTCCGGCATGACGCCGCCGTTGCGTCGCATCCTGGTGGCCGTCGGATTCCCTGCCGCGGCGGACCAGCCGGGGCTCGACAAGGCCGTGGCCCTGGCACGCCAGGTCGGCGCACGCGTCAGCCTCTATCACGCCGCCTTCGATCCGGACGCCGGAGCGCGTGGCGCAGAGCACCTTGCCTGGGAGATGGCACAGGTGGTCGCGCTGCGCGAACTGCAGCTGCAGCGGCTGGCGGCGCGCCACGCATCGGAGCGCATCGACCAGCGGGTCGAGTGGACGCAACCGGCGCATGAAGGCATCGCACGCGAGGCGCGACGGCTGCGGGCGGATCTCGTCGTCGGGCAATCCGCCCGTCACGGACTCGGGCGCCTGCTGCTCACGTTTCCGGACTGGCAGCTGATCCGCCACGTCGACGCGCCGCTGCTGCTGGTGAAGTCGCCACGCGCCTGGGAGCGCCGGACCTGGCTCGCCGCGATCGATCCGCGCCACGAGCACGACAAGCCGGCTGCGCTGGACCGCCGCATCCTGCAGTGGACCCGACGACTCGCCACGGTCAACCGCGCGCCAGTCCTCGCTGTCCACGCGCACCCGCCGGCGCTGCGCTATCTGCCCGGCACTGTCCTGCAACCGGTGCCTTCGCTCGCGCCGCCTGCAGCGCAGCGCGTTCATTCGCGCGCGGTGCGTGAGCGCGTGCTGCGGGTCACCCGGCGGCTGCGCTGGCCCGCGTCCCGGGTGAGCGTGCAGGTCGGTGCCATCGAAGACGTCCTGCCGAAGGTCGCGACCGACCTTGATGCCGCGGTGACCGTGCTCGGCGCGATTTCGCGCTCGCTGCTGCAGCGCTGGTTGATCGGCGCGACCGCCGAGCGATTGCTGGACCGCCTCCCCGGAGACATACTGGTCATTCACCCCGGGTCGGCGCCTTCATCGCGCCGGAGGTCCCGCTGATGCAAATCGGACGCCGCCGCCATCTGCCCTGGTGGCTGGTTCTGGTCGCCATTGCCCTCGCGCTCGCCGCGGCAATCGCCCTTTCCAGGCCTGCCGGCCCCACTTCGGCAGGGGCTGCTGCTGAACTGCGTGAGGCGCTCGCCGCGAACGGCGACGCCGCCCGTGGCGAAGACCTGTATGCACCCTGTGGTGCCTGTCACGGACCCGACGGCCGCGGCGTGCGCGACGGTTCGGTGCCAGCCATCGCCGCGCAGCACGCACGGGTGTTGATCAAGCAACTCGTCGATTACCGGCATGGCCGGCGCTGGGATATACAGATGGAGCACGCCGCACGCATGCAACACCTTGCGCGCCCGGCTGACCTGGCGGATGTTGCGGCCTACATCGCGGCGTTGCCGCGCGGTGCTGCGGCCGGCGTGGGTAGCGGCGAATTCGTCGATATCGGGGCGCGGCGCTACTCGCGTGACTGCAAACGCTGTCATGGACCCTTGGGCGAGGGCAACGCCTCGGCAGCCGTGCCGCGACTGGCCGGCCAGCATCAGGGCTACCTCTATCGACAGTTCTTCGATGTCGTCGAAGGACGCCGGCCGAGCATCAACCGCGCGCACATGCGCCTGATGCGTCCGCTGAACCGCGAGCAGATTCTCGGCATCTCAGACTATCTGTCACGTACTTCGATCGAATTGACACTCGCTGCCCGCTGAGGCGGCAAGGAGCCCGACCATGCGCCCGATCCGCACCATTCTCGTCGCCGTCAAGGACCCGACCGCGCGTACCCTGCCGGCCGTCACCAAGGCGGCGCAGCTCGCAATCGCGCTCGGCGCGCGCGTCGAGTTGTTTCATGCGATTTCCGATGCCGTGATGATCGACGCGCTCACGGCAGCGGGGACCGACACCCGCAAGTTCGAACGCGAGGCGCGCGCAGCGACGATCAAGCAGCTCGAAGTCATCGCGGCGCGCCTGCGCCGCCACGATATCGCCGTCGATACGCACGCCGAGTGGGACCACCCGCCACACGAGGCCATCATCCGGCGCGCCGAGCGCAGCCGCGCCGACCTGGTCGTGGCCGAACGGCACGCCGGGGCGCACCGCGCCAAGTGGCTGCTGTCCTATACCGATTGGGAGGTGCTGCGACAGTGCGGAGCGCCGGTACTGCTGGTGAAGTCCGGCAAGCCCTATCACCGGCCCGCGATTCTCGCTGCCGTGGATCCGGGCCACAGCCATGACAAGCCGGCGGCGCTCGATGCCAGCATCGTGCACTGGGCCCAGGAGCTGCGCTCGGCTCTCTCCGGCAAGCTCAATCTGCTGCATGCATTCAGCCCGCCGATCGTTTTCGATGCTGGCATTGCAGCGGGTGCGTCTGCCCGTATCCCGGTCGACCTGGTGACCGGAGCGCAGCGGGATGCGCGCCGGCGCCTCGACGAGCTGGCCCAGACGCTGCAGGCGGGCGCGTCGACGCGTCATGTGGTCAATGCTCCGGCCGCGCAGGCCCTGCTGCAGGTCGCGACGTCAACCCGTGCGCAGATCGTCGTGATGGGTGCCGTGTCGCGCTCCGGACTGAAACGGCTGTTCATCGGCAACACGGCGGAGTCCGTGATCGACAGCCTGAAGGCGGACGTGCTGGTCGTGAAGCCGCGCAGCTTCAAGGTAACCGTGCCACGCACGGTGCGGGGCATGTCGATCGTGACGGCGCCGACGCCGATGTTCTGATACCGGCGATCCGGCGCCGCGTCAGTCGTTCTTCCAGAAGCGCTGCATCTCGAGGAACGTGAACGATGCCGACCAGGTGATCAGCAGGAAGCCGGTCAGCGACTCGGTTCCGGCCATGAAGCGGATTGCCCCGAGCGGGATCATGTCGCCCAGGCCCAGCGTCGTGTAGACGACGGCGGAGAAGTACACCAGGTCGAGCAGTCCGCCGCCCGCGCCCTGGACGCGGCTGAAATCGCCCGCATCCACGAGTACGAAGTAGCCGAAGGCGAACACCCAGATCTCGACGATGTGCAGTGCCAGCAGGCCGAAGATCAGCAGCAGGATTCGGCGGCGGCGCACCTGGCCGTGAAGCCCTGCCAGCGCACGTGTCAGCAAGCTGAACGCCTCATAGTGCAGCAGCACGCAGGCGAGGACCGCAAGCGCGGTGATTGCCACGACGGCGAGCGCATGGGCGTTGAGCACGGTCTCATGCACGGGGCCGCCGACGGTGGCGGTGCGCGCCGCGGTTTTCGTGGGAGTGCACCGTGCCGTCCTCGTGCCGGTGGGTGCCGACCGGATGGTTGTGGCCATCCGGGCTCGCCTCCCAGCGGAACAGCTCCGGCGCCTCGGCCGCGAGTTTGTCGACCACGCGCTGCCGGTTCTCTTCGATGTCCGTCCAGGGGTTGAAATGGAAATAGTTGTTGAGGTTGCAGTCAGTGCGGCCGAGCGCGAGGCAACCCTGCGCGCTGGCGAACGCGCCGTGGTTGATGTACGGCGGGCGCCAGAAGTAGCCACCGGTGGGCAGCTCCCCGAACTGCATCATCCAGCTCGTGCCCCAGATGTGATACGACTCCTCGGCGCAGTCGTGGTACGAGATGTTGTCCTGCCAGTAGTTGGCAGTCATGCAGTAGAGGAAGGTGTAGGCCTTGGTCACCGGGTCCAGCCGCAACACCTTGGACATGCAGCCGGGCGCCACGGCAGGGTTGCGCGCGCCGACCTTCCATTGCAGGTCGTCATAGGAATTCACGCTGACGAGCCCTGCGCGCCGGCCCCGAGGGTGGTCGTCGACGCTGGGCTCGAAGCTCGGTTCCCCGTAGTTGTAGTAGAGCAGGGCGCGGGCGCCGCGAGCCACGCGCAGCGCCGGCAGGCTGACGCCGGGAGGAATCCACAGGTACTGTCCGGGCCCCCAGCGTTCGTCGCCGGCCTCGATCTGGCCGTCGAGCACGAACAGCTCCATCTCCGTGTAGCTGAATCCGGCTGGCCGCTGCCAGCCCGACTCGAAGCGTACGACCAGCGAACAGGCGCCCGTGTCCGGGTCCACGCTCAGCGTCTTGTAGTGCATGCCGCGGGGAAACCCGGGCAGCGTCAGGCGGCGGAACGACTCGGTGCGTTCGTCATGCGGCTCGATGTGCGGACGTGCCATCGGCTCAGGCCACGGCGCTGGCGGAGCCCGCGGCCGTGGCTGCCGCGGGCGCAGCGCTGCGCTGCTCCTGGCGCAGTTGCACCAGCTCCTGCTCCACGACCCGCAACAGCCGGCTGCAGAATGCTTCCTGCATCATCAGCCGCTCGGCCGCGATGGCGGGAGTCGGCACAAAAGCCTGCACCGCTCCGGACTTGAGTGCACCCTGTTCGACCAGCAGCCGTTCCATCGTGTCCAGCCGTTCGAGCACCTGGCCGACTTCCTGCGCGACGGCGAGCGTGATGCCGAGCACCCGGTCCACCGCGGGATCGGCGAAGAAGTGCACGCGTGGCTGGGCGCTGTATTCGATGGCCGCACGGGCCGCGGCGAGTGGTGTCATGCGTCAGCTCCTCTCGGCCACCGCGGCGTACCAGAAGCCGGGGCCGTTGATCTTTGGCAGGTCGATCTCGCGCACGGTGCCGGCCGTGAAGCCGGCAGTGACCAGCTCGGTGCCGATTCGCGCATCCGCATAGCATTCCCAGAACGGTTCGTCGTTGAAGTACACGTCCCAGGCCCGCTCCGCCTGCTCGAATGCCGTGCGCTTGGCATTCTGTATCGCCACGTCCTGGTGCAGGCAGAGGCCGCCCGGTGCCAGCAGCCTGAAGGTCTCGCGGAAAGTCGCGTTGCGCGTTGCGTCCGATACCTCATGGAACAGGTTGTGCGAGACAACCAGGTCGAAGCAGCCGTCGGCGAAGCGGGTGGCGCCCGCATCCATTTGATGAAACAGCACGCGTGCGCCGAGGGCTTCGGCGCGCGCGGCGGCATAGCGCAGCATCGCTGCGCCGACGTCGATCGCATGCACCTCGGCGTCGGGGAAAGCCAGCGCATACGGCACGGAAGACGCACCCGCCGAGCAGCCCATGTCGAGGATCCGCCGCGGCGCGAAGCCAGGGCGCAGTGCCTGCAGCCAGCGGATGGCGGCTCCCGCCTTGCTGTCGTCGCCGCCCATGCCCTGGCCCATCGAGTACAGGTTGCCGCCGGCTTCGTACAGCGCACCGGCCATGATGTCGGTGCTGCTGGCGGTGTAGGCGTAGCCGCGCGGCTGCAGATGGACATGGTGCTGCAGCATCGGTTCGTAGACCGGAAAATCCGCCGGCAGGTCGAGCTCGCCGCGCCGTTGCGGGCTCTCCAGCAGGCTGCGCGCCTGTGCTTCCAGCCGCTCGCGGTCGCGCATCAGCGGTTCGGACACGGTCGCCCACATCATTTCCTGCGAGCAGCGGTTGAGCGCCGACCACGTCTGGTAGGCCGGGTCCTGCAGCAGGCCCTGCTTGATCGCCTCGCGATCCTCCGCCGCCCTGGCGCGTAGCCGACCCTTGAGTGCCGGCCTGACGCGGGTCTCGAAGATCGTGCGATTCCCGGGTCGTATCCGCGTCGTCAGTTCGCGCTTGAATGCGAGCAGGAAGCGCTGGCGGGCGAGGTCGTCCGCGGTCGCAGTGGCGAGCATCGCGTGCTTGAGTTCATGGACCATGGCATCGCTCCGGGCTGCTCGCGGACCAGGCATTGACGCTCAGCATGGGGGCCTCTTCAGGTGCGGCAGCCTGGCGACTCAGGCGGCCTGGCGACGCTGGAACTGCTGCTCGATCCCCGAGAGCATGCTGTAGCGCATCTGCGCCGAGGCGCGCACGGCGGCGATCGCCTTCTGCCGCAGCTGTGGCGTGTTGGCATAGCGATGCGCGATCTCGAAGCCGGTTGCCGCGTGGCCCACGTCGTTGACGATGTGCACGTGGAAGAATTCGAGCTGGTCGTCATTCAGCCCCTGTCGGCGCATCGACTCCACCAGCATCGGGTACAGGGTCGGCAGCTGGCCCTCGAGCGCCACCATGATTCCGGCGAATGCTTCGGCCAGCGTGCGGACGCTCGCCAGTTCCCAGATCCAGGCCCGCATCGCGCGCGTGGTCGGCAGGATCAGCCCGTTCTCCTCGGCGCGCAGCAGGTCATCGTCCGCAACCCCGCAGGCGCGCGCGAACTTGGCCAGCAGGTCCGGGTGCCGCTTCCCCGGGTCGTGCGGCATCTCCTCGCCGAGCAGGTTGTCGAGCAGTTCGCGGCGCGCGTCCAGGTCCGGCAGCCGCGCAAACAGCGCGGCGAACTGCTGCGCGATGGCATCGACGTAGTAGAAGTGCTGGATGGCCCAGAAGCCGAGCTGGCTGAGCGAGTAGTCGCCGCGTGCCCAGGCCAGGCTGAAGGGGTGAATCACGCCGTGCTGGCTCTGGCGGGCGGCTTCCAGGGCCGCCTGGAACTGTTCGCGGGTCAGGAGCGCGGACGCGGTGGTTGGCGCGGCTGCGGCAGGCTTTATCGACATCGTCAGTCTCCCTTGCATTCTTCCGGCGTGCCGCAGGTTGTCCTATCATCATAATGACCGAAAATACGTAGCTTCCCCTACAGCCCCCGGTGGCGCTCCACGGCCAGAATCTTCCTGCGCTGCGGTAAGCACGGCGGGAAGTGACAGAGACATGACGGCATATCAGTTCGGCCAGCACCCGGACGGCACGGCGCCGCGCTATTCCGACAAGGTCGTCCGGCAATTTGCGTTGATGACGGTGGTGTGGGGCATCGTCGGCATGCTGGTCGGCGTGATCATCGCGGCGCAGCTGCTCTGGCCGCAGCTGAACTTCGACCTGCCCTGGATCACCTACAGCCGACTGCGGCCGCTGCATACCAATGCGGTGATCTTCGCGTTCGGCGGCTCGGCGATCTTCGCCTGTTCCTACTACATCGTGCAGCGCACATCGCACGTCGGGCTGTTCGCGCCTGGACTGGCGGCGTTCACGTTCTGGGGCTGGCAGGCTGTGATCGTCCTCGCGGCCGTCACGCTGCCGCTCGGTTTGACCTCCGGCAAGGAGTACGCCGAACTCGAATGGCCGATCGACCTGCTGATCGCCGTGGTCTGGGTGTCCTACGCCGTGGTGTTCTTCGGCACGCTCGCCAAGCGCAAGGTCGAACACATCTACGTGGCCAACTGGTTCTTCGCCGCCTACATCATCACGATCGCAGTGCTGCACATCGTCAACAGCGCCGCGGTGCCGGCGTCGCTGTTCAAGAGCTATTCGCTGTATGCGGGCGTCGTCGATGCGATGGTGCAGTGGTGGTACGGCCACAACGCCGTCGGCTTCTTCCTGACGGCCGCGTTCCTCGGCATGATGTACTACTTCGTGCCGAAGCAGGCCGGCCGGCCGGTGTACTCGTACCGGCTGTCGATCGTGCACTTCTGGACCCTGATTTCCATCTACATGTGGGCGGGTCCGCACCACCTCCACTACACCACGCTGCCGGACTGGGCGCAGTCGATCGGCATGGTGTTCTCGCTGATGCTGCTCGCGCCGTCCTGGGGCGGCATGATCAACGGCGTGATGACGCTGTCGGGCGCCTGGCACAAGCTGCGCTCGGATCCGATCCTGAAGTTCCTGATCGTCTCGTTGTCGTTCTACGGCATGTCGACCTTCGAGGGTCCGATGATGTCGATCAAGACCGTGAATGCCCTGTCGCATTACACGGACTGGACCATCGGCCACGTGCACTCCGGCGCGCTGGGCTGGGTGGCGATGGTGACGGTGGGCTGCCTTTACAACCTGATCCCGCGACTCTACGGGCGGACGCAGATGTACAGCGTCAAGGCGATCGACGTGCATTTCTGGACCACGACGATCGGCATCGTGCTGTACGTCGCTTCCATGTGGATCGCCGGCGTGATGCAGGGCCTGATGTGGCGGGCCACCAATGCCGACGGCACGCTGACCTACACCTTCGTCGAGGCGCTCAAGGCGACCTACCCGTACTACGCCGTGCGGCTGGTCGGCGGCACGCTGGTGCTGTCCGGCATGTTCATCATGGCCTGGAACGTCGTGAAGACCATCGGCCAGCGAAGCGTGCAGCCCGATACCGCAAGCGGCGCCGTCACGGCGTCTCCTTCGGCCGCCTGAGCCGCACCGCAACCCACGGACACCCACATGGCATTCAGTCACTCGAAGATCGAGAAGAACGTCGGGCTGCTCGGTGTGCTGGTCGCAATCGCGATCAGCATCGGCGGCCTGGTCGAGATCATTCCCCTGGCGCTCTCCAGCGAGTCGGTGACACCGGCGCCAGGCGTCAAGCCGTGGACCGCGCTGCAACTCGCCGGGCGCGACATCTATGTTCGCGAGGGCTGTTACAACTGCCACTCGCAGATGATCCGCCCGTTGCGCGGTGAGGCCGAGCGCTACGGCCACTACTCGCTGGCTGGCGAGTCCGTCTACGACCACCCGTTCCAGTTCGGCTCGAAGCGCACCGGACCGGACCTCGCCCGCGTCGGCACGCGCTACAGCGACGAGTGGCATCGGCTGCACCTGCTGAATCCCCGCGACCTCGTCCCCGAATCCAACATGCCCGGCTACCCGTGGCTGGACCGCAACCAGGTCGATCCCGAGGGCATGGCGCCGCGGCTGCGCGCGCTGCGCCTTGCCGGCGTGCCGTACACCGACGCCGAGATCGCCGCCGCCGCCGAGGACGTGCGCGGCCAGACCGAGATGCAGGCGTTGATCGCCTATCTGCAGGCACTCGGTATTGCGTCGAAGCAATGGAACTGAAGCCGGGCGTTCGGGCCGGGCTATTGAGCTGGACAATTGCATTGAACGGAGCGCAACGATCGTGAGCCAGGAGACTCTGGGTGTACTGCGGGGCATTGCGACGGTGCTTGCGATGATCGGCTTCATCGGCGCCTGCGTCTGGGCGTACAGCCGCAAGCGCGCACAGCAGTTCGACGCTGCGGCGCGGCTGCCGCTGGAGGAAGACGCCCATGAGTAACCTGACGAGCTGGCTGATCGTGCTCGGCGTCGTGTTCAACGTCGCGGCCTCGGTCTGGCTGCTGATCTACCTGCGCAAGCGCCGCGGCGAGAGCGCCACGACGACGGACACCACGGGACACACCTGGGATGGCGACCTGAGCGAGCTCAACAACCCGCTGCCGCGCTGGTGGCTGTGGCTGTTCGTGGTCACGGTGATCTTCTCCATCGTGTACCTGGTGCTGTATCCCGGCCTGGGCAATGTCCGCGGTACACTCGGCTGGACCCAGCAATCGCAGTGGAAGGCGATGCAGGCCCAGCAGGAAGCGAAGCTGCAGGCCGTGCTCGGGCCGTTCGCAACCCAGGACCCGGTGAGCCTCGCCAGCAATCCGCGCGCGCTGGCGATCGGCCGCAACCTGTTCGCAAACAACTGTTCGCAGTGCCATGGCTCGGATGGGCGGGGAGCCATCGGAT
>JANPDV010000219.1:0-3245 GCA_031431655.1 Gammaproteobacteria bacterium | reverse complement strand
CCTGACCCGGCTCGGCTACCGCCTGCAGCCGGCCGCGTGCTTCGTCCCAGACCAGCGCCGCGGGCGTGCGCAGCACGAACGCCGTGAACGGCAGCGCGCTTGGCGGCAACCACCTGCGCAACCGGGGCTCGAGTTCGGCGGCCAGTTCGTAGCCCAGGAAGGCCATGAAGCCCCCGCGCCACGGCAGATCGGCGCAGCCCGGGAGGGCCTCGATCGCAACCGCGCGCCACCAGCGCTCCCAGGCCTCGAGCAACGCCGAGCTCTCGGGGACGAGGTATTTGCTGGCCATGCCGCTCGCCCTGACCGCGCGGCCCGACGGCTGCCATAGTGCGTCGCCGTCGGTTGCCACGAGAATGGAGTGGCGCGCCAGCGGTCCACGCGAGGCGCTGTCGAACAAGGCGGGGTAACGCTCCGGCAGTTTCGCGGCGAGCTGCCGCAGCACGCTGGCATCACCGGATACATCGCGCCGCGCGAAGCCCGCGGACCGGCCCATCGTGCGGGCCGTCAGCCGCTGAAGCGCCGGAAGACCAGCGTGCCGTTGGTGCCGCCAAAGCCGAAGGAGTTCGACACAGCGACATCCACGGGCATGCGGCGCGCAGTCAGAGGTACGTAGTCCAGATCGCACTCGGGATCCGGGTTGTGCAGGTTGATGGTGGGTGGAGCCACCTGGTCGCGCAAAGCCAGCACGGAGAGGATCGCCTCAACCACGCCCGCGGCGCCCAGCAGGTGACCGGTCATCGACTTGGTGGAACTCACCGCGAGCGAATGAGCATGGGCGCCAAAACACCGCTTGATCGCCAGCGTCTCCGCCTTGTCGCCCAGCGAGGTGGACGTGGCGTGTGCATTGAGATACTGCACGTCCGACGGAGCGACCTGCGCGTCGCGCAACGCGTTGCTCATCGCCAGCCGCGCACCTTCGCCGTCGTCCGGCGGTGCGGTGATGTGGTACGCATCGCCGCTCATGCCGAAGCCACAGAGTTCCGCGTAGATCCGCGCACCGCGCGCCCGCGCATGCTCCAGTTCCTCCAGCAGCATCGCGCCACCACCGTCAGCCATCACGAACCCGTCCCGGTCGCGATCCCACGGCCGCGACGCTTCCTGCGGAGCTGAGTTGCGCTGCGAAAGCGCTTTCGCCTGGCTGAAGCCGGCCAGGCCGGTTACGGTGGTCGACATCTCCGCGCCGCCGGCGAGCATGACGTCCGCGTCGCCGTACTGGATGCAGCGCATTCCGAGCCCTACCGCATGCGTCGAAGTCGTGCACGCAGTGACGACGCCGAGATTCGGCCCCTTCAGACCGTAGCGGATCGACAGATGGCCGGCGATCATGTTGATGATCGACCCCGGAATATAGAACGGCGAAACCTTCCGCGGGTTCTGCGCTTCGAGATAGGCGTTGTGCTCGGTCTCGATCCAGGAGAGCCCGCCGATGCCAGAACCGGCGATGACGCCGCAGCGATCCGCCTGTGCCTTGGCGAAGTCCAGCCCGCTGTCCTGCACCGCCTGGACTCCGGCCGCGACACCGTAGTGCATGAACTCGTCCATGCGGCGCGCCTCTTTCGGGCTCATGTACTGCGCGACGTCGAAACCGCGGACCGCCCCGCCGAAACGGGTGGCGAAATGGGCGGTGTCGAAGCGCGTAATGGGTGCGATGCCGCTCTCGCCCCGCAGGATGGCGGCCCAGGCCGACTCGATGGTGCTGCCGACCGGCGAAACGATACCCAGGCCGGTGACGACAACGCGACGCTTGCTCACCTCGACCTCGCCTGCATGGAGACTCTGGCCACCGCCCAATACACCGTCTGCGCCGCGCAGACGCGGGAAGGCAAGGCGAAAGGCAAGGAGATCAGGCGCTCTTGCGGCGTTCGGTGATGTAGTCGATGGCCTGTTGCACAGTCGTGATTTTCTCGGCGTCCTCGTCAGGGATCTCGGTCTCGAACTCTTCTTCCAGTGCCATGACCAGTTCGACCGTGTCGAGCGAGTCCGCGCCCAGATCGTCGACGAACGACGCGTCGCTGACGACCTGCTCGAGTTTTACGCCGAGCTGTTCCGCGACGATGGACTTAACTTGCTGTTCAACAGTGCTCATCGGTTTGTTGTCCTTGGGTGACGACCTTCAGGCCTTGGATCGGCCGGGCCGGCCAAGGGCGGCGTATTGTAGGGGAACACCCACGCCTCTGCCACTGAGCGGGGGCGCGAGTGCTTGTTTCTGCAGGGAAAAACGCTGGTTGACGCGTGCTTTTGTTGCGCCGCCACAGACGCTTTCAGGGCCGATGCAGGCCGCCGTTGACGTGCAGTGTCTGCCCCGTGATGTAGCCCGCCGCAGGCGAAGCGAGGAACAGCACCGCCGCGGCAATGTCCTCCGCGGCGCCAAGACGACCCATCGGAATCTGGCCGGCGATTGCTGCACGCTGCGTATCGTTCAAGGCGCGCGTCATGTCAGTGTCGATGAAGCCGGGCGCCACCGCATTGACGGTGATGCCGCGCGAGGCCACCTCGAGCGCCAGCGACTTCGTGAAGCCAATGACACCGGCCTTGGCCGCGGCGTAGTTGGTTTGCCCGGGATTGCCGATCGCCCCGACTACGGATGTGATGCTGATGATGCGCCCCCGCCGCGCGCGCAGCATGTGCCGCAGCGAGGCGCGGCTGAGGCGAAACACCGAGCTCAGGTTGGTCGCGATGACCTGGTCCCAGTCTTCGTTCTTCATGCGCAGCAGCAGGCCATCGCGCGTGATGGCGGCGTTGTTGACCAGCACGGTAGGCTGGCGGCCGCGCGCCTCCAGGCTCGACATCAGCGCATCGACCGAGGCTGCGTCCGAGACGTCCAGCACGGCGCCTTCGCCGTTGGGGCCGAGCGCGGCACCGATTGCCTCGGCCCCGGACGCGGTGGTCGCAGTGCCGACGACGCGGGCCCCGCTGTCGATGAACGCCCTGGCAATCGCGGCGCCGATACCTCGCGAAGCACCGGTGACCAGCACCGATTCGATGCCGGCATCGCCTGACTCCGCCGGGGCTTCCGCGGTCTTCATGCGCCCGCCGCGAGCGCTGAGTCGATGCTGGCAGCGTCTTCCAGCGCAAGGCACTGTGTGTCCGGCCGCTTGTCGATGCGACGATTCAGGCCCGTCAGCACCTTGCCCGGCCCGCATTCGACGAACCGGTGAACCCCCAGCGCGGCGAGCGCGGCAATGGTGGCGGTCCAGCGCACCGGGCTCGGGCGCTGGAGCAACCGCACCGCGCCGCTCAGGCCC
>JANPDV010000218.1:0-5000 GCA_031431655.1 Gammaproteobacteria bacterium | reverse complement strand
GCCCTCGTCCGCCGAGATCGTCACCTCGCGCGTGACCAAGCGCCCGGACGAGTCCGCCGTGCCCATCGTCGTCGTCATCGGCACGATCTCGTCGACGAACTTGCCCGCCACGGCGGCCGCGGCTGCGCGCTGCTGGCTGCGCGCGCCGTACTCATCCTGGCGTTCGCGCGGGATCTTGTAGCGCGTCGCCACGGTCTCGGCCGTCTGCATCATCGTCCAGTACAGCTCCGGCTTCTTCGCGAGCAGCGTGGGGTCCGCGAGCATGTGCTGGTTCATCTCGGCCTGGACGCAGGAGATCGACTCCAGTCCGCCGGCGACGTACACATCGCCCTCGCCCGCGATGATGCGCTGTGCCGCCATCGCGATCGCCTGCAGGCCCGACGAGCAGAAGCGGTTGACGGTGGCGCCGGGCACGGTGACCGGGCAGCCCGCGGCGATCGCGATCTGCCGCGCGATGTTGTAGCCGGTGGCGCCTTCGGGGTTCGCGCAACCCATCAGCACGTCTTCCACCGCGGCGGGTTCGACGCCCGCGCGCTCGAGCGCGGCCTTGACCACGTGGCCGCCCATTTTCGCGCCGTGGGTCATGTTCATCGCGCCCTTCCACGACTTCGCCAGCGGCGTGCGCGCGGTAGAGACTATGACGGCATCGGGATGGCTGCTCATGAGGACGCTCCTTGTGCGTTGAACTTGCCGCCGGTCGCGGCGAGCTTCGCCAGCAGCGGCGCGGGCGTCCACGAGCCCGCCTCGGCACGCGGGTTCTGCGCCAGCGCCTTCATACGCTGCACGATTTCATAGGGACCGACGGTGTCGGCATAGAACATGGGGCCGCCCCGCCAGATCGGGAAGCCGTAGCCGGTGAGGTAGACCATGTCGATGTCGGAAGCGCGCTGCGCGGTCTTGTCCTCGAGGATGCGTGCGCCCTCGTTGACCAGCGCATAGACCAGTCGGTCGACGATTTCTTCCTTGCTGACCTCGCGGGTCGGCAGCCCGATGGCGGCCCGGCCGTCCGCGATCAGCTTCGCGACCACCGACGACGGGTACGCATTGCGATCGCCCGGCTTGTAGTCGTACCAGCCGGCGCCGGCCTTCTGGCCGAAGCGGCCGGCCTCGCACAGCCGGTCGGCGATCAACGCCGGCTTGAGCTTGCCTTCGGCATACTGCCGCTTGCGGATGTGCCAGCCGATGTCATTGCCGGCCAGGTCGCTCATCCGGAACGGGCCCATCGCGAAGCCGAACTTCTCGACTGCGGCGTCGATGGTCTCGGGGCTCGCGCCCTCGTCCACCATCGCCAGCGCCTCGCGGAAATACTCGTTGATCATCCGGTTGCCGATGAAGCCGTCGCAGACGCCGGAGACCACCGCGGTCTTGCGGATCGTCTTGGCGAGTTTCATCGAGGTCGCCAGCACGTCCTTGCCGGTCCTGGCGCCACGCACCACTTCCAGCAGCTTCATGATGTTCGCTGGGCTGAAGAAGTGCAGGCCGATGACGTCCTGCGGGCGCTTCGTGAAGCCGGCGATCTGGTCGACGTCGAGCGTGGAGGTGTTGGTGGCGAGGATCGCGCCGGGTTTCAGCGTGGCATCCAGCTGCCGGAACACTTTTTCCTTGACGCCCATGTCCTCGAACACGGCCTCGATCACGAGGTCGCAGCTCGCGAGGTCAGAGTAGGCCATCGTGGGCTTCAACGCGGCCATGCGCTTGTCGAGATCCGCAGGCTTCAGGCGACCCTTGGCCACCTGGCCGGTGTAGATCTCCCTGATCTTGCCGACACCGCGATCGAGCGCGTCCTGCTTTACCTCGAGCAGCGTCACCGGGATGCCGGCGTTGAGGAAGTTGATCGCGATGCCGCCGCCCATCGTGCCGGCGCCGATCACCCCGACGGACTTGATGTCGCGCAGCGGTGTACTCTCCGGCACGTCGGCGATCTTCGATGCGGCGCGCTCGGCGAAGAAGATGTGGCGCAGCGCTGCGGACTCGTTGCCGAGCAGCAGTTCGCCGAACAGGCGGCGCTCCTCGGCCATGCCGGCCTCGAAGGTCGGACCCTTGGCTGCTGCGGCCACGGCGTTGACGATCGCGAGCGGTGCGGGGTACTGCGGGAAGCCCGCCTTGACCGTGTTGCGCGCGAACTGCGCCAGCGCCTCGATGTTCGGCTCCTTGATCCGGCGGTCGCGCACCCGCGGCAGGCGCTCGTGCGGCTTCTTCGCTGCATCGGCAAGGTTGGCAATGGCCTTCTGGGCCAGCGCGAGCGCGGCGCCCACCAGGTCACTCGCCACCAGCGCATCGAACAGCGGCGACTTCGCGAACATCGGCGCCGGCAGCGGCTCGCCGCTCAGCATCACGTTCAGCGCGTTCTCGATACCGAGCAGTCGCGGCAGGCGCTGCGTGCCGCCCGCACCCGGGAGCAGGCCGAGCTTGACCTCCGGCAGGCCAACGCGCGCGCTCTCGAGCGCAACGCGATAGTGGCAGCCGAGCGCCAGCTCGAGGCCACCGCCCAGTGCCGTGCCGTCGATCGCCGCCACCACCGGCTTCGGCGAGGCCTCCATCGCCGCGATCAGGTTCCACAGCGTCGGCACCGCGCCCATCTCGGGCTTGTTGAATTCGCGGATGTCGGCACCGGCGCAGAACGTGCCGTTGGCGCCGATCAGCACGATGGCCTGCGCCTGCGGATCCACGATGCCACGCTCCAGCGCCGTCATCAGTGCGCGGCGCAGCGGGAAGCTGAGGCTGTTGACCGGGGGGTTCTGGAACGCGATGACGGCGACCGTCCCGCGCAGGCTGTAATCGGCGTGGTCCATGTTGAGGGGTCTCCGTTTGACCGCCATTGTGCCCGAATGTTGCGGCGCAGCAAAGCCCCCGGCCTGGGAATCCCTTATTGGCCTGGCGGCGACTCGATAGCGAGGTAGAAGACGCGGGCGAGCAGCGATTCATTCCACTGCGCCTGCTCTTCGCGCTGCGCAATATCGGGCTGGTGGACGTCGACGGCGCCCGCAGGCAGCCAGCCCGCCTTGTTGCCCAGCGCCTCGAGGGTTTTCACGCGCTGGCGCAGCACCGAGACCTCGGCGGTCAGCGCGGTAACGGCGGCCAGCAGCTGGTTCACCTGCTCCGGGCTGGCCTTGCCGTAGACCTCGCGCTTGCCCCTGGCGAGGCGTGCGACGCGGCCCTGGGGTGCGACGCTGCCGGGGATCATCGGGTTCGCTGCAATGGGGGGCTTGGGGGCGTTCATGTCTGGCGCTACTTGGTGGCGTGGACGGCAAAAAAGCCAAACATGCCCGGCACCCACTTGCTCTGGGGGTTGGAGCTGCCTCGGGGCACATACATCGGGATCGGCGCGAAACCCGGTTTGACGCTCTCGCGGGCAAAGCCGGCGCGCTCGTAGCTGCCCATCCAGTCAACGTCATGCATGCGCATCCAGAAGTGCTCGTTGTTGTAGTGCGCATCGCCGTCGAACACGACCTGCTGGAACACGTCGGGAATCAGCGCGACGTTCGGCAGGTCGACGAAAGCGAACACGCCACCCGGCTTCAGGATGCGGTGGGCTTCCTTGATGATGGCGGGCACGGCGGCGGCCGAGGTTTCATGGAACATGATGTGCGAGACGATCAGGTCGAAGTGATTGTCCGGATAGCCGGTAGCCGCCGCGTCCGCCTGCCTGAAGTGCACCGGAATGCCGAGCTTCTCGGCGCGCAGGTGGCCGAACCGCAGCAGCGGCGCGCCCACGTCCACGCCGTGCAGCTCGGCCTGCGGATAGGCGGCTGCGAACGGCAGCAGGGGCCCGCCCGTGGCGCAACCGAGATCGAGGATGCGCTGCGGCTGCAGCGTCGGGCTCAGGCCCTGGACGAACGCGAGACTCGCCCGCCCGGCGCCGTCGCCCTGCGGCCCGCCGGACGGCGCATACAGGAACGCGCCCCGATCGTAGAGCGCGCCGTTGCTGAGGTCGTCCTCGCTCCAGTCGGTGTGGTAGCTGCCGGGCATGCAGTGCGTGTCCATCGCCAGCAGGTACTTCGGAATCTGCAGCGCCGGGTCCAGCGTCAGGGAACCCTTGCGCTTCGCGCCCGCCGCCTCCAACGCGCGAAACTCCTGCTTGAGCCGCGACGATTCGCGATCCAGCGTGTCGCTGACCGAGTTCCAGATCAGTTCCTGGCTGACGCGGTGCAGGTCGGAGAAGAACTGGTATTGCGGCACCTCGAGCAGCGCCGCGCGCGCGGACCTGCGATCGAGTGGCGCGCCGCCCGCGGCGTTGTTTGCCGGGACGACGCGCTCATTGAAGACGCGCGCAGCGGCAATGCGCGCCGGTCCGAAGACGAACTGCCGCAGGTGCTTGGCAAAGGTCTGCCGGCCGCGCTCGTCGAGCGTCGGCGCGATCAGCACGTCGTCGAGGGTCTGTTCGGTCGTGTTGTACATGCTCGCCGTTCCGGGTCGTTGATGGGAATGTCAGTCGTCGAAGCGCAGGTGCTTGACGCTCTTGCCATGGCGGCGGATCAGCCGCAGCGCCTCGATGCCGATCTCGAGGTGGCGGGTGACGTGGTCGTCGGTGACCTTGCGATCCGAAGCCTCGGTCTTGACGCCCTCCGGCACCATCGGCTGGTCGCTGACCAGCAGCAGCGCGCCCGATGGCACCGAGTTTGCAAAACCGGCGGCGAAGATCGTCGCAGTCTCCATGTCGATCGCCATGCAACGGGTCGTGCGCAGGTACTCCTTGAACGCGTCGTCGTGCTCCCAGACGCGGCGGTTGGTGGTGAACACCGTGCCGGTCCAGTAGTCCCGATCGAGGTCGCGGATCACGGTGGAAACGGCGCGCTGCAGGCTGAATGCCGGCAGAGCGGGCACCTCCGGCGGCAGGTAGTCGTTGCTGGTGCCCTCGCCGCGGATGGCAGCGATGGGCAGGACCAGGTCACCCAGCTCGTTCTTGCGCTTCAGGCCGCCGCACTTGCCGAGGAACAGCACGGCCTTCGGACTCACGGCCGACAGCAGGTCCATCACCGTCGCGGCATTGGCGCTGCCCA
>JANPDV010000217.1:0-1773 GCA_031431655.1 Gammaproteobacteria bacterium | reverse complement strand
CCTGCTGCGCCGCGTCGCACCACAGCTCGCGACGCCGCAATCGCAACGCGATCAGCCGATCCGGCAGCGCGCAGACGCGAGGGTCTCGCAGAGCGCCGGCAGGTTCTAGAACAACAGGTTCTAGAACAGCAGCGTCGCAGTCGACGGACCGCTGCAACGCCAGTTCGGTCAGCGCAGGGCTGCGAACCCTCTACAATCCCGCGCGCGGAACGGCAGATCTCGCTGCCATTCTCACCCGCAGACCAATGCTCGTCGGGTCCGGACTGATTGCACCATGAAGTACCTCCACGCCCACCACGCCGGCAATTTCGCGGACGTGCACAAGCACGTTACGCTGCTGGCGCTGCTGGCGGCGATGCAGCGCAAGCCGAAGGGGCTCCTGTACCTCGACACCCACGCCGGTCGCGGCACCTACGATCTCGACCAGCCGGGGGTGACGACAGGCGAAGCGGGCGATGGCGTGCTGCGGCTGATGCGCGCGGTCGCCGACGGCAGCGGCGCCGCCGGAGCGGCGCCGGCCGAAATCACGGATTACATCGAGGCGGTGCGGTCGGAGCAGCGCACGCGCGGCAGCCGGCAGGCCTACCCGGGATCGCCGGCGCTGATGCTGAATCGGCTGCGCGACGTCGACCGCGCGCTGCTGATCGAGGCGCAGCAGGACGAGTTCATCGCACTGCGGCGCGAGTTCGAACGCCAGCCCCGCACCCGGCTGAGACACGGTGACGGTTTCGCGGCGCTGGCGAGCGAGCTGCCGCCGGTCGAGCGCCGTGCGCTGGTGCTGATCGATCCGCCTTACGAGGAGACGCGCGAGGACTATCGCCGGGTCGAGGCCGGCCTGCAGGCAGCGCTGCAGCGCTTCGAAACCGGCGTGCTCGTGGTCTGGTATCCCATCAAGCTCGGCCGTGATGCCGCGAACTGGCGTCGGGCCGTGGTCGACTGCGTCAAGCCACGGTCCGTGCGGTTCTCGGAACTATGGCGATTTCCGCTGGATTCACGCGTCGGGCTCAACGGCTCGGGGCTCGCGATCGTCAACCCGCCCTATCTGTTCGATGAGCGGATGCGCGCATGGCTGCCGTGGCTGGCCGGCGTGCTGGACCCCGCGCACGCTGGCGGCTGCGGCGTGCTTGATTCCTAGGGATTGCCGACCGACAGCACTGGCGCGAGGCGCCGCGCAATGTCATCGACATCGACGCGCAGCGCACCGCGCGCCAGGATCGCGAAGCTCGGCCGCGCCGGCGCGCCGCTGCTGTCCGCCGCGGCCCCGAGCGCCGTACCCGGCATCAGTACCCCCGAGTAGCCACCCTCGCTGAAGCTGGTGCGTTCCTGCACCGGTTCGCCCGGCAGCACCAGCACCGTGACCGGACCCTGGGCCGTACGCACCACCAGGTGCGGCACATAGCGGCCCCGAAAGAAGCAGCTGTGCGCGTAAACGACATCGGCCGCGCCGCCGGCGTCCAGCCGCACGCCGGAACGGCGCAGCACCAGGTCCAGCGCGGACTGCGGCACGACGCGCGTTTCCGTCCAGCTTTCCGCCTCGTCGGCCATGTGCTCCACCAGCGCGCTGGCAATCGCGTCGGTGGGCCTGGCGAGGAAAGCGAACGTGAGCACGCCGGACACCAGCGCGACGCAGGCCGCGACGCTGAACCACAGCGGTGCCGGCCGCCAGGCGCGGGCGCCGGCGGCGTCGGGCATCGCGGCAGCGGGTGCGGCGGCGGATGCCGCGGCCGCCCTGCTGGCGCGCGCCGCATCGAGCTCCACGACGTTGCCGCGCCG
>JANPDV010000216.1:0-2458 GCA_031431655.1 Gammaproteobacteria bacterium | reverse complement strand
CTGCAGCGTTCGATCTGCACGGAATGCACCTCGCCGCGCGCAGTCTCCTCGATCACGACCCGACAGTTTTCGCGGCGAGCAGGCAATCGCGCGCCCAGCAGCTCGTGCCACATCCGCTCGATTCGCGCACGGATCTGCCCGAGATACAGCCCCTGCAGCCGCTCCGCCTCGGGGTCCAGCAGCCCCAGATCGGCAGGCGCTTCCAGCTCCACGGCAATGGACGGTGGGGCTGTGATCGCGTCCGGGGTCGACGTGGGCTCCGGCGGCAATGCTTCGGTCAGCAGCGCGACTTCCATCCGAGTGCCGCCGCCGCGCGCCGCCTCCAGCACCGCGGTCTCCAGGTCCAGGAACGCCGAGCCGCGCAGCACCGCAACGCCGAGCGCCAGATGCGCGGCGGCCACGATCACCAACGCGGGCAGTTTCTCGCGCGAGAAGAGAGGCGAGGCGGCGTAGCGGGTCACGGGGCGCTCTCCCGTTGATCTGACTCGCCGCCCTCCTCGTCCAACGAATCCCAGGCGTCCTGCGCTTCGCGCTCGCCGATCCCCGCGCTCGCGCCGACCTCACGGCGGGGGTGCAGCACCATGTACCACTGCAGGACCCCGGTCACGAACTCCCGGAGCGTCACGTGCGCGACCTGTTTGGCGAGGTGGCGCAGCTCGAGTCGTAGGGCGAGCGAGACCCAGACCGTGAAGTGAACCCGACGTTCATCAGTGGGTGATCCGTCGCCCGTGGCGTCCAGGATCTCGGCCTGCAGCGAGCGGGCGGGTCGTTTTCGGTGTATATGACGCAGTCCCGGTCGCGAGGACGCGGGAGTCAGCGCGAGGGCTGCTGCGCGGGCCCGCTTCGACACGAGCGCATGGGCGACCCAGCGTTCTTGAGTCAGGTTTTCCAGCACCGCGCGGATCGCGATCTCGCGGCGCATCGCTTCGGGGACCCGCAGGGAGAGCTTGGCACGTAGCACGTTCCCCTGGCGTCCCGGTCCGACGCCCCGTCGATCACCGCGCCGATGGGCCTGCGGATGCGCCGACGGCGGCGTCGCGGCGGCGGCGACGTTCGCAGGACTTGCACGCCGACGGACCCGGCGCGCCATCACATTGCGCTTCTTCGCCATCACACGCTCCCGCACGGCGCACCGTGATGCTGGAGACTTGGTATTCGTTCGTTGTTGCTGGCACCGATCGGAAGCCAAGCGAGATCGGTGCCGCCCTGACTCGCGCGCACTGTGCTCCCGCAACGCTGTTGTTGCCAACTGTCGCACGAGACCGACAGGGCCACCCCGCGCACCCGGCCCTAATAATGGCCGCATCGTGGACCGTTGCGGGCCGCTCTCAAACTATTTGACGAAAGAAGAATCCCGCAAAAGCGCGTCGGCATTTGGCTACGGGGTTTTTGATCGGCCCCGATTGACGACCATCGCACATGCTTCAGCCTCGGAAAACATAGGCGTTCCGCGTTGTGCGCACGAGGGCTACAAAAAGCGGGCAATCCCGCAAATCAGCCCTTCGCTGTGGTCTTTCGAAAATGAAGAATCCCGTTTTCGCGCCCACCCCCTTGTCGGCACGTTTTTCTCGGGCGCAGCCTGATCGCGAACCGAACGAACGGCGACACGTGAGGAAACGAGGTGAGGGGGATTGTTAGGACCCCCGACCCTTCCGGGGGACTCCCCCCGGACCAAGCCTCTCCGTGTGCGACCCGCCGCTCGATCTCGGTGGGATCCGACTGGCGCGAGACGCAGACGCGCGGGTCGGCGGTGCGGCGGGGCCGCCCACGGACGCCGGAACAAGAACGGCGTCGGGCGGCCCCGAGACGGCCACGACGAGGACCGATCACGACATGACCGGACTGACCGACACGTTGGGCAAGACGACGGGCCTGCAGGGCACCGCTCGCGCGAATCTGAACCGATTCGAGGTTGATTCGTGCTGGAGCCGGCTGCTGCGACGCCTCGATGCGAAGCGCCTGCAGCAGCACGCGCCGCACGTCGTTGCGGGCGTGGCCGCGGTGCTGTTGATCCTGCAGCTTGCGTGGTTCGTGCGCGGACTGCTGAGTCCGGTGACCGCGGCGGCTCCTCAGGTCGCGGCGACGGATGCGGACGCGGTGGGGTCCCCTCGTTTCTCGGAACAGGACCTGGCGCGCCTTGTCGGCGCGCACCTGTTCGGCGAAGCGAAGGCCGATGCGCCCGCCGTCACGGCGCTCGCGCCGAGCGCGTTCAAGCTGGTCGGGCTCTACGTGCCGACCGATGTTTCCCCCCTGGATTCTCCCTCGACCGAGCAGGAGGCGGCCCAGTTCGATGTGGTGGCCGGCGCGGCGGCGGCAGTAGTGGCTGACCCTGGCACTGCCGTCCCGCCGCCGGAAGCGAGTCTGCCCGCGGTCGAGACGTCGTCGATCCAAGCCGATGCCGGGATCGACGCGCTCGCCAAGCAATGGTTCGGCGCCGCGGCGCGCCGCGTCGTGCGCC
>JANPDV010000215.1:0-19964 GCA_031431655.1 Gammaproteobacteria bacterium | reverse complement strand
GGTTCGGCGAGCCCGAAGCCGTGGTGGTACTCGTGCCCGGACGCGAGCAGGGCGAGTTCGTGCTGTTCGTGCGCGACCGGGACCCGCTGCGCGAAACCTGGGACGGTCGTCGCGCCGGTCCTGACGGGGCGAAGCGCTCCTACGGTGCGGACGATGCCTTCCCGATCGACGACATCGACGACATCCTGCCGGGGCTGATGGAGAACCGCGCCAAGGTTTACTACACGGTGGGCGTCAACCGCGAGTTCGACCAGCGCATCGTGGGCTGGGTGAACGGCCTGCGCACGCAGGCCCGTCAGGGGCGGCACGGCCCGTACGAGATCGTGGCACTGGAGCACGTGCTGCACGACATGCGGCTCATCAAGAGCCGGGCCGAGGCCGCGCTGATGCGCGAGTCGGCGCGTATCGGGGCCCGCGCGCACGTGCGTGCGATGCGGGTCTGCCGGCCCGGGCAGTATGAGTATCAGTTGATGGCGGAACTCACCCATGAGTTCCGCAAGGCCAATGCCGATACGTCGTACCAGCCGATCGTCGCGGGCGGCGTCAATGCCTGCATCCTGCACTACCGCGAGAACGACGCCGTGCTGCGTGACGGCGACCTGCTGCTGATCGACGCGGGCTGCGAGCACCAGTGCTACGCCTCGGACATCACGCGCACCTTTCCGGTCAATGGCCGCTTCACCCCCGAACAGCGCGCGTTGTACGACATCGTGCTGGATGCCAATCTCGCCGCCATCGCCAAGGTGCGACCCGGGAATCACTGGAACGAACCGCACGACGCGGCCGTGCAGGTGCTGACGGCCGGACTGGTGCGCGTCGGCCTGCTCAAGGGCCGTGTGCCGACGCTGATCAAGTCGCAGGCCTATCGCAAGTTCTACATGCATCGCACCGGTCACTGGCTGGGGATGGACGTCCACGACGTCGGTGACTACAAGATCGCCGACGAGTGGCGGGTGCTGGAACCGGGCATGGTGCTGACGATCGAGCCGGGCCTGTACATCCCGAAGGGGCTGGCTGGCGTGCCGCGCCGCTTCCAGGGCATCGGCATCCGCATCGAGGACGACGTGCTGGTCACGCGCGACGGGCGCGAAGTGCTCACGGACGGCGTGCCCAAGGGCGCGGTGGAGATCGAATCGCTGATGCTCGCGTCATGAGCGCTGCGCCCGATACCGACTACGACATCGTCATCGTCGGCGGCGGGCTGGTCGGTGCGAGCCTCGCGATTGCACTCGGCGCGACGCGCTGGCGCGTGGCGCTGGTCGAGGGCACCGCCCCCGACAGCGGCGCGGCGCAGCCCAGTTTCGACGATCGAACGACGGCGCTGGGCAATTCGACGCGCCAGATCTTCGAGACGCTGGGCGTCTGGGCTGGTGTTGCGGCCGAGGCCGCTGCAATCCGGCGGATTCATGTCTCGGACGCGGGCCGCTTCGGCTTCGCGCGGCTCGACGCCGCGGAGCAGGGTGTCGACGCCTTCGGCTATGTCGTGACGAACCGCGTCCTCGGCCGGGCCTTGCAGGCCCGACTGCTCGAGGCCGGGCAGGTACGGCGCTTCATGCCGGCGAGCGTCACCGCGGCGCGGGTGCAGGCCGACTTCGTCGAACTCGATGTGCGCTCCGGCAGCGAGGTCCAGACCCTGCGGGCACGACTGGCCGTTGCCGCGGACGGTGCGCGGTCGTTGCTGCGCGCCGCGGCCGGGCTGGGCGCGGAAATGGAGGACTACGCGCAGGTGGCGCTGACGGCGCATGTCGAAGCCACGCGCGCACCGGACGGCACCGCGTACGAACGCTTCACGCCCACCGGGCCGGTGGCGCTGTTGCCGCTGGCGAGCGGCGCGTTCGGCGCGGTCTGGGTGCTGGATCCCGCGGCGGCCGAGCGTGCGCTGCAGATGCCGGACGCGGCGTTCCTGCACGACCTCCAGGCCTGCTTTGGCTGGCGTGTGGGGAAGTTCACGCGGGTGGGGCGGCGTGCCGCCTATCCGCTCGCTCTCAGTCGCGCCGCTGGCGTGACGGCGGCGCGCACGGCGCTGATCGGCAATGCGGCGCAGGCGCTGCATCCGATCGCCGGGCAGGGCTTCAACCTGGGTCTGCGCGACGCGGCGCTGCTGGCCGAGTCGCTCGCGAACCATGCGGGTGACGATGTGGGCGCGCCGGCCGTATTGCAGTCGTTCGCCGCCAGTCGCGCGGTCGATCGCGACGGCGTGACGCGCTTCACCGATGGCCTGGTCAAGCTGTTCCGCGATGATCGCCCTGGCGTACCGGCGCTGCGCAACGCAGGGCTGCTGGCCTTCGACCTGCTGCCACCCGCCAAGGCGGCGCTGGCGCGCGTCAGTTGGGGTTTCGGCGGTGCAAACCCGCGGCTGGCGCGCGGCCTGCCGGTCATCGATCCCGCGGTCACCCCAGTGCCGCGGTGAGTGCCGCGGTGGGTGCCGCGCAGCGCTACGACGTCGCCATCGTCGGTGGCGGGCCGGTGGGCGCCAGTTTCGGCGCGTTGCTGCTGGGAGCAGAGCCATCGCCGCGGTCGCGAGTGCTGCTGGTGGATCGCGATGATCCGGTTGCGGGCAATGCGGCGTCAGCCGCGCCGGCGGCGGGCGCCGCGCAGCGCGATCTGCGGGTGTTCGCGTTGTCGCGCTCCAGCGAGCGCATCCTGCGCGCAGCTGGGAGCTGGCCGGCGATCGCCGCAGGGCGTTGTGCGGCGTACCAGCGGATGCACGTCTGGCCGGAGTCCGTGGCGCCGCGTTCGCCCGGGGCGCTGACGTTCGATGCGGCGCTGCTCGATGAACCGGACCTCGGCTGGATCGTCGAGCATGCTGCGCTGCAGTCCGCCGCAGCCGGGGCGTTTCATGCCCGCGGCGGCGTCACGTTGGCCGGCCGGGTCGAGTCCGTCCTGTTCGAGGACCAATGCGTGCGCCTGCGTGGACCGGGGCTCGATGTCGAGGCGAAGCTGCTGGTGGGCGCGGACGGCGCGCGCTCGACGGTGCGGCGCCTGGCGATGCTGCCGGCCGAGAGCCAGGACTATTCGCAGCTCGCGATCGTCGCGACCGTGCACTGCGAGCACCCGCACGAGCACACCGCCTGGCAACGCTTCCTCGGCCACGGCACCCTGGCACTGCTGCCGCTGGCCGGCGGCGAATGCTCCATCGTCTGGTCGCTGGCCGAGGCGGATGCGCGCGCCCGGCTGGCGCTCGAGCCGGCGGCGTTCTCCGCCGCACTCACCGAAGCCAGCGACGGGGTGCTCGGCACGCTGACGCTGGCGAGCGACCGGCTGACCTTTCCGCTGCGCCGGCTGCAGGCTTCAACGTACATACGCGAGCGCTGCGCACTGATTGGCGATGCCGCGCATGTGGTTCACCCGCTTGCCGGCCAGGGCCTCAACCTGGGATTGCTGGACGCCGCAGCGCTCGCCGAGTCGCTGACCGCTGCCGCAGGCGAGGATCCGGGTGCGCTGCGGGTGCTGCGCGGCTACGAACGCTGGCGAAGGCACGAGAACGAGCTGATGTCGACCGCGCTGGACCTGTTCAACAGGTTCCTGGCGTTCGGCCGCGACCCTGCCGGCCGGCTTGCCCAGCGCACGCTGGGCTGGGTGGACGCGGCCACACCGCTGAAGCGGCTGCTCGTCGAGCGCGCACTCGGCCTCGACGGCGACCTGCCCGCCGTGGCCCGGGCGCGACTCAGGCGGTGAGCCGGTCGATCTTTGCGGCGCAGATGAAATCGTTCTCGGACAGCCCGCCGATCGCGTGCGTGCTGTAACGCACGCGGCAGTAGTCGTAGCCGACCTCGAGGTCCGGGTGATGGTCCTCGATGTTGGCCACATGCGCCACGGCGTTGACGAAGCTCATGGTCCGGTAGAAATCCTTGAAGCTGAAGGCGCGCTGCAGCAGCCGCGCTTCGGCATCCAGCGACCAGCCGGCGGCAAGTTGCTGCAGCAGGCGTTCGGCGGCCGCACGGTCGAGTGACGGCACGCCCCCCTCGCAGGGGACGCAACGCCGATCGGGCAGGGTGGAGCTGGTACTCATGATGTTCCTTTCGCGCCGCTTGCCGGCGCAGCGAGGGTGGTGTCGGGGTTCGGCGCGTCGCGGCGCGGGAAGCGGCGTTCGATGTAGCGCTCGACCAGGTCCTGGAACTCTTCGGCGATGCGTTCGCCCTTCAGCGTCACGGTCTTCTCGCCATCCTCGTACACCGGCGCAATCGGGCGCTCGCCCGTGCCGGGCAGGCTGATGCCGATGTTCGCGTGCTTGCTCTCGCCCGGGCCGTTGACGACGCAGCCCATGACGGCCACGTTCATCTCCTCGACGCCGGTGTAGTGGCGGCGCCATTCCGGCATCCTGTGCCGGATGTGGGACTGGATGCGCTGCGCCAGTTCCTGGAAATAGGTGCTGGTGGTTCGACCGCAGCCGGGGCACGCAATCACCATCGGCATGAAGGCGCGCAGGCCCATGGTCTGCAGGATCTCCTGCGCCACGATGACTTCCTGGGTACGGTCGCCGCCCGGCTCCGGTGTCAGCGAGACGCGGATCGTGTCGCCGATACCGGACTGCAGCAGCACACCGATGCCGGCAGTGGAGGCGACGATGCCCTTGCTGCCCATGCCCGCTTCCGTCAGCCCGACGTGCAATGGGTAGTCGCAGCGCGCCGCAAGCTCGCGGTAGATCGCGATCAGGTCCTGCACGCCGCTGACCTTCGCCGAGAGGACGATGCAGTCGTGCGGCAGCCCGAGTTCCTCGGCGCGCGCCGCGCTCTGCAGGCAGGACTCCACGACCGCCGCGCGCATGATCTCATTGGCGCTGCGCGGCGCAGGCAGGGCGTTGTTCTCGTCCATCATCCGCGTCAGCAGGTCGGAGTCCAGGCTGCCCCAGTTGACGCCGATGCGCACCGGCTTGCGGTACTGGCAGGCCACTTCGATCATCTCGGCGAACTGCGGATCGCGCTTGCTGCCGCGGCCGACGTTGCCCGGGTTGATGCGGTACTTGGCCAGCGCTTCGGCACAGGCCGGGTGGGCCTTCAGCAGCTTGTGGCCATTGAAATGGAAGTCGCCTATCAGGGGCACCCGCACACCCGCGCGGTCCAGTCGTTCCCGGACCAGCGGTACGGCGGCGGCGGCCTCATCGGTGTTCACCGTGACGCGCACCAGCTCCGAACCGGCGCGTGCCAGTGCGCGTACCTGCGCGACCGTGCCCTCGACGTCCGCCGTGTCGGTGTTGGTCATGGACTGCACGACGATCGGCGCCGAGCCGCCGACGCGGACGCCGCCAACCAGGGTGCTGACGCTGCGACGCCTCTCGATCATGGACTCGCTCCCCTGTCCGCAGGCGCGGCTGCCTGCTGCGCGAGGATCCAGCGGCGCGTGGTCGCTTCGAGCACGTCGAGCGGCACGGCGCCGGTCGCGAGCACGGCGTCGTGAAACGCGCGGATGTCGAACCGCGAACCGAGCGCAGCCTCGGCCACGGCGCGCAGCGCGCGGATACGCAGTTGCCCGACCTTGTAGGCCAGCGCCTGGCCGGGCCAGGCAATGTAGCGGTCGATCTCGTTGATGATGTCGGCCTCCGTGCGCGGCGCGTTGTCCTTGAAGTACTCGATGGCCTGCTGGCGCGACCAGCCCATTGCATGCAGGCCCGTGTCGACGACCAGTCGCACGGCCCGCCACATGTCGTAGGTGAGCTGGCCGAATTTCGAGTAAGGGTCCTGGTAGAGGCCGAGCTCGCCGCCGAGGCTCTCGGAGTACAGCGCCCAGCCCTCGACGTAGGCCGTATAGCCCGCATTGCGGCGAAAAGCGGGCATTCCTGACTGTTCGTAGGCGAGTGCGATCTGCAGGTGATGGCCGGGCACGGCTTCGTGCGCCGACAGCACTTCCATCTCCCATTTGGGCCGCACTTCCGGGCGGTAGAGGTTCACGTAGTAGTAGCCCGGGCGGGTGCCGTCCAGCGCCGGAGGCTGGTAGTACGCAGTCGTGGTGTTCGGCGCACTGGTCGCGGGGATCGCACGCAATCCGTAGGGCGTTCGCGGCAGCTTGCCGAACAACCGTACCAGGTTGGGATCGATCCGCTTGGCGATCACCTGGTAGGCGTCGAACAGCTCCTGCGGCGTCTTGTAATAGAACTGCGGATCGGTGCGCAGGAAGCCGAAGAACTCCGCGAGCGACCCCTTGAAGCCGACCTGTTCCTTTATCGCGGTCATCGCGGCGCGGATGCGCGCCACCTCGGCAAGGCCAATCGCGTGGATCTCGTCGGCGGAGAGCCTGGTCGTGGTGGTGTGGTATGCGATGCGCTCGCGATAGAAGTCCGCGCCGTCCGGCGTGTCCGAGATGCCGACCGAAGTACGCGTGGCGGGCAGGTAGCGTTCGATGAAATGCGTCTGCAGCCGTCGATACGCGGGCAGCACGAGGCTGTGGTTCGTTGGGCGGCCGCGCGCCTCGCGGCGCGCACGGTCCGCTGCCGGGATCGATTCCGGGAAGCGGGTGAACGGCGCGAAGAAAGGACTCTCGTCCGCGCGAGCCACGGCCTGCGCCGCGAGCTGCGGGCGCAGGCGCTCCATGATCACACGCGGCTGGGTGCGCCCCTCGCGTGCGCCAAGATCCAGCAGGGCGATGTGCTGATCGACCAGCGCGCCCAGCCGTTCGAGCCGCGCGTTCCAGTCCTCGTAGTCCTTGATGCTATGGAAGGGCAGCACTTCGGCGATCTCCGAGAGCGTCTGGATGCCGGCCTGGTGGTCGATCGCATAGAGAAAAGGCCTGAAGCGCCAGGCAGCCAGTCGCTGCGAGTACTCGCGCTCGAACAGATCGTAGTCCAGCTGGTCGGCGGGCTTCAGACCGGTCCGCGGCAGCCGGCGCAGCGTGGCCAGTGTGGCGACGTCCTCGACGTGGCGCGCTTCCAGCGCTGCCAGCGACATGTCGGTCCAGCGATCGTTGAAGCGCGTGTCGCCCAGGTAGGTTGCCGACTGCGGTGCGTTGGCCAGCTCGCGCTGCCAGGTCGACTCGAACAGGGCGTGAAGTGCCTTGCCGTGGTCTGGCGCCGCAACTGCGGTGCCCGCAATCAGGGCGGCGGGAGTCAGCACCGCCAGTCTCGCGATTGACCTGGAGAGTCGAGTTGCCATGCGGAGGATTCTAGAACACCGCCGCGGTTCGCCAGACATATGTCGCGGCGGCCGGCCATCCGCCCGGCCAGCTGATGCGCAGCGCACACCGCGGCGACATGAAGCTGATATCATCGTCGGGTTCGCGAAGTCCGACCTCGCGGGAGAGAGTCCGGCCCCTCAAGCGCTTGGGGGCTGGAACGCCGAAGGCGCAAGTTCCGCCCGGAAACGCTCAGGCAAACGAACCGCAGGTCGAAGGTGAACTCTGGAGAGCGGCACTGAGACAGCCTCGCGCTGTCGCCAGGCCCACCGAAGGGGAGCGGCACCGCGCCGTCTGCGCGGAGCCCGATCTCTCAGGTCCAAGGACAGAGGGGCGGCGTGGTGCCATCAGTGGCGCCACGCCGCCCTTTTTGCTGTTGCGGACGGCTTCGGTTGCGCTTGCTCGGGAGCCTCTGCCAATGGGACGCCGCACTCCTCTATACGATCTGCACGTCGCGCTCGGCGCGCGCCTGGTCGACTTCGGCGGCTGGGACATGCCGGTGAACTACGGTTCCCAGATCGAGGAACACCATGCGGTACGCCGCGCGGCTGGCGTCTTCGACGTCTCGCACATGTGCGTGGTCGACGTGGCCGGTCCGGGCGTACGGGGCTACTTCAGCCGCCTGATCGCCAACGACGTCGGCAAGCTCAAGCTGCCTGGCAAGGCGCTCTACAGCTGCCTGCTGACTCCGCAGGGGACGGTGCTCGACGACCTGATCGTCTACTTCCTGTCCGAGACTTTCTTCCGCGCGGTGGTCAATGCCGGCACCCGCGACAAGGACCTGGCGTGGATGCGCGCGCGCGCGGCCGAATGGCACGCCGATGTCACGATTACCGAGCGCCTCGACCTGGGCATGCTTGCCGTGCAGGGTCCGCAGGCTCGCGCGGCCGTGCTGGCGCAACTGCCGGCTGCCGACCGCGATCCCTGCCGCGCACTCGAACCGTTCTTCGGTCGCGCGGCCGGCGAGTGGTTCGTCGCCCGCACCGGCTACACGGGCGAGGACGGTTTCGAAGTGATGCTGCCGGTCGCAGAGTGCGCCGGGCTGTGGCGCGCGCTGAATTCCGCGGGCGTTGCATCATGCGGGCTCGGCGCACGCGACACGCTGCGCCTCGAGGCGGGTATGAACCTCTACGGCAACGACATGGATGAATCGCGTCACCCGCTCGAGTCCGGGCTGGCGTGGACCGTGGCCTTCGAGCCGGCATCGAGGGACTTCGTCGGTCGCGCCGCACTCGAGGCCCACAAGGCCGCGGGCACGTCGGCGCGGCTGGTCGGCCTGCTGCTCGAGGAGCGAGGCGTGTTGCGCTCGCACCAGCGGGTGCTGGTGCCCGGTGTCGGTGAAGGCGAGGTCACCAGCGGCACGTTCTCTCCGACCCTGCAGCGTTCGATCGCATTCGCGCGCGTGCCGCGCGGCACCGGCGCTGCGGTGCAGGTCGATGTCCGCGGCAAACTGCTGCCAGCGCGGGTCGTCAAGCTGCCGTTCGTCCGCAATGGCCGCATCCTGATCCCGCTCGCGTCCTGAGCCGCTGACGGTATTCAACCGCATCTCCATCCTGCCAATCGCTTCGAAAGGGCCCGCGCCATGAGTCACGTACCCCCCGATCTCCGCTTCACCAAGTCGCACGAATGGGTCCGCAGCCTGCCTGACGGCAGCTGCGAGGTCGGCATCACCGATCACGCCCAGGCCGCACTCGGCGATCTCGTGTTCGTCGACGTGCCGGTCGCCGGCCGCGCTCTCAAGGCCGGCGAGGCCTGCGCGGTGGTCGAGTCCGTCAAGGCTGCCTCGGATGTCTACAGTCCGATCGCGGGTGAAGTGCTCGACGGCAATGCCGCGCTCGGCGCCGAACCGGAGCTGATCAACAAGGACTGCTACGGCGGTGGCTGGCTGCTGCGGCTGCGCCCCTCCAGCCCTGCCGAGCTGTCCGCGCTGCTCGATGCAGACGCTTACTCCGCCCAGCTTGCCGCCGAAGGAAACTGAAGCCATGCCTTTCATCCCGCATACCGAGTCCGACGTGCGCGAGATGCTCGCCGCCATCGGCGCGCCGAACATCGAGTCGCTGTTCGACGAGATCCCGCCCGAGTTGCGCGTGCAGGGACTCGCGGGCATACCGGACGCACTCAGCGAAATGGAAATCGGGCGGCTGATGTCTGGTCGCGCGCGCCTCGACGGGCGTCCACTGTGCTTCCTCGGCGCCGGCGCCTACGAGCATCACATCCCGGCTGCGGTCTGGGCGATCACCTCGCGCGGCGAGTTCTACAGCGCGTATACGCCGTACCAGGCAGAAGCGAGCCAGGGCACGCTGCAGTTGATCTATGAATACCAGACGATGATGGCGAGCCTGACCGGCATGGAGGTCTCGAACGCCTCGCTGTACGATGGCGGCTCGGCGGTGGCCGAGGCCGCACTGATGGCGGCGCGCGCGCACCGGCGCTCCAAGAGCCTGCGCGTGCTGGTGCCATCGACGTTGCATCCGCACTACCGCAAGGTCGCGGTGTCGACCGCCGGCAACCAGGGCATGCGATTCGAGACGGTGCCCTACGTGCGCAGCACGGGCTGCATCGACCTGGCGGCGCTGCGGCGCTTCGAGGGCGAGGACATCACGGCACTGATGATCCAGCAGCCGAACTTCTTCGGCCAGCTCGAGGCTGTCGACGCACTGACGGACTGGGCGCATTCGCAAGGCATCATGGTCATCGCGTCCGTGAATCCACTGTCGCTGGCGGTGCTGAAGCCGCCGGGAGAGTGGGGCGCGAAGGGCGCGAACATCGTCGTCGGCGATGGTCAGCCGATGGGCGTGCCGATGTCGTCGGGTGGACCGTACTTCGGCTTCATGACGACCCGGATGGAATACGTGCGCTCGATGCCCGGCCGCATCGTCGGACGCACCGTCGACCTGGACGGCAAGCCCGGGTTTACGCTGACACTGCAGGCGCGCGAGCAGCACATCCGCCGTGGCAAGGCCACCTCGAACATCTGCACCAACCAGGGTCTGCTGATGACCGCGGCCACGATTCACATGTCGCTGATGGGACCGGTGGGGCTGGCGCGGGTGGCCGAAGCTTCCCTGCAGCGCAGTGCCGAACTGGTCGAGGCGCTGACGCGCGTCAAGGGCGTGACAGCAGCGTTCGAGGGCGCGCGCTTCCACGAAGCCGTGCTGCGCTTCGACCGACCGGTCGCGCCGGTGCTGGCCGCGCTGGAGCGCGACGGCATCCTCGGCGGCCTGGACCTGTCCGCCGACTATCCGGAGCTCGGCAACGCGCTGCTGGTGTGCGCCACCGAGACCAAGACCCACGCCGATATCGAGCGCTATGCGGCGGCGCTGGGCACCGCCGTCAAAGCGGCCCGCGCAGCCTGAGCCCGAGGGAGATTCCACACATGTCACGCAATGCTGAACAGTCGATCTTCGAGTACTCCCGCCCGGGTCGCGGCGCCACGGCGCAATGGCCCGCTGCGGCGGATCGTCCGAGCCCGATTCCGGCGGCGCTGCGGCGCCGCACCCGGCCGCTGCTGCCCGAGGTCAGCGAGCTGGAAGTGGTGCGTCACTTCACCCGCCTGTCGCAGTTGAACTTTTCGATCGATACGCACTTCTACCCACTGGGCTCGTGCACGATGAAATACAACCCGAAGGCCTGTCACCAGTACGCCATGCTGCCCGAGTTCCTCGGCCGGCATCCGCTGGCGCCGGCGTCGCAGGGGCAGGGGTTCCTCGCCTGCATGTTCGAGCTGCAGGAGATGCTCAAGGAAGTAACCGGCATGCAGGGCGTGTCGTTGAATCCGATGGCGGGCGCGCATGGCGAGTTCGCCGGCGTCGCGATGATCCGCGCCTATCACCGCGCACTCGGCGACCTGGCCCGCAACGAGATCATCGTGCCGGAGGCGGCACACGGCACCAATCCGGCCACGGCCACGATGTGCGGCTGCATCGTGCGCGAGATTCCGGTAGACGCAGAGGGTGACGTGGACCTCGCCGCGCTCAAGGCGGTCGTCGGTCCGAATACGGCCGGCATCATGCTGACCAATCCATCCACGCTTGGCGTGTTCGAACGCCGGATCGCGGACGTGGCGAAGATCGTCCACGATGCCGGCGGGCTGCTGTACTACGACGGCGCCAACCTCAACGCGATACTCGGCAAAGTGCGGCCCGGGGACATGGGCTTCGACGTGATCCACATGAACCTGCACAAGACTTTCTCCACGCCGCACGGCGGCGGCGGCCCGGGGGCAGGCGCCGTCGGTGTTTCCGCCCGCCTGATGCCGTTCCTGCCCATTCCGATCGTCGGGCGCGATGGCGGCGCCGATGGCGAAGGCGTCCGTTATCGCTGGCTAGCGGAGGCCGACCTGCCGCAGTCGATCGGGCGCCTGTCCGCGTTCATGGGCAACGCGGGCGTGCTGCTGCGCGCCTACATATACATGCGCATGCTGGGTCGCGACGGCATGGCGCGCGTCGGGGAATACGCCACGCTGAACGCGAACTACCTGATGGCCCGGCTGCGCGCGGCCGGTTTCGATGCGGCGTACCCGACACGGCGCGCCAGCCACGAGTTCATCATCACCATGAAACGCCAGGCGAGGGAACTCGGCGTGACGGCGATGGACTTCGCCAAGCGTCTGCTTGACTATGGGTTCCACGCGCCGACCACCTACTTCCCGCTGCTGGTGCCCGAGTGCCTGTTGATCGAGCCGACCGAGACCGAGAGCAAGGAAGCGCTGGATGGTTTCATCGAGGCGATGGTCGCGATCCTGGCCGAGGCCGGCCAGAATGCGGATCTGCTCAAGCGTGCGCCGCACACCATGCCCGTGCGAAGGCTCGACGACGTCCGTGCCGCGCGCCAGCTCGACCTGACGTGGAAACCGGCTGCGGCGGTTGCCGGCTGAGCCGGCCCCGCGTGCGCCTGCCCGACGTGCTTCTGCGCCAGCTGCGAGTGACCTCGTGAGCCTCAGCGATCGACCCAAGCCGCAGGGCCTGGCGCGGATCCTGAAGTCCTTCGGCAACAGTGCCAAGGGATTCGCCGGCGCATTCCGCGAAGAAGCCGCGTTCCGGCAGGAACTCGCGCTCTCGGTAGTGGTGTTGCCGCTCGGCCTCTGGGTCGGCGGCAATGGCGTCGAGCGGGCGTTGCTGATCTCGCCGATGCTGTTGATCCTGATCGTGGAATTGCTCAACAGCGCGATCGAGGCCACCGTCGACCGGGTGGGCCTGGAGCAGCATCCCCTGTCTGGCCTGGCCAAGGACATCGGATCTGCGGCCGTGTTCCTCGCCTTCGTGCTATTGATCGTGGTCTGGATACTGGTCCTGGCCGACTGAATCTGTTTCGAACCCTGGAGACTCTATGACAGCGCTGATCTGCGGTTCCGTGGCCTACGACACGGTCATGGTCTTCGAGGGTCGCTTCAAGGACCACATCCTTCCCGACCGCATCCACATGCTCAATGTGGCCTTCCTCGTGCCCGCACTGCGCCGCAATTTCGGCGGCTGCGCGGGCAATATCGGCTACAACCTCAAGCTGCTGGGCGGCGAGGGGCGGATCATGGCCGCGGTGGGCAACGACTTTGCGCCGTATCGGGCGTGGCTCGGCACCTGCGGCATCTCCACCGAGTTCATCCGCGAGCTCGACGACGAGTACACGCCACAGGCGTACATCACCACCGATGCGGACAACAACCAGATCACCGCCTTCCATCCGGGAGCGATGAACCGCGCGCACATCAACAGCATTCCCCGCAACGCGGGCATCACGATGGGAATCGTGGCGCCCGAGAATCGCGACGGCATGATCCAGCACGCGGAGCAGTTTGCCGCGGCCGGCATCCCGTTCATCTTCGACCCTGGCCAGGGCATGACGCTGTTCGACGGCGTCGAGCTGTCGCGTTTCATCGACCAGGCAACCTATGTTGCGGCGAACGACTACGAGGCGAGCCTGCTGTGCGAGCGCACCCGGATGTCGCTGGAGCAGATCGCCGCCAAGGTAAAGGCATTTGTCGTGACGCGCGGCGCCGAGGGCTCGCACATCTACACCGGCGGCCGGCGCATCGAGGTGCCCGGCTGCAAGCCGCGCGAGATCTCGGATCCAACCGGTTGCGGTGACGCCTATCGCGCCGGCCTGCTCTACGGCCTGCAGAAGGGACTGGACTGGGAGCAGACCGGCCGCGTGGCGTCGTTGATGGGAGCGCTGAAGATCGAGAAGCATGGCACGCAGAATCATCGTTTCTCGATGGGTGAGTTCCACGCGCGGTTCCGCGAGAGTTTCGGGGTCGCGCTGTGACCCAGCGTGGCGGAGCACTGCTGGCAGGCCTGCTGGTGGCAAGCCTGTGCGTCGCGCCCGGCGAGTTGCCGGCCCAGGACGCTGCCGCCCGCGGCCGGGCTGCAGAGGCCCGCACCAGCGCTGCGGTCCGCGCGCCGCTGGCCGCCGTCGTGCCCGGCTCCGCCGCCGAGTCACGCGACTGGGCTGCCACGCTGGAGCGCATCGCCGGCAGCGTCGTCTCGATCGAGATCGACCAGACCCGCGCGTTCGATACCGAGTGGAACGCATCCTCGCAGGCCACCGGCTTCGTCGTGGACGCCGAGCGCGGCCTGATCCTCACCAATCGTCACGTGGTGACGCCGGGCCCGGTGATGGCCGAGGCCACGTTCCTCAACCGTGAGGAAGTGCAGCTGTACCCGGTCTATCGCGATCCCGTGCACGATTTCGGCCTGTACCGCTACGACCCTTCGAAGCTGCGCTTCATCAAGCCGCGCGCACTGCCGCTGTATCCGGAAGGCGCCCAGGTGGGGCGTGAAATCCGCGTGATCGGCAACAATGCCGGCGAACAGCTCTCGATCCTGCAGGGCACGCTGGCAAAGCTGGACCGCGCCGCGCCCGAGTACGGCGTGGGCAAGTACAACGACTTCAATACCTTCTACCTGCAGGCCGCTTCCGGCACGTCCGGTGGCTCCTCGGGGTCGCCGGTCGTCGACATCGAGGGCCGGGTGGTGGCGCTGAACGCCGGCGGCGCCAGCAACGCGGCGTCCAGCTTCTACCTGCCGCTGGCGCGCGTGCGGCGCGCGCTCAACCTGATCCAGCAGGGCAAGCCGGTGCCGCGCGGCACGCTGCAGACCGTGTTCGCGTATCTGCCCTACGATGAACTCCGGCGGCTCGGTCTGGACAGCACTACGGAGGAAGACGTGCGCAAGCGCTTCCCCGACCACACCGGCATGCTGGTCGTGAGCGAAGTGCAGCCCGGCTCGCCCAGCGAGAATGTCCTGCAGCCGGGCGACATCCTGCTCAAGGTCAACGGCGAGTACGTCACGCAGTTCGAGCCCCTGTCCGCGGTGCTCGACGATGGCGTCGGTCGCGAAGTGCAACTGCAGGTTTCGCGTGGTGGCAAGCCGGTCAGCGCCTCGATCGGCGTCGGCGATCTGCACGCGATCACGCCGGCTTCGTTCGTGGAACTGGGCGACGGCGTGGTCCACACCCTCTCGTACCAGCAGGCGCGTCACTTCAACATTCCGGTGCGCGGCGCCTATGTCGCTAATCCCGGCTACGCGCTGGGCGCGGCCGGCCTGCCGCGCGGCTCCGTGATCACCGCGGTCGGCGGCAAGGAGGTGCGCGGCATAGACGACTTCACCGCAGCGATCAGCACGCTGGGTGACGGTGACCGGACCAACCTGCGCTTCAGCACGATGGACGACCCTAACGGCAGCCAGCTGCGGTCATTGCGCATGGACCGGCGCTGGTTCCCCACGCGCCGCTGCGATCGCAACGACGTGGCAGGACGCTGGGACTGCGCTGATCTGCCTGCGGGCCCGGCGCCGGCCGCGCTCACGGCCGGGAGCACCACGTTCAGCAAGCCGGCGGATCCGCGCGCTGCGCGCCTCGCGTCGTCGCTGGTCGGCGTGGCGTTCGACATGCCGTATTCGGTAGCGGGCATCACCGAGCGCAACTATTCGGGCACCGGTCTGCTGATCGATGCCACGCGCGGGCTGATTGTCGTGGACCGCAACACGGTTCCTGCCTCGGTTGGCGACGTGCGGCTCACCTTCGCGGGGACGCTGGAGATTCCGGGCCGCGTCGAGTACATCCATCCGCTGCACAACCTCGCCGTCGTGTCCTTCGATCCATCGCTGATCGGCAAGACGCCGATCCGGACGGCTGAGCTGGTCACGTCGGACTTCGTCGCCGGCGAACCGGTGTGGGTGGTCGGGTTGGGCCGCGACGGCGAGATCAAGACCCGCGAGACCCTGATCGGCGATGTCGAACCGATCGTCCTGCCGCTGTCGCGGACGATGCAGTTCCGTGACGCGAACCTGGAAGTGGCCACGCTGACCAATACAGCCGGCACGGAAGACGGCGTGATCGCGGACAAGGCCGGGCGGGTGCGGGGCCTGTGGTCCAGCTTCGGCTACGAGAGCGGCCGCGAAATGCAGCAGATGAGTCGCGCGGTCAACGCTGAGCTGGTTGCAGATCTGTTGGCCCGCGTGGGTGGCAAGCCGTTGTACTCGCTCGAGGCAGAGTTCGCGGCACAGCCGCTGGCCGGGGCGCGCCGCCTGGGGCTGAGCGGCGAATGGCTGGCGCGCCTCGAGCAGGTCCGCTCGGCAGAGCGGCAGGTGCTCAATGTCGTGCGGCTGGTCGGTGGGTCGCCCGCGCAGCGACTGCTGCAGCAGGGCGACCTGGTGCTGGCGGTGGACGGCAAGCTGGTGACGCGGTTCCGCGACGTCGAGCGCGCTGTCGCCGATCGGCAGCGCGTCAATGTCACGATCTGGCGCGACGGGCGCGAGCAGTCCGTGGATGTCCCGACCGTTGCCCAGTCTGGCGTCGACGTGGATCGCCTGGTGCAGTGGGCCGGCGCGACGCTGCAGGCACCGCATCGGGCGATGCGGGCGCAGCGCGGCGTGGCGGCCGAAGGCGTCTACGTCGCGTACTTCGCCTACGGCTCGCCGGCCACCCGCTACGGCCTGTTTCCGGGCCGGCGAATCGTTGAAGTGGACGGCATCCCGACCCCGGACCTGGACAGCTTTCTGAAGGTGGTCGGCGGACGGGCGGATCGCTCTTCGCTGCGGCTGCGCACCGTCGCGTGGAACAACGCGCCAGAGGTGATCACGCTGAAGCTGGACCGCCACTACTGGCCCACCTACGAGCTGCGGCGCAACGGCGCCGCGTGGGAACGCGCGCCACTCGAATAGGGTCGGGCCACCGCGCCTGCCGCACGCGTCCGCCCCGCCATGGTTGCCGGCGATCAAGTTGACCTGTTCGGGCCGACCGGCCCGAGGCATGCGGCCTGCGACGACGCCACGCGGGCACTGGCCGCCACCTTGCCTCCGCGGCTGCGGCTCGGGGGGCGCTACCAGCAGTTCCTGCTGGACACCGGCGCCACGCACTGCGCCTGTGCCCACCCGCGCATGCCGGGCGTCGGCGCGCAGTGGCAAGCCGCACCGGGGCGGCCCGGGTCACCCCGACTGGCGCGCTGGCTGCTGCATGGCTCGCAGACCTACGAGGCGGCCCGGACGCGCTACGCGCCGTTTGACCGTCTGCTGGACCCGGACCCGGCGGTGCGGTCGGAACTGGCGACTGCGAGCGCAGCCGCGCTGCGCGAGGGGCGCGATGTGACAGTAATTGCGAACAACAAAGCCGAAGGCTCGGCCCCGCTCACACTTCGCGAGCTTGCCGCAGCGCTGGTCAGGCAGCTCGCTGCGGCTTGATAGAATGGGGGGATGCCAGCCGCTCGCACCCGCCGCGCAACCCAGCAGGAACTCGACGAAGCCGTCGCCGCCCTGCGCAACGGCGAACTCGTCGCGTTCCCGACCGAGACCGTCTACGGCCTCGGCGCGAACGCGCGCGACCCGGCCGCGCTGCGCCGCGTGTTCGAGGCCAAGGGTCGACCGACCGCGCACCCACTGATACTGCACATCGATAACCCGCGCTTCCTGTCGCGCTGGGTCGCAGAGGTGCCGGATACGGCAACGCTGCTCGCGCAGCGTTTCTGGCCCGGTCCCCTGACACTGGTGATGCGCCGCAGTGCCGAGACTTCCGAGATGCTCACGGGCGGCCAGGACACCGTGGCGATACGGATTCCCTCGCATCCAGTCGCGCTGCAGCTGCTGACCGCCTTCGGCGGCGGAATTGCCGCGCCGTCGGCCAATCGGTACGGCCGCCTCTCCGCGACCCGGGCGGAACACGTGCGCGATGAATTCGGACCGCTGGTGCGCGTGATCCTGGATGGAGGCGCGTGTTCCATCGGGCTCGAGTCGACGATCCTCTCGCTGGTTGGCCCGCAGCCGCAGCTGCTGCGACCCGGCCGCATCTCGGCCGAGGAAATCGAGGCGGTGATCGGTCCGATCCTGCACGAACCCTCGTCCGATGCGCCGCGCGTGCCCGGTACCCACGCGCGTCACTATGCACCCGAGACGCGCCTCAGCCTGGTGCCGACGGCCGAGATCGAGGGCGACATCGAAGCCATGTTGTACGAATCGCGCCGGGTCGCCGTGCTGGCGCGTCGGCCGCCGCGTCGCACCTACGCGGGCGTCACGTGGATCAACGCGCCGAGCCGTGCCGACGTGTATGCTCGCGACCTTTATGCGAACCTGCGCAGGCTGGACAAGGCGGGCGCGGACCTGATCCTGGTCGAGCAGTTGCCCGAAGATGCCGAGTGGCTTGCGGTGCGCGACCGACTGCGGCGGGCCGCGGCGCGCGGCCCGGAGACTGAGTTGGAGCCTGGCCTGCAGCCCGCACTACCCACGGGCACCTAGCAGTCCCACCCGCAGGCGAACCAGGAGCGTCGATGCCCGTTTCCCCGACCCGCCGTGCGCGCGCCGCGCGGCCCGCCCGATTCGTCGATCCGTTCGAAGCCCGCGAGATCCGCCGGCTGGTCGCGACGTTCGGCTCGCCGTTGCTGATCATCGACTGCGAGAGGATCCGCCGTCAGTACCACGCGCTGCAGGCGGCGCTGCCCGGCGTCGATCTGCACTACGCGCTTAAGCCGCTGCCGCATCCGGCCGTCGTGCGCAGCATCGTCGATGCCGGCGGCTGGCTCGATCTCGCGACCACCGGCGAGGTCGAACTGGTCGCGCGGATGGGCATCGATCCCGGGCGCTGCATTCACACGCATCCCATCAAGCGCGATATCGACATCCGCGCGGCGCTGGCGCGCGGCGTGCGCGTGATGGTGGCGGACAATCCCGATGAAGTGCGCAAGTTCGCGCCGTACGCCGGCAAGGCGGAGCTGCTGCTGCGGGTTTCTTTTCGCAGCCCCGGCGCGGTCTGCGACCTGTCGCGCAAGTTCGGCTGCGATCCGGAGAACCTGCTGGACCTGGCCCGGCTGGCGCACTCGCTGCGCATCGAGGTGCGCGGCCTGTCGTTCCATGTCGGATCGCAGGCGGCGGATCCGGGCAAGCACGTCGAAGCGATCGAAAGCTGCGCCGGGTTGATGGCCGCGGCCCGGCGCGAGAAGCTCGGTGCGCTGGATACCCTCGACATCGGCGGCGGCTTTCCGATCGACTATGCGCAGAGGGCGCCCGCGATCGAGCGCTTCTGCGGCCCGATTCGCGAGGCGCTGGCAAGGCTGCCGCGGCGCGTGCGCGTGATCGCCGAGCCGGGCCGTTTCATTGCCGGTCCCGCCGCGATCGGCGTGGCATCGGTGATGGGGCGCGCGCAGCGCGAGGGCCACTGGTGGTATTACCTTGACGATGGCCTGTACGGCTCGTACAGCGGCCAGCTGTTTGATCACGCGCGCTACCCGGTGGAGGCCCTCGGCGCCACCGCCACCAGGGCGCGCGACAGCCGGCGCCTGCCGTCGGTGCTCGCGGGCCCCACCTGCGACAGCATCGACGTCATTGCGGAGAACCTGATGCTGCCGCCGCTGTCGCCGGGGGACCTGATCGTCGGCCGGGCCATGGGCGCCTACACCTGGGCGAGCGCGTCGGAGTTCAATTTCTTCCCCCGGGCCACCGTGGTGTCAGTCAACTTAACCCCGGGCGACCGGGGGACTGTGATGGCGATCGAACGATGACGATGCCGGCAGCCTGCACGGCTTGCCGGGAACGGTCCGCTCTGGGACTATCCGCATATGTGTGATCGACCGGACCGCCGGCTGTTCTTCGGCCGGCTTGGGGCCATTGGCCTTGCAACCAGCGGCGTGCTGCTGGGAGCGCCTCGGCGCGCTGCGGCAGCCGGGGCCCTGGACGCCGTCTCGGCCCGGTCCCTGGCGCCGGGAGAGCGCTGGCTCGAACTTTTCAACACCCATACTTCCGAGACCCTCAGCATTGCCTACCGCAACGCGAGCGGTTTCGTGGCCACGGCACTGCAGAGCCTGAACTGGCTGCTGCGCGATCATCGGGCCGAGGCTGTGGCTCCGATCGATCCGCTGCTGTTCGATCAGCTGTCTGCGCTCGCCTTCGCGGCGGGTCGCGAGGCCAGGTTCGAAGTGATCTCCGGCTACCGCTCGCCGCTCACCAACGGCCGGCTTGCCGAGGAGGGCCGCGGGGTAGCGACTCGCAGCCTGCACATGGAGGGCCGTGCGATCGACGTGCGGCTGCGTGGTTTCTCCACGGCCGAGCTGCGCGATCTGGCGCTCGATGCTGCCGCCGGTGGCGTCGGCTATTACGCGCGCTCGAACTTCCTGCACATCGACACCGGGCGTCTGCGCGCCTGGACCGGCTGAGCGTCACTGCAGATCAGGCTCGACGACCTTCTGGCCGGGGCGCATCGCGCTCGCGGCGTTGCCATCGTCATTGACGTGTTCCGGGCCTGTTCGCTGGTGGCGCATGCGTTCGCCGCCGGAGCACGCCGCATCATCCCCGTGGCGGCCATCGAGACTGCGCTGCAACTGAAGCGCCTGCATCCCGACGCACTGCTGGTCGGCGAACGCCACGGTCACCCGCTGCCCGGAT
>JANPDV010000214.1:0-4390 GCA_031431655.1 Gammaproteobacteria bacterium | reverse complement strand
CCGGCACCGCGCGCGACGCCGCGGCAGTCATGCTCGCGCGTGCTGTCACTGAGAATGCCGGCGCGCCGCAGGCAAGTGCCGACGTCGCAACTGGCGCATCGACCGCCCAGTCCGCCGCTGCGACGGGTCCAGGCGGGTCGGGCGGGATGGTGATGCTCGCGTCGCCGTCGCCGACACCCGCGGCGGACGCGCGTGGCGCACCGTCAGCAGTGCGCTTCGCTGCGCCGATCATGGCGATGGTGGGTCAAGACGGGTGGGCCGATGAAATCGCCATCCGGCTGAACATGCTGATCGACCGCGGTGACCACGCCGCAACGATCCGGCTGAGTCCGGAGCACCTCGGTCCGCTCGAGGTGCGAGTCTCGGTCCGGGAAAGCGAGGCCTCCGTCTGGTTCGGAGCCTCGCAGGCCGAAACCCGTACGGCGCTGGAAGCCAGCCTGCCGCGGCTGCGCGAACTGCTGGCCAGCTCCGGACTGGCGCTGGCAAATGCGGGCGTCTTCAGTCAGACGCCACGTGACACGAGTCGAGCGTTCGGCGGCGCCTTCGGCGCGTCGACTCGCGACTCGACCGACCGGGCCGAAGCCGGTCTCGAGCCTGCAGGTTCTGCGACACTGGTGAAGCTGTGCCTGCTGGACGTCTACGCCTGACGGAATTCCGGCGGCAACCGGCCCGGCGGCGACCGAACCGCGTGACGCGCTTCACACTTGAGGGTCATGGCATGCCGTTTGCTTCTCCTCCCTGGTGCCCCCGGCACGGACAACAGAGGACGAGAACATGGCGAAAGCAGCAGCAACGGCCGCAGCGCCCATCGAGAACGCCAAAGGCGCAGACGAGGGAGCCACTCCAGCCAAGGGCGGCAAGAAAAAGCTGCTGCTGATCGCAGCGCTCGCGGTGCTGCTGGTCGGTGGGGGAATCGGCGGCTTTCTGTTCTGGAAGTCACGGACCGCATCGCATGCAGCCGAGGCAGCGAAGCCAAAGCCGCAGGCGCCGCTGTTGTTTCACGCGCTCGATCCGCCATTCGTCGTCAACTTCCAGGGCGCGCAGCTGGTGCGCTTCCTGCAACTGGACGTCCGCGTCGCCAGCCGCGAGGCCGCAACCATCGAACTGCTGAAGGCGAACGACCCGATTGTGCGCAACGACCTGTTGCTGCTGTTCGGGGGCCAGGACGCCAATAACCTCGCCACCATGCCGGGCAAGGAAAAGCTGCGACAGGACGCACTTGCCACCGCGCGCAAGATCATCAAGAGCGCGGGGGGCAAGCCCGAAACGGTCGAAGCCGTGTTCTTCACCAGCTTCGTCATGCAGTGAGCGAAGGCAGCGTGACCACAGACAGCACACAGCCGGTCCTCGACCAGAACGAGGTCGATGCCATCCTGCACGGGATGAACGCCGGCACGGTCAGCACCGAAGCCGTGCCAGCCCCTGTCGGCGTGCGTCAATACGATCTAGGCAAGGAAGCACGCATCGTTCGCGGCCGCATGCCTACGCTCGAGATGATGAACGAGCGCTTCGCCCGCCTGTATCGCAACAGTCTGTACAACCTGCTGCGACGAACGCCGGTGATCTCGGTCGGCGCCGTGCAGATGCTCAAGTTCGGCGAATACGTGCATCGCCTGAGTGTGCCCACCAGCCTCAATATCGTTCGAATCGCGCCCCTGCGTGGCACGGCCCTGGTGGTCCTGTCACCGCGTCTCGTCTTCAACCTCGTCGACAACTACTTCGGCGGCCGCGGCCGACACGCCAAGGTCGAAGGTCGCGAGTTCACCGCGACGGAGAGCCGCATCATCCAGATGGTGCTGAACGCCGCGTTCACTGACATGCAGGAAGCGTGGTCGACGGTCATCCCGATCAAGCTCGAGTTCCAGTCCTCGGAGACGAATCCGCAGTTTGCCAACATCGTCAGCCCGAGCGAGATCGTGGTGGTGACGACGTTCCGGATCGAACTCGAGGGCGGCGCCGGTGAGCTGCACCTGACGATCCCATACGCCTCGCTCGAGCCGTGGCGCGAAGTACTCGATGCCGGCATGCAGAGCGATCGTAATGAAGATGACGGTCGCTGGGCGCGGAGCCTGCGCGAGGAAATCGAAGACGCCGAAGTGCACATCACGACCCGTCTCGGTACAGCGTCGTTGACGCTGGCGGAACTGGTCAACCTCAGCCCGGGGGACATCGTGCCCTGCGACTTCAACGGCAAGGTGACGGTGTGCGCGGAGGACGTGCCGGTACTGCGCGGCAGCTACGGCGTCTCGCGTGGCCAGCAGGCCGTCAAGGTAGAAGAGCGCGTGCTGCGCTCGCGCTACGCCAACGCCCCAAAGACTCCTTGAGTAACGGAGACACGGAATCATGAGCGCGAATCTGAATGACGAGGCAGCCCAGCCTGCTGCGTTCGAGCGGCTGACGGCCGACACCGCCGGTGCGGCGCTCGCCAGCGAATCTGCTGCGAGCCGCACTGGAGACGTCAACCTGGACGTGATCCTCGATGTGCCGGTGACCCTGTCCATGGAAGTCGGACGCACTCGAATACCGATTCGAAACCTGCTGCAGCTGAACCAGGGCTCGGTTGTGGAACTGGAGCGCGGCGCGGGCGAACCACTGGATGTCTTCGTCAACGGCACGCTGGTGGCACACGGCGAGGTGGTCGTAGTCAACGACAAGTTCGGCATCCGTCTGACCGACGTCGTGAGCCCGGCCGAACGGATCCGCAAACTGAAATGAACAGCGGCGTCGACGCAGTGGCTTTCGCAGCGCCGGCTGCCGCATCCGATGCGGCGGCGAACGGCCTGGTCGGCGCTTCGCAGGTCAGCATTGCACTGCTGCTGGTGATCGCCGCGATCTTCGGACTCGCGTGGCTGCTGCGTCGATTGAAGGTGCTGCCCGCCGCGGCACCCGGTGGGATCGAAGTGCTCTCGCAGGTCGCTCTCGGGGCGCGCGAACGTGCGGTCCTGCTGCGTATCGGCCGCGAGCGTGTGCTGGTCGGAATCTCCGGCGGTGGGGTGCACCCGTTGCTCGTGCTGGCGGCCGAGCCTGTTGCCGAGCCCGGGGCGGCGCTGCCCGTCGCCGCGCCAGTGGTGAAACCGGAATCCGCCAGTTTCGCGGACCTGCTGCGCAGGAGCCTCGGGCGATGAACTCACGAGTCCCGCTGGCACTGCTTTCAGGGTTCGCCTTGTTGCTCGCTCTGTTCGGCCTGCCGGAAGTGGCGCAGGCGGCGGGCGCGATGCCCGCCTTCCCGGCGATCCGCGTCAACGGCGGTGCCGCGGACGGACAGACCTATTCCTTGACCCTGCAGGTCCTGGCGCTGATGACGGCGCTGACTCTGCTGCCGGCACTGCTGCTAATGATGACGGCTTTCACGCGCATAGTGATCGTGCTCGGAATCCTGCGGCAGGCCCTCGGCGCCGGCCAGACTCCCCCGAACCAGGTGATCGTCGGCCTGTCGCTGTTCCTCACGTTCTTCGTCATGTCGCCGGTGTTCGACAGGATCAATACCGAGGCGGTGGCGCCGTATGCCGCCGGCACGATCGAAACGACCGCAGCACTTGAGCGCGCGGTGGTGCCGCTGCGCGAGTTCATGCTCGCGCAGACGCGCGAGTCCGACATTGCCACGTTCGCACGGATCGCCGGTGCCAAGGGCTACGCCACCCCGGCAGCAGTGCCTCTGTCGGTACTGGCGCCGGCGTTCATCACCAGCGAGCTGAAGACGGCCTTCCTGATCGGCTTTCTGATCTTCATCCCGTTCGTGATCATCGATCTGGTCGTCGCCAGCGTCCTCATGTCGATGGGCATGATGATGCTGTCGCCGGTGCTCATCTCCCTGCCGTTCAAGCTGATGCTGTTCGTGCTGGTGGATGGCTGGGCACTGGTGATGGGGGCGCTCGCCGGGAGTTTCTTCCGATGAGTCCCGAGGCAGTCATGTCCATCGGTCAGCGGGCGCTGGAGACCCTGCTGCTGTTGTCGGCGCCGATGCTGTTGACAGCGCTGTTTACCGGCCTGGTGATCGGTGTGTTCCAGGCGGCGACGCAGATCAACGAGATGACGCTGTCCTTCATCCCGAAGCTCCTGGCGATGGCGGCCGTCTTCGTCGTGGCCGGACCCTGGATGCTGCGCCTGCTGGTCGAGTACACCCGCGAGTTGTTCACCAGCATTCCCTCGCTGGTGCAGTAGGGACGCGGCCGTGATCGAAATCACCGAAGTGCAGCTGCAGACCTGGCTTGCCATGTACTTCTGGCCCTTTGTGCGGCTGGGGGCGTGCTTCATGGCGGCCCCGATCTTCGGTGCTCGCTTTGTGCCCGTACGCCTGCGCATTGCACTCGCGGCGATTCTCGCCGTGCTGGTGGCGCCACTGCTGCCCGCGCCGCCGGATGTGCACATGCTCTCGATCGAGGGAGTCGTG
>JANPDV010000213.1:0-2093 GCA_031431655.1 Gammaproteobacteria bacterium | reverse complement strand
CCTCGGCGCCGGCGCGCGCGCGGTTGTGGTCAGCGTCGATGGCGCGCGTCTCGACGGCTGCGGCCGGGAATTCGACTGACCTGTCGGGGTGACGCAGCGCGGCCTCGCCGTCAGAACGCCGCGGGCGTGATCGGCAGTCCCGCGACCTCCGTCTGCAGCGCGAACAGGCCGCCATCGGCCGTGATGTATAGCGTGCGCAGGTCCGCGCCGCCGAAGGCACAGGCCGTGACCAGCCGTGCCGGCAGCGGCACGGTCCGCTCGACGCTGCCGTCGGGTCGCAGGCGGCGCACGCAACCGCCCTCGTAGAATGCGACCCAGAGGTGATCTTCGGCATCGGTGGCCATGCCGTCGGGAAAACCCCATGCGGCATCCGCACAGGTGAAGAACTCGCGGCGTGAGCGGGGCACCCCATCGGCACCGAGACTGAATGCATGGATCACGCGCAGCGGCGAGTCCGCCACGTACAGAGTGGCGCATGCGCGGTCGAACGCGAAGCCGTTGGGAATACGGAAGCCGTCGACCATCGGCGTGAGTGCGCCGTCGGCGAGGCGGTACAGCGTGCCCAGCGGGTCCGCACCGCGCCGGCACATGGTTCCTGTCCACAGTCGACCCTGCGCATCACAGCCCGAATCGTTGAAGCGCAGCATGCGTTCGTCGCCAGCGGCCTGCCATGGCGTTGCCAGCGCGGCGCCCTCGCGCGGAATCAGGCCGATGCGAGTGCCGATTCCACATAAGAGGCGATCTGTGTCGCGCGTAGTGCGCGCGAAGCCGAGTTCCGCCGCGACGCGCCTCCGGCGGCGCGTCGGAGTGTCCGGATCGCCGCTGCCTTCGCGCCCGACATGGAGCGAGAGCAGCTCACCGCCAACCCCATCAATGAAATCGACGCAGTCGCGTGATGCATCCCACAGCGGCGTCTCGGCATGTTGTGCCTTCGCGGCCCAGACCAGCGTCGCGGGCGACGTGCTGCGCGCGCGCCGCACTATCGACATAACGCTGTCTCTTAAGCGACCTGTGAGAGAGCCCACGGCAAGTCCTTGTAAGCATCCGCACCATCGGCCCACATGCATCGGCGCATGGGTCGGGGAACACAGTGGCCAAGCGAACCTGGATCGTCAATAGCCCTTCGGTGGTCAGCGAGATCATCGACGGCGAACTCGTCGTCATGAACCTGGAGACGGGCAACTACTTCAGCAGCGTCGATAGCGGCGCGCTGGTGTGGTCCTGCATCGACCGGCGCCTCGACCCGGAGGCCATCGTCGCCGCGGTGGTCGCCGCGTTCGACGTGCAGCCTGCCGTCGCTGCGCAGCACCTGGACGTGTTCGTGGCGAGCCTGCGTGCGGAGAAGCTCGTGCGTGATGGCGACGCTGCAGCCGACGCCTCGCCGGCGCCCGCGCCAGCGACTCGTGCGCCCTACAGCGCCCCGGCGCTGCGGGTGTACTCCGACATGAAGGACCTGCTGCTGCTTGACCCGATCCACGACGTCGCGCTCGAGGGCTGGCCTTCGTTGCCTGAGCCGGTCAAGCAGGCAGGCTGAGCCGGCGCTGGCCATGCGATTGAGCGTCGTGATCCCGTGCTACGACGCCGCGCGCTTCCTCGCGGCGGCGCTCGACAGCGTGGTCGAGCAGGGCGTCAGTGACCTCGAGATCATCGTCATCGACGACGGCTCGAGCGACGACAGCGCGGCGATCGCGCGGTCGCACCGGGGGCCGGTGACCTGCGTGTCGCAGCCGAATGCCGGCATTGCGCCGGCGCGCAACGCGGGCGTCCGGCATGCGCGCGGCGACTTCCTGGCCTTCCTCGACGCCGACGACGTATGGACAGCGGGCAGTCTTGCGGCTCGCCTTGCCGTTTTCGATCAGTACCCATCGACCGAATGCGTCTTCGGCGCGCTGCAGCAGTTCCTCGAGCCAGGGGTCGATCCGCTGCTCGCCGCGCGTCTCGAGTTCGATGCGTCGCCGGCCGCGGCGCGCTTTGCCGGCACGATGCTCATTCGCCGGCAGGCCTTCCTGCGCGCCGGCCCGTTCGATGCGTCGCTGCGCGTCGGCGAGATGATGGAGTGGGTAGCGCGGGCCGAGTCCGCCGGCGTCGTGGTG
>JANPDV010000212.1:0-13165 GCA_031431655.1 Gammaproteobacteria bacterium | reverse complement strand
GCGCAGGCCTGGGCGACGATGTTCTACGCCCTGTCGCCGCGGACCGGTGCGCCGCAGCGATTGGCGGCGTACCTGCAGGCGCTGCACGCGGGAGATCCTGCTCCGGGCCTGCAGACGGAGGCGACGGCGCCAGCGGCGGAGACTCTGGTCGGTGTCCCGGCTGCGCGCGCCAACGACGCCATCGCGCAGTTCGTGCTGGCGCGGACAGCGCCCGCAGATTTCGTCATCCGCTTGCCGCCGGACGGGAAAACGCCGGCGATCGCGGTACGGCGGATCGCTGCTGACGAGTACGACACGCGGCTCGGGGAGCTGCTGCTGCGGCTCGGCAATCGGGGCACGTTGGCACGGACGGTGTTCCGGTCGGTTCCGGAGGGTTCGCCGTTCACAGCGCGTGCGCGCGTCGGGGCGGCGCTCGCCGTGCTGCAGTCAGGCGATCTGCTGTTCGCGGCCGCGCTGCTCGATGATCCGGCTATCGAGCAGGGGCTGGATGCAGCGACGGGCGTGCAGCTGGCGCGCGGCCTGTTGCGGCTGTCGCTGCCCGGACCGGGACTGGAGTCGCTGCCGGACGCATTGCGACTGGAGCGCCTGGCGCGGGCGCGCGCGTTGTTCGCCGCCACGCTTGACGCGCCTTGCTGCTGGCTCGAGGCGACACACGGCCATGTGCTCGCGATGCTGGCGCTGCAGCGGGCCGGGCCAGAGCTGCTGGCGCAGGCGCGGCGGGCCTACACTGCCGCGCCGTCAAACCCGGAGCTCGCAGCGGCAATGGCGCTGGTGCACGAGGCGGAGGGCCGCACGACGCAGGCGCGTGCGTTCTGGGCAGCGGCGGCGCGCAACCTGCCGCCGGGGCCGGCTCGCTCGCGTGTGCTGCAGCGCATGGCGGGAGGAAGTCCGCCCTAGAACCTGGCTGTCACCGACATCGAGAAGCTGGTGCCCATGTCGTAGCGGTTGTAGTAGACGCGGTTGCCGCCGCGCTGCTGGAATTCGCTGTAGCCTCGACCGAAGAGGTTGCGGGCCTCGAGTTTCATCTCGAGGTCCTGACCGTAGAGGCTGAAGCCTTCGCGGGCGACGAGGTCCACCGTCAGGCCCGGTGATTCAAAGATGTCGGGCAGGCCTGCCGCGCCGCGGCTGGTCACACGATCGCTCGCATAAGACAACAGCAGCGTCTGCTGCGACAGGCGCCCGGAACTCTCGAAGCCGAGCTGCAGGTTCACCAGGTGATCGGACTGGCCCGTAAGCTGTCCCCCGTCGACAAAGAAGTTGCTGGCCGGCTGGGTCGCCGTGCCGAAGACCTTTACCTGGTCGGAAGATCCGACCTTGATCTTCGACTGGGTCCAGGTGTAATTGCCGATCACCACGGCCTGCCGCGAGCCGAGCAATGCCAGGCTCGGGAAGCGCTCGAGTCCGAAGTACTTCTGCACCTCGGTCTCGACGCCGTACAGCGTGGCCTGCGGTGCGTTGGCGAAGCTGGTCACGGGGCTGTTGTCATTGAACCCGGTGAAGGCCTCGATGGGCCGGTCGATCTTCTTGAAGAAGGCGGCAGCCGAGAAACGCTGGTCGCGCGCGAAGTACCACTCGTAGCGCGCCTCCGCATTGACGAATTCACTGTCGACCAGCAGCGGGTTGCCGCGGTAGGAGCGATTGCTCTCGGGATCGAAGTAGGCCTGGAACATCAGTTCGCGGAACTGCGGCCGGGCGATGGTCCTGGAGGCGTTCAGGCGCACCTGCATGTTGTCGCGAAACTTGTAGGTGAGCGTCACCGCCGGCAGGACGTAGTCGTTCTCGAGCCGGGTCGAGGCGCCTGAGTTGGTGAGAGTGGTGAACACCTGCGCAGGCGCGACGTTCTGCTGGCCGCGCTCGAACCGCGCACCGGCATTGATCTCGAGGCCGTCGCGCAGTTCCGACTGCACCTGCAGATAACCGGCGCTGGTACGCAGCTTCGCCTCGAATGCCGGGTCGGACTCGGTGGTTTCGATGAGCCCGATGCCGTAGTAGTCGATGACGGCGGAGCCAAGCAGGTAGTCCGGCCGCAGCAATGCAACGGCGTTCGGGAAACTGGACGGCGCGACGATCTGGAACTCGCGCCGGGCGGAGTCGCGTTGGGAGTTCGAGAAGTCGACACCAGCCGTCAGGACCGTGCGCTCCAGCACCTCGGCGGAGACGTCCACGCCTGCGGACCAGAGGTCTTCGTCGAGATTGGAGAACGCGACGCGCGCAAAGCCGGTCTGGCCGTTGTCGAGACGGTTGAGGAAGTACGCGCCGAAGGGGCTCGTCGCCTGGTTGGAACGCGCATAGCCGATGTTCAGCTCGAACGGCGCCTTGCGGCTGGACCTGGCATAGGCGGCGCGGGCATCGATCGTCACCGGCTCGAGCTTGAAGACGCCATTCAGCTGCGTATTGAGCAACTGCCGCTCGTACCAGCCGGTGCCCTGCTCGAGGAAATCCTGGCCGGTGCGCTGGTTGTTCTGCTTGCCCTGCCCGAGGCTGCTGCGCTTGAGCGTGTCGCGGACATAGAGGTTGGTCCAGCGGATCCGGTTGCCGTCGCCGAACTCATAGGCGAGTCCCAGCAGCGCATTGTTGACGATGCGGTCCTCGCTGACGACGCTGCGATAGTCCTTGTCGACGGCGGACAGATCCGCGTTGCCGGGCGTCTGCTGGGTGTTATCGCGGGTGCGCCACTTGTTGCCGGTGCCGGCGGTCGCGATCAGGCCCAGCTGGGAATCGCCGATGTCCCAGGACGTGCCGCCGGTGATCGAGCCAGAGTAGTTCACGGGCATCTTGTCGATCCGCTGTATCAACCCGTTGTTCCCGTTCACGAGCTGCTTTGCGATCGCACCCGAGTCGACCGTGCCGGCGCTGAGTCGCTGCCCGCTCGCCAGGAACGCCCGGAGCGCCGGTGGCGTATCGCGGACGCCGCTGTCGTAGCCGGTCCAGTCGGTGCGGCTGCCGTAGTAGTCGTAGCCCAGCTTGCCGGTCGTTTCGACATCGCCGCTGATGCCGATACTGGCGCTGAGGAATGGCGCGTCCGGCACGGCCAGCGTAGTGAGGTTGATGACGCCGCCGCCGAACTCGCCGGTGAAGTTGGGCGAGTAGGTCTTCTGCACCAGCGATGAAGCGATGACGTCCGTCGGGAACAGGTCGAGTGGCACGGCGCGACGCAGCGGCTCCGGACTCGGCAGTGGCAGGCCATTGAGCAGGGCCTGGGAATAGCGGTCGCCGAGACCACGGACATAGACGAAGCCGCCGCCGACGACGCTCAGGCCGGTCACGCGACCCAGGGCGCCGGCGATGTCGCCTTCGCCCGTGCGTGCGATGTCCTCCGCCGAGAGCACCGAAATGACCTGGGTGGTGGCCCGCTGGATGTTGCGGTCGCGCTTGCCGAGCACGACGATCTCGCCGCCGGGCGCAGAAACGTCCACCGCTTCATCGATTTCCTGGGCAGCGTCGGTGGCGGCGGCTGCGGGCGCAGCGCCCTGGTCGGGCGCCGTCTGCGCCTGCGACACCGGCGCCAGCAGCGTGGTGGCGAGCAGCAGCGCTCCCCGGATCATGGGCCTTTGCATCGCAGGCTCCTCAGATCGTCGGCAGCGTCGTGCAGGCCGTGCCGGTGGTGCTGAAGGTCGCCGTGCTCGAGTTGCAGGTCCAGCCCGAGTACCAGGTGTCGGCAGCGTCCTTGACCGCACCGATGTAGGTGGTCGTGTCGAACAGCGCGTCGATCGCCTTCGGGTCGGAGGCGGTGCGAGCCGTCTCGTTGGCACCGTTGATGAACGTGCCGGTCAGGCTCGTCGTGAACGTGGACGTGTTGTTGGTGCCGGCATTGAACACGTCCGCAACCTGTTGAGCTGTGACGCCGCCGGTGCCGACGAACGTCGCGCCGCCGCACTGCATGGCGACCGAGCGGAACACCGGTGGGCCGAGCTTCTCTATGGCGGGATTGGCCGTAAGGATGTTCGTGCCGTTGAGGCGCAGGCATGGCATCTGGCTGACTACGACGCCATTGACCAGCGAGGCGTCTGCGCCGCCGCGGAACAGCATCGCGGCCTGGTTGCCGGAAGCCGCATTGCGGTGGATGAACGTGAAGTTCGCCAGTTTCAGGTTGGTGCGCGGCGTCTGCGACTCGAGGGCGTTTGCGGAGTCCAGCTCGACCATGGAGTCGGCGGCGCCGCTGGTTTTCTGTACGGCGATCACGTACTGCAGGGTGCCCTGCCAGCCGGTGTCGACATCGATGTTGTCGTCGTCGGCGCCGGTCAGGACCAGGTTGCGCAGGCTCACCCGGCCACCGAAGTTCTCGAACGCGTCGTCGGAGCTGTTGTGCGAGTGGATGAAGCTGAGCGAGGTGCCGCTTCCGACGCCGCCGAGCGTCAGCGACTGCAGTTCGCTGTCGCCGGAGAGCACGTAGCCGGAGTAGCGGATCTGGACGTAGCGCATGGTGCCGCTGTTGTCGGTCGGCGTCGCACCGCCGAAATACGCGGGATCCACGGCGCCTTCCGTCTGGCGCTCGCAGGCAACCGTACCGGGCGTGGCAGCGGGCGCGACGGTGCAGTCGGTAATCGGTGCGCGACCGAGCAGCACGATGCCGCCCCACTGGCCCTGCGAATCATTGGTGGCGAGGCCGAGCACGTTGTCGCGGCTCGTGAACACGATCGGCTGGGTCGCGGTGCCGACCGCGTTGATGCGGTTGCCACGATTGACGGCCAGCCAGGATACGCCCGTTGCGGCGTAGATGACCACGCCCGGCTGGATGGTCAGCACCACCGCCGCATCGGCAGTCGGCGCGGCGCCGCGATCCAGGCCGATGTCCACACGACCGCCAAGCGCATAAAGCAGGCCCGGGATGCGCGCGAGAGTCGAGCTGCGCGTGAGGCGCGCCGGCAACTCGCAGACGCGATAGGTGCCGGTAGGGCCGGTGATCGTGCCGCGGTCGGCGAGACCGGCCGAATCGTCGATCGTCGGGCAGCCGGGCGCGGCTGTCACCAGCACCGGACCGGCCGGCGCAGGGGCTGGAGCAGCAGGCGCCTGCGCCGGCGGGTTGTTGATCGTGATGTTGCCGCCAGTGCCGGCGGAGTCGATCGATTCGGAGCCGCACGCGGCCAATGCCGCGCAGGCGCTCAACAGGGGGACCAGACGTGCTGCAGTGGGCCGGGACATGACATTGCTCCGCTCCGGGTGAACCGGGATCTTGTGGAAGTACTTGGCGTGTAGCGGAGAGCGCGGGGGCTTGCCGCTTGTTGATGCGCGCACACTAGTGCGGCAGTGTTACTCCGCTGTTACAGCGGGAGCGGACGCCCCGTCGCGCGAGCCGGCGGGCGAATTCCAGGCGCCGTAATCAACGTGACACATTTCCCGTGCTAGGCGGATGGCTCGCAAGTCCCCGCGTTGCCACAGACGCAGTCTTTCGTCCGCATGCCGATGGCAGCTTCGCCAGCAGCTGACGACTGTCTAATTAATAGGGGGTCCCGGGAGGCACGCAGCTTCCCCGGCGTCATGCGCGGTCACTTCAGGCGAGGCCCGCAAGCGAGCTGTCATCAGCTCGACACCTGGCCGACATGAGTTCGCTTCAGTCCTGTTGCATGCGCAACCGGACAGGTCAAACAGCAGGCGCCAGCAAGTGCCGACAGCAGCGCGCCGCGTCCGCCGCGCGGCAGCGTCGCGACCCGCTACTCGGGATCAGGCGTGAGGTGACCCGCACGGGCGCGACGCACCCGGATATAGCTCTCGTTCTGCGGCGTCATGGCGCCAGCCAGGGTTCTGAAGCCGGCGACGTCGATGCCGGCGTCGGTGAGCGCGCGGATCTTGCGGGGATTGTTGGTGTGCAGGCGCACCTGTGAAATGCCCAGTGCCTGCAACAGCGCGGCCGCAACGCCGTAGCGACGCTCGTCACCGACGAAGCCGAGATGCCGGTCCGCGTCGATGGTGTCGAGGCCATTGTCCTGCAGCGCGTAGGCGCGCAGCTTGTTGACCAGGCCGATGCCGCGGCCCTCCTGCCCGACATACAGCAGGACGCCGCCGCCGAGTTGCGCAAACCGGCGGATGGCGCTGCGCAGCTGGTCGCCGCAATCGCAGCGCAGGCTGCCCAGCAGGTCGCCCGTCATGCAGGCGGAATGCACCCGCACTTCGACCACCCGGGTGAGGTCGATGTCGCCGATCTTCACTGCCACGCATTCGCTGGCGTCGCGGCGATCGCGGTAGACCGCGAGGCGCGCATGCGGCGCATCGAACAGGGGTACGGCCACTTCGCTGATGAACTCCAGCTCGACCGATCCCGGCTCCTGGTAGGCGGCGATCGCCGCGGTGGTGACCTGGAGCAGTGGCGCCTCCGGCGCGCTGCGATCGCGTGCGCACAGCATCGTTGGGAGCAGGCGCGCGTGCTTCGCCAGCTGCAGCGCCGCCCGTTCGAGCGTCGTTGCCGGGGTCAGGTCCTGCGCCGCGGGAGTCGGGCTGGCGGCGTCGGCCGCAGTGGTCGCCCCGGCAGCGGCGAGCAGCGCCTCACTGCGGGTCGCCAGCGGTACTGGCCAGCCGAGGTCGCCCGGGGTCGCGCTCCAGCCAAGAGCCGCGGCGCGCTCGGCGGTGGTCGCCAGCCGCAGCGTGCCGTCCGCGGCGTCGAATAGCGCCGCCAACAGGTCCGCCGACAGCATCTCGACACTGGCAACGAGCGCGCTGCCCTCCAGCCCGCGCACCCGGATGACCCGCCCACGGCGCAGCTCGGTAATGACGCGATCGACGCTCAACGCGTCGGCATCGCCGTGCAGGCTGGGGGTGGCGCGGGGCATGCAGCAGATCCGTAGCTCAGGGCCGCGTAGCATAGCGGGATGACGGGCAACGAATCCGACGAGCTCTACCAGTCGCTGCGACGGTCCCCCAGCCGGGCAGTCACCTTCGCCCACCTGGGCCAGAGTCTCGACGGCTTCATCGCCACCCGGTCCGGGGATTCCCGCTTCGTCAACGGCCAGGCCAACCTGGTCCACCTGCACCGCATGCGCTCGCTCTGCGACGCGGTGATCGTGGGCGCCGGCACCATCGCCGCGGACGACCCGCAACTGACGACCCGGCTGGTCGACGGCCCCAGTCCGCTGCGCGTGGTCATCGACCCCGGGCGCCGGCTGGGCACTCACTTTCGGGTGTTCGCGGACGGGGCCGCGCCAACCTGGCTGGCATCCCGGACGTCGCCGGCCAGCCAGGCGGGACAAGACCGTCACGGGGCCGCCGAGGTGGTCAGCGTTCCCGGGGCCGGCGAGGAGATCGATCTGGCGGCGTTGCTTGGGATGCTGCGTGAACGCGGCTATCCGCGCGTCTTCGTCGAGGGGGGCGGGCGTACGGTCTCGGCGTTTCTGGCCGCCGGGCTGATCGACCGACTGCAGCTGGCGGTTGCCTCGTTCGTGATGGGCGATGGCCGTCCCGGGATTCGCCTGCCGGCGCCGGATCGGCTGGGAGATTGTGCCCGCCCGGTACGCCGCGTGTACCGAATGGGCGAGGACATCCTGTTCGACTTCGATCTGGCCAGCGGGGGGGTGCAGGATACCGGCCGCGGCGTACCGCAGGATGTCGTCCGGGTGCTGTAGGGCCCGGCGGCAGCCGCTGGCGCTTCAGTCGGGGAGGGCGAGCAGGTCCTCGTGGCCGACGCGCAGCCTGCTGCGCCCGGCCGCTACATGCGCCAGCCGCTGCTGCAGCCAGGCTGCATGCTGCTCACGGGCATCCGGTTCGTGCTCGATGGCCGCTGCGGCCCAGCCGTGCAACAGCTCGCGCTGCAACGCGGCCTGGCCGGGCTCCAGCACCCAGTCGCTGCGGGCCCGTTGCACCCGATAGCCCTGCGCCTCGAATGCCGCCGCCGCGAACGACGCCGCTGCGGGTCCGAGGGCGGGGCCGAAACCCTTGTCGCGATGCTGGTGTGCATCGAAGGCTGCGTGGGCAGCGCGATCGACGCCGGCGAGAGGTTCGCAGACGCGCCGCCCATCGTAGTCCAGCGCGAACAGTGCACAGGCCCCGGTCGCCAGGGTCGCGCCGACCAGATTGTTCAGCCACTCCGCCGACACGAGATCGAGCAGGGCGGACGCGGTGACCAGCTGCGCGCCATCGCAGACGGCGTGCAACCCGGCCCGCGACAGATCGATCGACTGGAAATCCACAACGATGGCTGAGCCGTCGGCAGCGCGCAGGTTGCTGCAGCGCTCACGCGCCACTGTGAGCAGGCCGGCGTCCGCATCGAGCAGCCGCCAGCGTTGCGGGCCCGGCAGCCGCGGCCCGAGCCGCCGCAGGTTCGCACCCGTGCCGCAGGCGAGGTCCACCGCCACGGTGCCGCGCCGCGTCGGAGCGAGGCTGCGCGCCAGCGCCGCCGCGAGCGTGCGCTCCAGCGCCGCGTCCCGGGCCTGCAGATCGGCAGGCTCCCGCAGCGCCAGCCAGGCGGGGCTGAAGCCGCTCACGCAGCTGCCACCAGTGCGGCGGCGAGTCGCGCGCAGGACGCGGGCCAGTCGGGCAGGGCGAGTCCGGCGCGCCGGGCACCGACGGCGCAGCGCGCGCGCAACGCATCGTCCTGCAGCATGCGATCGAGCGCCGCGGCGAGCCGCGGCACGTCGTCGGGTGGCACCACGAGGCCGGCATCGTCGCCAATCAGCGTGGCCGTCATGCCAACGTCGGTCGCGACCACGGGCAAGCCGTGCGCGAGCGCCTCGGCGACCACCATGCCGTAGCCCTCGTAGTGCGCCGCATGTACGAACACATCGGCACGCTGCCAGGCGAGCGCGAGCGCCTCAGTGCCCAGCTCGCCGTGCAGGCTGACGCGCTGCCCAAGATCCAGTTCTGCGATGCGGGCGGCGAGACGGGCCGCAGTCTCCGAGTCGCGCGCGGCACTGCCGACGCAGTCGAGGCGCCAGGCCCGGTGCCGCAGCGTGTGCAGCGCCTGCAGCAGCACCTCATGGCCTTTGCGCGGGGTCAGCGTGGCGACGCTGAGCAGCTGCAACGGTGCCGTGCTGGCGAATTGCCGGCTCGCCGCGCCCACCGTCAATGGACGCGGATCGGTGCCGGGTTCCACGATCGCGATGCGGCCGCGTGCTACGCCGTACTGCTGAAGGGCTGCTGCGGTCGCTTCGCTGGTGACGACGACCGACCGCGCCTGTGCGAGAGCCGCGCGTTCGTCGTCTGCCAGACTTGCCTGCGGTGCGGCGCTCAGCCCGGTTTCGGCGGCCAGCGGATGGTGCACCAGCGCGACCAGTTTCAGGCGCTGCGCCTGCTCGCGCGCCAGTTGCGGCAGCGCGCCGAATGCGAGTCCGTCGACCAGCACGGTGGCACCGTCGGGCAGGGCCGCGAACGTGTGCCGGGCGGCGGCAAGATCTGCGGGCGACGGAAACGGGAAACCGTCGGCCAGTGTGTGTATGCGCACTCGCCAGCCCAGTTCGCGCAGTCCGGCGACAACGCGACGGCCGTACTCGTAACCGCCGGTCCGGGTCTGTGGATCGCCCGGCAGCACGAACTCGAGCGCGGGCGGCATCCGTGGCCGACTCAGTGCTGCGCCGGCACGTCAGCGTCGAACGCGGCCCACGCAACGTGCGATTCATGCAGCGCCACGCGCAGCTGCGTGACGCCGTGCGCCGCCGGGCCGAGGCGCCCGCCGTGAATAGCTGCAACGAGCCGCTGCCAGATGCGCTGCGCCAGGTACTCCGTGGTGGTGTTGGCGCCGGCAAACTCCGGCAGCTCGTCCAGGTTGCGATAGGCCAGCGGTGCGAGCACCGCGCGCAGCGCCTCGCCGGCCAGTCCGATGTCGACCACCAGCCCGTCCACGTCGAGCGCCGGGCGGCGAAACTCCGCGTCCACGACGTACGTTGCGCCGTGCAGTCGCTGCGCCGGCCCGAAGACTTCGCCACGAAAACTATGCGCAATCATCACGTGGTCGCGGACACAGACGCTGTACATCGGCAGGGCTCCTCGTGGAATCAGGGGTAGCGGATGCGGTGACACAACGCGTTGCCGGCCGCGAGCTGCGGCAACAGCTGCGGCAGCTCCGCAAGCGTGCTCTCGCCGCTGATCAGGGCGTCGAGTCGCGGATCCGCCAGCAGCCGCAGCGCGAGCTCGAGCCGGCGCCGGTGTGTCCAGCGAGGGCGCTGCGACGGCGGCAGGTTGCCCACTTGCGACGAACGCAGCGTCAGGCGGCGCGAGTGAAACGCCTCGCCCAGCGGCAGCGCGACCTCCCGGTCGCCATACCAGCTCATTTCGACGACCGTCGCCTCCGGCGCGGCCAGCGTCAGCGCCGTGCGCAGGCCCGCGGCACTGCCGCTCGCGTGGACCACGCAGTCGGCGTCCGGCGTCGCGGCTGCCGGTGCCGCGAAGCGCACGCCCAGCGCGGCGGCCGTGGCGGCCCGGGCCGGCGCGATGTCGATCAACTCGACCTCGCAGCCCGGAACGCGCGCAGCCAGCCAAGCCACCAGGCAGCCCACCGTACCGCCGCCCACGATGGCAACGCGGTCGCCCAGCCTGATCCCGGCGTCCCAAAGTCCGTTCAGCGCGGTCTCGAGATTGGCGGCGAGCACCGCACGTGCGGCGGGCACGTCGCCCGGCAGGGCGTGCAGGGCCTGTGCCGGCACCACATAGCGGGTCTGGTGGGGGTAGAGGCAGAACACGGTTTGGCCGCGCAGGGGGGCGGGGCCGGACTGCACCACGCCGACGCTGGCGTAGCCGTACTTGACCGGGGCTGGAAAGTCGCCGTCCTGGAACGGCGCCCGCATCCGCGAATACTCGGCGGGCGGCACGCGGCCTGCGAACACGAGCGACTCGGTGCCGCGGCTGATCCCGCTGTAAAGTGCCTGCACCAGCACGTCGCCAGCGCCCGGCGGCGGCAGGGGCTCGGTGCGGATCTCGCCGCGCCCGGGCGCCACTACCCAGAAGGCCTGTGCATCGTTCATGGTCACCAACCGTAGCACTGTGGAGCACCGTGGGGTGACGCCGGCAAGCGTGCCCGCTCGCGAGCAGGTCGCCGAGGCCGGCGCGCCGGCGTACGCCGAGGCGCGGCGCGCCGTGGCGGTTGCGCTGCTGGCCGCAATGGCGCTCGCCGCCGTGCTGCAGGGCCTGCTGCAGCCGGGTCCGGCCTATCTCCCGGCCGCAGGCGGCATGGCTCTGCTCGGCGCGCTGGCGGTGCTGCGCCATTTCCGCGGCCGGCATCCCCATCCGCGCTTCGGCCCGGCCAATGCCGTGACGCTGGCACGGGCGGCCTGCACGGTGCCGATCGCGGCGTTGATCGTCGCGCCGGCGACTCCCGGTGCGGCGGTGTTTGTCACTGCGGCAGGTACCCTGGTCGCGGTGCTCGACGGCGTCGACGGCCGCCTGGCGCGGCGCCATGGCCTTGCCAGCGACTTCGGTGCGCGTTTCGACATGGAGACCGACGCCTTGCTGGTGCTGGCGTTGTCGGCACTCGCCTGGCGCTGGGACCGCGCCGGCCTCTGGGTGCTGGCCTCCGGCCTGCTGCGCTATGCATTCTTGGCTGCCGGCGCCGTCGCGCCATGGCTGCGCGCCGTCCTGCCGCCGAGCCGGCGTCGCCAGACCATCTGCGTCGTGCAGATCGTGGTGCTGCTTGCGGTGGTGGCGCCATTGCTGCCGCGCACGCTCAGTGCGCCGCTGGCGCTCGCGGGCCTGCTGGCACTGCTGTATTCGTTTGCTGTCGACGTGGCGCTGCTGGCGCGCAGTGCGCGCCATGCGCCCGGACCGGAGTCGAACCGATGAAGAGCCCGCGTGACCTCGCCCCGCTTGCGATGCTGGCCGTCGCCCTGCTCGCCCAGCTTGCAATCGCGGCGCCGGCGCGTGCCGACGCCGTCGTCTATCGACTCGATCCAGAGCACGCCGCCGTCGGATTCCTGGTCGACCATGTCGGCTATGCGAAGACGCTCGGGATGTTCCGCAAGGTCTCGGGCAGCTTTCGTTTCGACGATGCCACGGCGACGCTGGCAGAACTGCGCATCGAGATCGATGCCGCCAGTGTCTTCACGGCCAACGACAAACGCGACGAGCATCTGCGCGGCCGTGACTTCCTCGACGCGCGGCGTTTCCCGAAGCTGGTGTTCACCGCGGGCGGCGCTCGTCGCACGGTCGACGGGGTGTTCACGATCGAGGGCCAGCTGGAATTGCTCGGCCAGCGTCGGCCCGTGACGCTGCAGGCGACCTTGAACAAGAGCGCCCCGTATCCCCTGGCTATGGCCCCCCTGCAACGTACGGGCGTGCTGGGGGTCTCCGCGCGCGGCGCATTCAAGCGCAGCGCGTTTGGCATGATGTATGCGGTCGAGAACGGCTGGGTGGGCGACGAGGTCCAGCTGATCATCGAGATCGAAGCGCGGCGGCAGTAGCACCCCGCATGGCAATCCTGCGCACCGCTTCCCGCTGGCTAACGCTCCTCGCGGCGCTGCTGCTGCTGAATGCGGCACTGACTTTCCACAACGTCTGGCCGACGCTGGCAATCCGGCTCGCGAGTCCGCTGCCGGAGGTTTCGGCCGAATTCGCGGTGATCGTGCTGCTGCTGGCGGGCTGGGCGCTGTGGCGGGGAGCGCCAGCGGCACGGTTGCCGGCGGTGCTCGCGGGCGCCTGGCTGCTGTTCACGCTGGCGCGTTACGCCGAAGTCACCGCGCCGGCGCTGTATGGCAGGCCGGTCAATCTCTACTGGGACCTGCGTCATGTCGGCGGCGTGCTGGCGATGATGGCGACCGCAGCAGGTACCTGGGTCACGCTTGCGACGGTCGCGGCAGCCACGCTTGCGCTCGTCTGCGCCTTCGTCGTGTTTCGGCTCGCGTGGGGCCGGCTTGGCGCGGCGCTGGCGAGACGCGGGGAACGCGCGGCGCTGACGGGCCTGGCCGCCGCCGTGACGCTCGCGTGGCTCGCCGGGCTTGCGGGCGCTGCGCCTGCGCCTTCCACGCTGCGGTTCTCGATCCCGGTCACGGCCTCCTATGGACGCCAGCTGCGCCTGGTCGCGCATGCTGTGGTTGACGGCTCGATGGCCACCGCGCGTGCCGCTTCCGCAGGCACGACTGGCCGGACCGCATCGCCGGACAGTCCTGCGCCGTCGCTGCGGGCGCTCGGCGGCGACGATGTCGTGCTGGTGTTCCTCGAGTCCTACGGCGCCATCACGTATTCGCAACCGCGGCTGGTCGCGCGGCTGGCGGCCAGCCGCCTGCGCCTCGCGCAGGCGATCGAGCGGACCGGG
>JANPDV010000211.1:0-8477 GCA_031431655.1 Gammaproteobacteria bacterium | reverse complement strand
AAACCGCTCCCGCCGGGTGATCTTCCCCTTCTTCTCCCACGCGACCGATGCAAACGTCGTCTGCTTCATCGCCTTACTCTCACTTCAACCGCCACCATCCACTGCACACATCATCGGTCTTCGACCGAGACCTGTGCAGAGGTTTCTTAGGGGGCAAGTGCGGCAGGGGCTCGCAGGTCGATGTGAACGACGTACGGCGGCGCCCGGCTCGTCTGAGTGTCCTTGCGGGGACGCGAAGAGCACATCCCTTGCTCCTGGCGTCCCCGCCAACGCCGGTTCGGCCCGGCACGCGCCGTCACAGTGGAGATGGTCCGTGGCTGATCGCGCCGCAAACTGTGCAGGCGCTGAGCCTCGCTCGCCGATTTCCCAAGACACCCTAATCAAGCGCCATTGGGTTCATGCCAGCTCAGTGACGGACTGCCCCCCGAACTGCACGGATCGCCTGGTGAACGCCCCCTCCATCCAGAAGCCGGCGATCGGGAACGTAGTCGAGTGCGAGCCCGCCGAGGCTGCGCCGGCCGCAACGAGAACCGGTGCGTAGTGCTCCCAGGTCGGCAGCGCGGTTGCTGCGGCAGGGGCCTGCGCCTGGAAATCGAGCAGCGCATCGACATCGAATCGGGCGAGTGCGGCGGCGGCCCAGTCGTCGAATTCGCGCGCCCATTGCGGTATGCCTGGCTTGAATGCGTAGCGCATGTTGTGCGTGAGGAAGCCGCTGCCGAAGATCAGCACGCCTTCCTGGCGGAGCGGGGCGAGCGCGGCGCCGACGGCAAACAATTCCGCGGGGTCGAGACGCGGCATGGAGATCTGCAGCACGGGCACGTCGGCGGCCGGATACATAGCGACCAGCGGTACGTAGGCGCCGTGGTCGAGGCCGCGGGCCGGCTCGTCGGCCCACGCGATGCTGCGGGCGGCCAGCAGCGCGCGCACCCGCGCGGCGAGCTGCGGCGCGCCGGGCGAGGGGTAGCGCGTCTGGTAGTACTGCGGCGGGAAGCCGTAGAAGTCGTAGACCAGTGGAACGGGAGTCGTCGCCCCGAGCGCGAGCGGGCGCTGCTCCCAGTGCGCCGAGATCATCAGCACCGCGCTGGGCCGCGGCAGCGCCGCGGACCAGTTCGCGAGCTCGGCCATCCACGCGGTGTCGTCGAGCAGGATCGGCGCGCCGTGCGCGGCGAAGATCACCGGCATCTCTGCCGTCGTCACTTGACCTCGACGGCCGCCGCGGCAGCGGTGTCCGCCGGCCAGCGCTCGAGACCGAGCTCGCGCAACGCGCCATCAAGGGTCGAGGGCAGCGTCGTGATCGCGGGAGCTTCCTGCGCGATGAACTCGCGCACGCGCGGCGACAGGCCGGATTCGTTCTGGACCGGACGCCATATCAGGTGCAGCAGGTGTCGGCCGCCTTCCGGCGGCAGGAACACGTTCAGCGCGGATTTCGTCATGACGGTGCGGATGTCGGCGGTGCGACCACGCGGTGTCAGCACTGTTTCCTGGATCTCCACCGGCTGCTCGCGCGGGTTCGGCGGCGCGAGCAGCCGGCGGAACACGAAGCTGTCGCCCTCGCGCGTGGCGCGCAGCGACTCGGGGACCGCGACGCTGCGGACCTTGCCGCGCACGCCGGACTGGGACTCGCTGAGCACGCGATCGCCGTCCAGCCGGTAGCAGCTGATGCTGAGCGGCGGCGGCGTTACGCTCGCGCGCACGTCCGGATACACCGTGATGACCGCGCCGTCGTCGGGGGCGCGATACAGCAGGAAGGCGCGCCGCACCACGCAGTCGGGCGCAGTGCCGTCGGCGCGCCGCAGCCCGCGAAAGACGCGAGCCTGCTGGTAGCCCTCGACGGTCGCGATCACGCGGCCACTGGGCACGTCGTATGCGGTGCCGCTATAGGCATACCAGCGTGCGCGGTCGGCGCCGGCCTGCGCCTGGATGAAGCGCGCGAACGCTTCGGTGTCGAAGCCACCGGCACCCTCGAGGGTGGCAGACGCGGCGACCGACACGCCCAGCAGTGTGAGCGCTGCGTTCGTGACCCACCTGGTCCATCGTCGTGACTGCATCATCGGAAGCGCCCGTAGGTTGCTGTGAACTCCGGCGCCACAACCGGGCGCTCGGTCTCTGGCACGCCATCCAGCATGCGGAAATCGTCGAACTCGAAGCCGGGGCCGACACTGCAGCTGACGAGCGTGTACGCGCCGCGTGAAACGGCTGCCTGCCATGCGCCCGCCGGCACCGTGAGCACCGGTTGCAGCGGCCCGAGCCGACGCGCCTCGATCCGCTGGCGCTCGACGCGCACCTGCGGCGCCAGGCCCACCGGCATGTCGATCGTCAGCAGCTCCAGCGGTGCGCCAGCGTGGAAGTGCCACGACTCGTCGCTGGCGACGCGATGCCAGCGGCTCACCTGCCCACGCTTCAGCAGGAACAGGATCGTCGTGAGTCCGGCGCGCGGGGCGCCGTCTGGGTAACGCGTGACGGCGATCGTGCGGGAGCGGAACAGCTCGCGATAGAAGCCGCCCTCGGGATGCGGCTGCAGCTCGAAGCGCTTGATCCACTGCGCCGCGGTGGTTGGAGTGCCGCGTGTCCGCTGGCGCAGCGGGGAGGTGGGCTTCGCGATCGCCGCGCGACGCGGCGTGCTTCGGGCACGCGGCGTGGCCTTTGCCCGCCGGGCCTTTGCCGGCGCCCGGGCGCGTCCCCGCCGCCTGCCCGGCGCGGGCGCCTTGCGTTTGCGCGGGGCGGGCTTGGCGCGGCGACGCTTCATCGCGCGAGTCTACGCCTGGCCAGGGCGCAGGCCAGTGCCACACCGCCGATGCCGTACACGCACAGCACCAGCACGTTGAGCACCGGCCGCGTCGGCATCTGGCCGAGCGCCAGCGCACGAGCGAGTTCCACCGCGTGAGTCAGGGGCAACGCCTCGCCCAGCGCGCGCGCGAACGCCGGCAGCGAATTGCGCGGAAAGAACACCCCGGACAGGAACATCATCGGCGTGACAACCAGCGTGAAATAGAACACGAAGAAATCATAGCTCTTCGCGAGGGTAGTCATCACCAGCGCGATGCCTGCAAAGCACAGGCCTACCAGCAGCATCACCGGCAGCACGGCCAGTGGCGCCAAACCCTTGGCTACGCCGAGGATGTACATCACCAGCAGGATTGCGATGCCCGACAGCATCGACTTGCAGCCGGCCCACAGCCATTCGCCGAGCACGATGTCGTTCACCGTCATCGGCGCGTGCAGGATGCCTTCCCAGGTGCGCTGCAGCTGCAACCGCGAGAACGCGGAGTACAGCGCTTCGAACGAGGCGCTGTTCATCACGCTGTAGCAGAGCATGCCGCCGGCGAGGAAGGTGATATAGGGCACGCCTTCGATCGGCGGCATGAACGCGCCGAGCCCGAACCCCAGGCCGATCAGATAAATGAACGGGTCGGCGAGGTTGCCCGTCAGCGAGGGCAGCATCAGCTTGCGCCACACCAGGTAGTTGCGGCGCACCACGTGCATCGGCCGGAAGTCGCGCACCAGTTCAGTCACGGATGTCCCTGCCGGTCAGCTTAATGAATACATCCTCGAGGTTGGCGACGCGGCGCAGCGCCTTCAGGTCCGGCCGCTGCGCCGTGCTGTCGATCAGCGCCGTGGCATCGGTGCAATAGCAGAACGCGGTCTCGCCGGCGATCTCCATCCGGTCCGCGAGCCGCCGGCCCACGTCGTCGGCCCATTCGCGCACGCCGTCTCCGTACACCTCGACGACCTGCGGCTCGATGCGGCTCGCGATCAGTGCCCGCGGCGTATCGAGCGCGATCAGCTCGCCGCGATCCATGATGCCGACGCGATGGCAGAGCCGCTCGGCCTCGTCCATGAAGTGCGTCGTCAGGATCAGCGTGCGGCCCGCGCTCAGCAGGGACTTGAGCCGGTCCCAGATCAGGTGGCGCGCCTGCGGATCGAGGCCGGTGGTCGGCTCGTCCATGAACACGACCTGCGGATCGTTGACCAGCGCGCGCGCGATCGTCAGGCGCCGCTTCATGCCGCCCGAGAGTGCGTCGATCTTCGCAGCGCCCTTGTCCGAGAGCCCGGCGAACTCCAGCAGCCGCGGCACGCGCTCGCGCACCGCTGCGGCGGAGAGGCCGAAGTAGCGGCCATAGACGATCAGGTTCTCGGTGACGGTGAAATCCGGATCGAGATTGTCGAACTGCGGCACCACGCCGACGCGGGCGCGCGCCTCGCGCGCGGCCTGCGGTACTGGCAGCCCGGCGAGTTCGATTCGTCCCGAATCCGGGTGCGTCAGGCCCAGGCAGCAGCGCAGCGTGGTGGTCTTGCCGGCGCCATTCGGCCCGAGCAGGCCGAAGCACTCGCCCGCGGGCACAGCAAAGCTGATTCCGGCGACCGCGACATTGCCGTTGTAGCTCTTGCGCAGGTCCGTGACGGTCAGCACGGGCGCGCGGCTCGAAGCCTGATCATTGGCCGAAGCTTACGCCCCCGGCGCTCAGCCATTGCTGTTCCTCGGGGGTCGATGGCCGTCCGAGCGTGGCGTTGCGGTGTGGAAACCGGCCGAAGCGCTGCACGATGTCGCGGTGCTGGCGCGCGTAGTCGAGGCAATTGTCGAACACGGGCCGCAGCGCAGGCGGGGCTTCGTCGCGCAGGCGTCCATAGGCGACGACGGACTCTTCCTGCGCCTCGAGCTGTTCGCTGTGCTGCAGCGGCATGTAGAAGAAGATGCGGCGGGCCGGCTCCAGCATGGCGTCCGCCGCCTGCATCATTCCCTCGAGTGTCAGGCTGGCAGCCCGTGCATCGGTGGCAAAGGCGCGCGCGCTGCGGCGATAGAGGTTGCGCGGCAGCTGGTCCAGCAACAGGATCAGCGCCAGCCGCTGGTTGGGGCTCGCGGCCCAGGCGTCGAGTTCGCCCGCCGCGGCCCGCACGACCAGGTGCTGGAACCGCAGTGCGAGCTCGCGATCGCGCAGCGCCTGTTCTTCGCGCGTTTCGGGGCCGCCGGGAAACCAGAACGCCATCCGCTCGCGCAAAGCGGGCAGATCGAAAGGTTCCTGGCCGAACCAGTAGTCGAGTACTTCGCGGGCGTGTTGCATGGTGGGTGTGCGGGCATGGTACGCGGCATCCACACTACGGGCGAGCTTACCCGCCCGTCTGCGTGACATGCGCCTGCGCAAACATCGACAATGACGGGCACGGTCCGTCGCGGCTCGCGAGCGGAGCGCGGCGGCTTGAGCGGTAAACGGAGCGAAACATGCAGACGAATCGACGCGAGTTCCTGGCCGGTGTCTCGGGGGGTGCGCTGGCTATCGCGGTGCTCGGTCCCGCGGCGGCGGAAGTCGATGCCCAGGCCGTTGGCGGCGCGCCGGCGGTTTCCGGCGCGACGGCGCGCGTGCCGGCGGTCACGCCGTACATCGTCATCGAGCCTTCGGGCGCCATCCGACTCTGGTCACCGACCACCGAGATGGGGCAGGGGACGCATACCGGTCACGCCGCCATCATCGCCGACGAACTCGGCGCGGACTTCGCTGCCGTGCGCATCCAGACCGCTGAACCCGGCGACCCGTTCCGGCGCCAGGGACCCGGCGGTCAACCTGGCGCCATGAGCTCGGGCGGCAGCACGGGCGTGCGGCTCTGGGTCGACTCGCTGCGCAAGGCGGCCGCGCAGGCGCGTGAAATGCTGACCGACGAGGCTGCCCAGCGGCTCGGGGTCGCCACCGCCGCGCTCACGGTCAGTGCGGGACGAATCACCCATGCGGCGACCGGCCGCAGCCTCGGATTCGGCGAACTCGCCGCCGGGGCCAGCGCGCGTCCGCTGCCGGCGAATCCGGCGCTGCGCCCGCCTGCGACCCGTCGCTACGTCGGCAACGATGCCCTGCGACGACTCGACGTCCCTGCCAAGACCGATGGCAGTGCGGTGTTCAGCGCGGACTTCCGTCGGCCCGGCATGCTCTTCGCCTGTGGCCAGATGGCGCCGGTGCGCGGGGCCGCCGTGGCGCGCGTCGATCGGGCGGCGCTCGCGGGCATCAAGGGCATCGTCGATGTCGTTGAGTTCCCGGGCGGTGTCGCCGTTGTCGCCACGTCGAGCTGGGCGGCGCTGCGCGCCGCCGATGCGCTCGTGCTGCAGCTCGCGCCCAGCGAGGGCGACACGCTCAGTTCAGCAGCCGTGTCGAGTGCGATGCGCGATGGTCTCGGCGTCGAGTCGCGCGCCATCGCGAAAGACGAAGGCGGCTTCGACGCGGTGCGGACCAAGGCTGCACGCGTGGTTACGGCCGACTATGAGGTGCCGCACCTGGCGCACGCGCCAATGGAGCCCTGGAGCTGCACCATCGAATCCGGCACGGACGGTGTGTGGCAGCTGTGGGCGCCGACGCAGGGGCAGGACCGCGCCCGGACCGCCGCTGCAGGCGCGCTCGGCCTGCCGCCCGAGCAGGTGCGGGTGCACACGCTGTACGTTGGCGGGGGTTTCGGCCGCCGCCTCGCTGACGACGGCATCGTGCCGACGGCGCTGGTGGCCAAGGCGCTGGCCGGCAAGCCGGCGACGGCGGGCAAGGCCGTGAAGTTCTTCTGGTCGCGCACGGGCGAGTTCCTGATGGGCGCAGGCCGGCCGGCGGCTGCAGCCCGACTCACGGCCGCACTGGACGACAGCAACAAGATCATCGGCCTGCATGTGCGCACCGCGGGGCCTTCGATGATCCGCTCCTTCCTGCCCGCAACGAAGATCGCCGACATGGCGACTTTCGTCGACGGCCAGGCGCTGCAGCATCTGGCCGAAGCGCGCTATCGCGTCGGCGCCCACAAGCTCGACTACGTGATGCGGCACAATCATTTCCCCACCGGGCCGTGGCGCTCGGTCGGCGCAACGCAGTGCGCATTCTTCCTCGAGACCTTCATCGACGAGCTGGCGCGTGCGGTGTCCAAGGATCCACTGGCGTTGCGTCGCGAGCTGCTGGCGCACGATGCACGGGCGCTGCGTGTCATCAATACGGCGGCCGAGCAGGCCGGGTGGGGTCCCGACGGCCGCGGCACGGCGGCCCGGCCGCTTGCCAAGGGCCATGCACTCGGTCTCGGGTACTACGAGAGCTATGGCTCGCTCTGCGCGCAGGTTGCCGAGGTCTCGCTGAACGCCGACGGTTCACCGCGCGTGCATCGCGTCGTCTGCGCGCTCGATTGTGGCGATGTCGTCACGCCCGATGGCGTGCGCGCGCAGATCGAAGGTGGCGTGATCCAGGCCCTGTCCGCGACTCTCTACGAGGCCGCGACGCTGGAGCGCGGCGCGGCCGTCGAGCGCAACTTCGATCGCTACCGCTTGCTCAGGATTTCCGAGGCACCGGCGTCGATCGAATCGCACCTGATCCGCTCCGGCGAGAAGATGGGCGGCGTCGGCGAGCCCGCGGTCCCGCCGACGGGGCCGGCGCTTGCCAATGCACTGGCGCGCCTCACCGGCAAGCCGGTGCGTCGGTTGCCGCTGGTCGCGTCTGCCTGAATCCGGGTCGCACGCTTGTCGCCGACACCGGAGGTCCCGCCTTCCGCCAGGTCCTGCCGCTCCCGCGGCACGGCTGCGCTGGCCTGTTCGCTCGCGCTGTCGTTGCTGCAAGCGACCCCCGCGGTGGCGCAGGCGCTGGTCGCAAAGGACGCCCGGCATGGCGACCTGACGCGCACCTGGCTGCAGTTCGACCCGCCCGGTACCGAGCCACCGCGCGCGGTCCTGCTGCTGCTGCACGGCAACGGCGGCAGCGCGGCGGGGCTGATGGGCGAGCCCGGCAAGCCGACGGCGTTCGGGCGCTGGCTCGAGATTGCAGCGCGCGAACGCCTGCTGCTGCTGGTGGCCGATGGCACGCCGGGCAGCAGCGGCAACCGGGGTTTCAACGACTGTCGCGGCGATGCGCAGACCAACCCCGACGTCGACGACAGCGACTGGCTCGGCAGCCTCGTCGAACGCGCCAGCGCTCCCGTCGGCAAGCCGCTGCCGGTGCTGGCCAGCGGCTTCTCGAACGGGGGTCACATGGCGCTGCGGCTCGCGATCGAGCGGCCACAGCAGTTGCTGGCGGTTGCGGCGGTCGCCGCGGCAATGCCGGCGCGCTCCGAATGCGCGGCGCCGCAGCGTGGCGTGAACGTCGTGCTGATGAACGGCACGCGCGATTCGACGCTGCCTTACGAGGGCGGTGCGGTCGGCTCAGCCAGCGCGCCGCGCGGCACCGCGCTGTCTGCAGAGCAGTCGCTCGGCATCTGGACGATGCTGATCGGCGCGCCAGCGGTGGCGTAATCACAGACAATTGCGTTTGTGGATCGCGATGACGGCGGCCAGGTCACGCGCACGGTGTACCGGGCGCGCGACGGTCGTGAAGCGGTCCTGTACAGGGTTGAAGGCGGCGGCCATACGGCGCCGAGTCGTGCCGCCCGTCTTGGCGGCCAGGTTTCACAAAACGGGGACATCGAAATGGCAGAGCAGATCTGGGGTGATTTCAAGCGCTTTCTCGGCGTGGCGTTGACCGCGGGCGCGGTCGCGCTGG
>JANPDV010000210.1:0-7732 GCA_031431655.1 Gammaproteobacteria bacterium | reverse complement strand
CCCGAAAGCGCTCCTCTCGTGGCGCTCGAGCGCCTGCAGGGCATCACCCGCAGAGTCTTCCAGTCTAGGCCGCACGGCGCGCTGCATTGATGGAGTCCCGCAAAGCAATCGTCGCCGCCCGCGCCCGTTCCGCGAAGTCATCGCCCGCGCCCGCGTAGATGATCCCCCGCGAAGAGTTGATCAGCAGCCCCGAGCCGTCGGCAGTTCGCCCGGCCTTCACTGCCGCCACGACGTCACCGCCCTGCGCGCCGACACCCGGCACGAGGAAAGGGATGTTGCCGACGCGCGCGCGGATGTCCGCAAGTTCCGCGGGATAGGTAGCGCCGACGACGAGCAGGCAGTTGCGGTTCTGGTTCCAGTGCTGCGCGACGCGCTCGGCCACCACCTGGTAGAGCTTGCGGCCGTCGCTGACAATGAGGTCCTGGAAATCCCGCGCGCTGGGATTCGACGTGCGGCACAGGATCACGATGCCCTTGTCGCGATAGTCCAGAAACGGCTCGACGCCGTCGTGGCCGAGGTAGGGATTCACGGTGACCGCGTCGGCGCGATAGCGGCCGAACGCCTCCTCGGCGTACTTCTGGGCTGTGCTGCCGATGTCGCCCCGCTTGGAATCGAGGATCACGGGCACGCCCGGCGCATGCTCGTGGATGTAACGGATGGTGTCCTGCAGCGCGCCTTCGGCGCCGAGGGCGGCGTAGTGCGCGATCTGCGGCTTGTAGGCGCAGACCAGGTCGTGCGTGGCGTCGATGATCGCCCTGTTGAAATCGAGCACGGCACGCGATACGTCGATGGACGCACGCAACGAGGCGGGGAACCGCTCAGGCTCGGGATCCAGGCCAACGCAGACCAGCGACTGGCTGGCCGCCGACGCGGTGCGCAGCAGCGGGAAGAAATGCCGGGCAGAGACTGATGCGGCGTTCACAGCCCGCGAGTTTAAGGCTTCGCGCTCGGGCGCGGCACGTGCGCTGCGCACGCTCCCGGATGGCGTCGGGGCGTCAGCGCGCCGGCTCCAGATTGGCGTAGGCCATCATCAGCCACTTGGTGCCCTGCGACTCGAAATTGACCTGCACGCGGGCATGCGGACCCTGGCCTTCGACGCTCAGGACCACGCCGTCACCGAACTTCGGGTGCCGTACGTGAGCGCCGAGCTTGAGGGCCCTGGGGACCTCCGCATCCGTGAGCCCCCGCACGGATGACGAGCCAGCCCCTGGACTCGCACCCACCGTCGCGTTGCCGCCACGGAATGCGCCGCCGCCAAAGCTGCCGGCGCGGCTGTGCTGGATACGTGGCCGAACCTCTTCGAGCAGTTCTTCCGGGATCTCCCCGATGAAGCGTGATGGCTGGCCATAGCTGTCGATGCCGTGCATGCGACGCTGCTCGGCGTAGGTGAGATACAGGCGGCGCATCGCGCGCGTGGTGCCAACGTAGGCGAGGCGACGTTCTTCTTCCAGACCGTCGATGTCGTTGATGGACCGCTGGTGCGGAAACAGCCCGTCCTCGAGCCCGGCGAGGAACACCACGGGGAACTCCAGGCCTTTGGCGGTGTGCAGCGTCATCATCTGCACGCAGTCGTCGCCGGCGTCACCCTGGCCCTCGCCGGATTCCAGCACGGCGTGCGCGAGGAACGACTCCAGCGGCGGCAACGGCTCGCCCTCGACGCGCTCCGGCTCGAAACCGCGCGCGGCGGACACCAGCTCCAGCAGGTTCTCGACCCGCGCCTCGCCGCGGTCCGCCTTGTCCTTCTTGAAGTGCTCCAGCAGTCCGCTGGTGCCGATGACGTGATCCACGAGTTCGTGCAGCGGCAGCTCGGTGGTCTCGCTGGCGAGGCGATCGATGAGGTCGATGAACACCTTCACGACCGCCGACGTCTTGCTGCCCAGGCTGCCATCCGCGATCGCCGCCTGCGCGGCGGCCCATAACGAGATGTTCGCGGACTTTGCACGCTCGCGGATCGCCTCGATGCTGCGCGCGCCGATGCCGCGCGTCGGCAGGTTGACGACACGCTCGAACGAGGTGTCGTCGGCGCGGCTGGACATCAGGCGCAGATACGCGAGCGTGTCCTTGATCTCGGCGCGTTCGAAGAAGCGCAGGCCCCCGTACACCCGGTAGGGCATCCGCGACGAGATGAATATCTCCTCGAACACGCGCGACTGCGCATTCGAGCGATACAGGATCGCGACATCCGAGCGGGCGCCGCCGCGCGAAATCCACTCGCGGATCCGGTCGGTGACGAACTCGGCCTCGTCGCGTTCGTTGAACGCCGCGTAGACGCGGATCGGTTCGCCCTTCTCGCCGCTGGTCCACAGCTTCTTGCCGAGCCGCCCGCTGTTGTGCGCGATCAGCGCGTTCGCGGCGCTCAGGATGGTTTCGGTGGAGCGATAGTTCTGCTCCAGCTTGATGAGCTTTGCAGCGGGAAAATCCTTGCGAAACGTCTGCAGGTTCTCGACGCGCGCGCCGCGCCATCGGTATATCGACTGGTCATCATCGCCGACGACGAACGGGCTGCCCTCGCTGCCGACCAGCAGGCGTATCCACGCGTACTGGATCGCATTGGTGTCCTGGAACTCGTCGACCAGCACGTGGCGGAACCGCGTGCGGTAGTGCTGCAGGATGTCAGGCCGGTCGCGCCACAGCTCGAACGCGCGCAGCAGCAGCTCGGCGAAGTCCACGACGCCAGCGCGCTGGCAGGTGTCCTCGTAGTCCTGGTAAAGCTTGATCAGCTGGCGCCGAGTGGGGTCGTTGCCGTCCTTGAGCGTCTTCGGACGATGGCCTTCGTCCTTGTTGTGGTTGATGAAATACTGGATTTCGCGCGGGACCCAGCGGGTCTCGTCCAGCTCCTGCGATTTCACCAGCTTCTTGATGATGCGCAGTTGATCCTCGCCGTCGAGGATCTGGAACGTCTGCGGCAGGCCCGCGTCGCGCCAGTGCAACCGCAGCAGTCGGTGAGCGATGCCGTGGAACGTGCCGATCCACAGCGAGCTGCCGGGAATGCCAAGCAGGTTCTCGATGCGGCCGCGCATTTCGGCAGCCGCCTTGTTGGTGAAGGTGACCGCCATGACGCTGTGCGGCGAGGCGCCTTCGGCCTGGATCAGCCAGACGACGCGGTGCGTGAGTACGCGCGTCTTGCCGCTGCCCGCACCCGCCAGCACCAGCACCGGACCCACGGGCGCGGTGACGGCCTCGCGCTGCGCGTCGTTCAGCGGACTCAGAATATAGGAGACATCCATCGGGCCCGACATCCGACCTGGCGTGCGAAAAGGGGCGCGAATTCTAGCCGCTACGGCGGCGGGGCGGGCAGATCGTTTCGCGCCAGATCGTCGACGAATCGCAGCAGCGCCGCGATCAGTGTCAGCAGCACGGGGCCGGCGATGACTCCGACCGCGCCGAAGGCCGAGACGCCGCCGACCACGCCGATGAATACAGCCAGCGTTGAGACCGGCGCCCGGTTGCGGATCAGGGCCGGACGCAGGACGTTGTCCGAGACCGAGACTACGACGCCCCACACCAGCATGAAGATCGCCAGGCCCCACTGCGCGGAGGCTGCTAGATACAACATGGCCGGCAGCCAGACGATCGCAGCGCCGCCGGCGGGTAGCAATGCGAGCACGGCCGCGAGCACGCCGAATACGATCGGCGAGGGCAGTCCTGCAATGCCGAAGGCGATTGCGACCAGGGCGCCCTGGATCAACGCCGTGACGCCGGTGCCGAAAACCACGGCGCGGGTGGTATTGCCGACCAGCGTCAGCAGTTGTTCGCGCCGGTCAGCCTGCAGTGGCACCAGTCGCACGGCGCGCGCCAGCATCTTGTCGCCGTCACGCAGCAGGAAGAACAGCAGGAAGAGCATCAGGAAGAAGCCCATCAGCGTGCCGACTGCCCCCAGCACGAAGTTGCCGCTAGCCGCCGCGAGCCCCTTCAGGGTGCTCTGTAAGCCGGTGACCAGCCAGCCCTGGATCTGCTCGGCGGTCACGTCGCTGTTGGCGCGCACCCAGCTCACCGCGCCGCCGACCAGCGGCCAGCGCTGGACGTTGTCGAACAGCGTGGCATCGATGCGCAGCGACGAGCGCTGCAGCGCGTCGATCAGGGCGCTGACCTGATTGGCAAACAGCACACCCAGCAGTGTCAGCGGCGCCAGCAGGACCACCGGTGTCAACGCCGTGATGATGCCGGCTGCAGCGCCCGCGCGGCCGCGCAGCCTGCGCGCCAGCCGCACCTGCAGGGGCGCCAGCAGGAAGGCGAGACAGACTCCCCAGGCGAGCGCACCGAAGAAGGGTTGAAAGATCTGGAAGGCCGCGGTGCCCAGCAGCAGTACGGTTGCCAGGGCAAAGCCGCGGCGGTAGAGGTCGGAGTCCATGGTGAGTTCATTTTGCCGTGATTGTGGCTTTCACGGATACTCGATCCATGAACCAGCAGTACTCCGCAACGACTTGCGCCGCGCGATTGCGGCGGGCGCCCATCGCAGTAGTCGCGCTCATGGCCTGCCTGGGCCTGCTGGGCTGTGCAAGCGCCCGACCGCCTGATGCGACGGTGGCAGGACCCGCGGCCGATAAAGGCGCTGGCCCGAGCGGCGCCAATTCAAGCAAGGAGTCCCCCGCCGTGCCGCCCCTGCAACCGAATTCCCGCGCCTTTGCCTACGTCGTCATCAGCGTGGCCGACATGGAGCAGGCACTCGGCCTCTGGGTGCAGCGTTTCGGCCTGCAGGTGGTCGCGCGTCGCGAGGGCTCCGATCCGGGGCTGGCGAAGATCTGGGGCGTGGCTGCCAACGATATCGTCGACCAGGCGCTGCTCGTCACGCCCGGGATGCTCCAGGGTGGCGTGCATCTCGTGCGCTTCCGGATCCCCGGTCCCGCGGTGCGCGACGGCGCGGCGTCGACCGACTCGGTCCCCAAGAGCGTCGACATCGCGGTGCGCGGCATCGACCAGCGCTACGCCGAGCTGAAAGCGGCCGGGTTCGAGTTCCGTTCGCCCGTCGGCAGGCTCGAGACCGACGGCGTCGTAGTAAACGAAGTACACATGAAGGGCCCGGACGCCACCAACCTCGTGCTGCTCGAGCAGGTCGGCAAGCCGGAGCACACCAGCGAACAGGGCTTCGGCGTGGCCCCGCAGATCGTGCTGACCACGCCTGACAACAAGAGGGAAAAGGCGTTCCTGCAGGCGCTGCTCGACCTGCAGGAAACTTCCTACCATCGCTTCGCGGGAGCGGCGATCGAGAAGACGGTCGGGTTGCCCAAGGGCGCTGCGCTCGATATCCGCATCCTGGGCGATCCCGCCTATGATTTCGGGCGGCTGGAGCTGGTGCAGTACGAAGGCGTCACCCCGAAGGATCTGTACCCACGCACGCGGCCACCGGCGCGCGGCATGCTTTCAATCACCTACTTCGTCGCGGATTTCGATGCGCTGCGGCGCCGCGGGGCAGCACTCGGACTGGTCGACCATGGCCGGGTCGCCACGGTGTTCGGTAGCACGCGCATGGCCTCGATCACGTCGCCCACCGGGCTGCGCATCGATCTCGTGGAACGCTGAAACCAGCGCCGCATCCGATGCTGCACCTCTACGACAACCTCGACTCGGGCAACGGCTACAAGGTGCGCCTGCTGCTGGCGCAGCTCGCGCAACCCTTCGGCTGGACCAACCTCGACACCGACCACGGCGCCACCCGTACGCCCGAGTTCCTGGCGCGCAATCCGAATGGCCGCATTCCGACGCTGCGCCTGGAAGACGGTACCTTCCTGGCGGAGTCCGACGCGATTCTGTGGTACCTCGGCGAGGGCACCCGCTTCGTACCCGAGGGCCGGACGGCGCGCGCCCAGGTGTTGCAGTGGATGTTCTTCGAGCAGTACAGCCACGAGCCCTATGTGGCCACGCCGCGCTACATCATGCGGCACCTGCCGGCCGACTCGCCGCGGCGCGCCGAGCTGCCGGAGCGCCTCGCCCGCGGCAGGCAGGCACTCGCGGTCATGGAAACGCACCTGGACGGCCGGATGTTCTTCGTCGCCGAGCGCTACAGCATCGCGGACATCGCGTTGTTCGCGTACACCCACGTGGCCGACCAGGGCGGCCACGATCTGGAACCCTATCCGCGGCTGCGCAGCTGGCTCGCGCGCGTCGTGGCACAACCGGACCACGTGCCGATCACCTCCGTGCCTGCCGGAGTTGTCGTGACGGGCGGTTGAGGGCGGTGCGCGTCGGGTCGATCGTTGCCACAGCGCTGCTGGGCTGTGCGTTGTGGCTGGCGTCTCCAGCGGCGCTGGCGTCCGGCTGCTACGGCGATCTGAGCGGTGCGGACGGTGCCTGGGCGGAGCGCATCGACCGCGAGCCAATGCAGTCCATCACTCAACTGGAGACGCTGCTCTCCGCAGCGACTCCGCCCGGCCGGGGCGGGACCACGACTTTGTCGCGCGCCCATCTCCTGGCGTTGCTGGTCGACGCGCAGAATCGCCTCGGCAATGCGAAGGCGGTGACAGCGACGCTCGCCCGGGCCGAGCAGGCCCTCGTGCCGGCCGACAGCACGGCGCTGCGCCACCGGCTGCAACTGCAGCGCATCGTTGACCTGGAAGTCGCCGGTGACTTCCCTCGGGCGCATCGCGAGTACGAGCGGGCCGCCGCCGCGGTGCCGGAAACGGTCCCTTACTACCCTTGCGTACTGATCGATCGTGGCTACCTTCGCTACCGCAGCGGTGAGATGGCCGACGCGGTCGGCGATCTGGCGCGGGCCTATGACATCGCGACGGCCGCCGGTGCAGAGCGCTACCGGATTACCTCCGGCAACCTGCTCAGCATGATCTATTCAGTTCTCGGTTTTCACGACGACGCACTGCGTCTTGCAGAAGACTCGGTCCGGTTCTTCCGGCAGTCGGGGTCCCAGTTCGACCAGGCGGAGTCCTATTTTCGGCGCGGTGACGCGCGGTTCGCACGCGACGACGCTGCTGGCGCAGAGGCGGACTACCGCCGCTCGATCGACCTGTTTGAGGCGGCTCGGTCCGCGTCTGACGTGTTCTTCTCGACAGAGCGCCTTTGCCGGGTTCTCATCAAGGTCAAACGCGAGATCGAAGCCCGCAGGATCTGCGGCGATGCCGAGCGCCGTGCGGCCGAGCTGGGAATGCCGGACATGCAGAAGCTGCTGCTGGCGCGTCGCGGCGAAATCGAGCTGCAGGCCGGTCATGCGGGCGTCGCGCTGCCGCTGCTGGATCGGGCGCTGGCGCCCGAAGGCGGAACGATCAGCGCGCGGCATCTCGGTGTGATTTACGGCCTGCGTGGCCGGGCACGTGCGCTGCAGGGAGACTGGCGTGGCGCGTTCGAGGACACACAGCGCGACCTCGAGCGCGTGCGCGAGGACTCGTCGCAGTGGCGTGCGGACCAGGTCGCCGTGCTCAACGGCCGATTCACTGCGCGCCGCAAGGACCAGGACCTGCAGCGGGCCCGGGACGAAGCCGCCAGCCAGGTGCGGTTGCGAAATTTCGCCATCGTCGGCGCGGCGCTGCTGGTGCTGGCCGTGGTGCTGGCGGCGCTCGAATGGCGGCGCCGGCAGCGCGCCGAGATCGCGCGCCAGGCCGCCGAGCAGCAACTGGCCGGCCTGGCGCGACTGGCCGGTGGTGTCGCGCACGAGTTCAACAACCTGATGACGATCGTGCGCCAGGCCAACGGCCTGCTCGCGAGGCGTGATGCAGTGCGACTCGATCCGCAGGCCGTCACGCTGGTCGCCGAAGTCGAGCGGGCGAGCGCCGCCGGCGCCCAG
>JANPDV010000209.1:0-5468 GCA_031431655.1 Gammaproteobacteria bacterium | reverse complement strand
GCGCTGGCCGCGCTGGCGGTCCACTTCCTGGGGGAGCGCGGCATCGAGGCTGTGTTCGGGCTGGAGTTCGCGGCCGCGGGGGTGTTGCTGAGCGTCCTCATGCTGCAGCTCATCGCATATGGCCTCGTGTCCCACTATCGAAATGCCCTGCTCGTCATGGAGCGGCAATCGGTCGACACCGCGCTGATGGCGCTCGGCCTGCTGCTGCATGTCGGTTGCAAGATCGCGTTCGGCCTGCAGTTCGGCCTGATCGGAATCGCCATCGGCGGCGCCGTAGCCGAGGCGACGCTGTTGCTGGCCTGCGCGCTGGCCTTCCGCAAGCTGCGCGGGCCGCGCGCTGGGTCCGCGACGCCTGTGGCACCCCCACGGAGCCTCGACGCGCGATGAACGGAATGCTTCGAGTCGGCGTGATCGGTCTGGGCGCCGCAGCTCGCAGGATCCATCTGCCTGCGCTGCGTCGCATCCCTGCAGTCGAGCTCGTTGGGGGCGTCGACGGCGCTGCCGGTTCCGATTGCGGCGTGACGCGGTATGCGAACCTCGAGTCGCTCGTCAGCGCGGCGCGGCCGGACCTGATCGTCATTGCGACACCGCCGGACAGCCACGTCGCGCTTGCACGCGAAGCGTTGGCCCGCGGCTGCCACGTCCTGCTCGAGAAACCCATGGCGCTCACCGCGTCGGAAGGGGCCGTGCTGGTCGACGACGCCAACCGGGCGGGTCGGCTGCTTGCCGTGAACACTGAGTTCCGCTTCATGCGTTCGCACGCCGCGGCCCGCGGCATGATCGGCGATCCGCGTTTCGGCGCGCTCAAGTTCGCGCATCTGCATCAGCAGTTCCGCGCCGATGCGTCGACCGAGAAGGGGTGGCGCGGCGAGAGCCCCGAACGCACCTGCACCGAGTTCGGCGTTCACGCGCTCGATCTGGCGCGGTTCTTCTTCGACTGTGAGCCGCGACTCATAGAAGCGCGGATGGCCGGATCGGACGGACCGACGGGCCCCGACATGCTGAACCTGATTGATCTCGACTTCGGCGATGGCCGGTTCGCACGCATCACGCTGGACAGATTGACGCGCGGACGGCACCGCTATCTCGATTGTCGCCTGGACGGGGCGCACTCCACCGTGGAAACCGAGCTCGGCGGTGCGCTCGAGCTGAAGATCGGCCTGCGCGCCCAATCGAAAATGCCGTACACCGAGTTCGATTTCTCGCCTGCGGGCCGCGCGTTCCTGATCGTCGGCGAGCGTCGCCGCAAGATCGCGCGCGAACCTCTGAATCTATTCGCGGCGGCCACCGAGCAGCTCGTGCGTCGGCTGATCGAGCGGCTCGCCGAGCCGAGCCGATTCGGGGCGGTGGCCGTGGATGCGTTCCGCTCGTTCGCGTTGATGCGTGGCGCGTACGACTCGGCCAGACAAAGGCGGGAGCTCGACGTGAAGGCACTCTATGGCCGCTTCGCCTGACGTCTCGATAATCGTTACCGCGCGCGCGGCATGCGACACGGCCCTGCTCGAGCAGACCATCACGCGTGCTGATGCGGGGTTGCGGTGGCAACTCCTGCCCGCGGTGGCATCCCCGTCGCACGGTCCGTTCGCGGCGATCCGCGATCGGCTCAACGAAGCGACCGGCCGCTATGTCGCGCTGCTGGATGCGCGCTGCGTGCCGCGACCAGGCTGGACCGAGGCAATGGCCCGCGCCATTCGGGACGGCGTCCCGGCCGCGTTCGGCCCCGTGATGCTCGACGGCACGGCGCGCGCGCAGGCGCACTTGCCATTTATCGTCGAGTACGCGCAGTTCGAACCTCCGGTTTCCAGCGCCTTGAACGAGATACCGGGAAACAACTTCCTGTTCGAGCGCCGGCTCCTCGATCCGGCCTGGCTCGAGCGCAGCGAGTTTCACAAGACGTTCTTCGTCGACGCCCTGCGTCGCAAGGGCGTGGAGCCGCGTTTCGTCGCGGACGCCGCGGTCGGCTTCGACAAAGCCTATCCGTTGCTGCGCTACGCGGTGAGGCGCTTCGCCCACGGTCGCGGTTTCGCAGCGGGCCGAAGCGAAGGGAACCGAATTCTCTGGGCGCTCGGTACTCCCATCCTGCCTTTCCTGCGGCTGCTCCGAATCGTTCGCGCGACCCGCGGCAAGCCTGCGGCGCGCGCCGCGTTGTGGACCAAGAGCCCCGCGGTGGTGTTCGCCGAAACGGCCTGGTCTCTCGGCGAGCTGGTGGGCTACATGACTCGCAGCGCGGGCAGTCCGCGCTTCCTCGATTGATCCGCCTCCCCACGGTACCTAACGCCATGCATTCCCAAACACCAGAATTCTCGATCCTTATCGGACGCGTCAGCACCGAGGATTCGGATCGAATCCTCGAGACCCTCGATGCACTGCGGGCGCAGCGCGACGGAGCTCCTTACGAGGTCGTGGTCGAGGATCGGCTTGCGGACGCTGTGACGCAGCGGATTCTGGCGCACTATCCCGAGGCGCGCCTCGAACGATGTGATCGCTCAACCACGTTGCCGGCGATGCGGGCGCGCGCACTGGCACGAGCCCGTGGCTGCTTCATCGTCGTCACGGAGGATCATTGCGTGCCAGGTCCCGATTGGCTGGCGAGCCTGTCGCGCGCGCTACGCGAGAATCCGGACGCCGCGGCCATCGCGGGTTGCGTGGTCAACGGCGTCGATACCCGCGCGCTCGACTGGGCAACGTTCCTGTGCGAGTACGCCGCCTTCTCTCCACCGCTGCAGGCGGGGGAGTCGAACTCGCTCGCCGGCATGAACGTCGTCTATCGGCGGGAGGCGCTCGAGGGTGTGCCCGCGGCAGCACTGGTGCGCGGCTTCTGGGAAACGACGGTGCATCCGCTGCTGGCCGAGGCAGGCCTGCGCCTGGTGCAGGACCCGCGCGTGGTCATCCGCCACTGCAAGCGCTTCTCACTGGCCCTGTTCCTGCGGCAGCGCTACGTCTACTCGAGGTACTTCGGTGGAATACGCTTCGGGCGCGGCCAGCTCGGCCGGCGCATTCTGGCCACCTGTGGCTCGCTGCTGATTCCGCCGCTAATGCTGTGGCGTCTGCGAGCCGCGGTACGAGCGAAGCCGAACCTGGATCGACACGCGCGCCGCGCGTTGCCTGCACTGTCGCTTTTCTATCTGGTCTGGGCGGCGGGCGAAGCCGTGGGCTACCTGTTCGGCCCCGGTGATGCGCTCGCCGAGATCGAATGATCTGCGGCGCCACCGACCTGCCGTTGAGTTGCCCAGCCTGCGACGGCCGACTGGTCGGTCACGCCGACCTGCATCGCTGCGCCGGGTGCGGTCGCGAATTCCCGACCATCTTCGGCATTCCGGATCTACGACTGCGCGGCGATCGCTACCTCGACCTCGACGCCGAGCGCGCGAAAGCGCGCCATCTCGCCGAGCGTGCAGAGACCGACTCGTTCGAAGCGCTGCTGCAGCGCTACTACCTCATTACCGATGATGTCACGCCGGCCCTCGCCACGCGCTATTCGCAGGCCGCGCGCAGCGCGCCCGCGCGACTGGCTCCGTTTGTCAGCGCGCTGGCCGCCAATCTTGCGCCGGGTGCGCTCGTGCTCGACCTGGGATGTGGCACCGGCGGCGCGCTCGTCGCCGGCACGCATTCGGGACTGCGGATGGTCGGCATCGACATCGCCCTGCGCTGGCTCGTCATCTGCCGCAAGCGGCTGCGCGAGCTCTCAATGGACGTGCCGCTGATCTGTGCCGACGCCAGCCACCTCCCGTTTCGGGTACCGACGTTCGACGCGGCGCTGGCGGTCGACCTGTTCGACCATGTCGAGGACTCCAATGCGGCGCTTGGTGGCCTCCGGGCGGCGCTGCGAGGCGGTGCCCCCCTGTGCATCACCGGCGCGAATCCCAGCTCGCCTGGCCCCGAACTCTCCACCGGTATCTGGGGTCTCGGCCTGCTGCCCGCTGCTCTGCGGCGTCAAATTCTCGAGCGAATTCTGGGACTCGATGCACTGCGGCACGTGACTGCGCGCGGCTACACTGAAATCGTGCGGCAAGCGGCTGGGTCGGGCTTCGAGCCCATGTCAGTGCGGGCGCGGCGCGTGGTCGCCGCAGATCCCACGCGTAGCCTGCTGGAGCGGAGTCTGATGCACATCTATCGTCGAATGAGCCAGGCGAACGTCTGCGCCTCAGCGCTACTCGCGCTCTCTCCCTCGTATGAGCTGTGGCTGCGCCAGCGCGGCGCGGCAGCGGAAGCGTTGCAAGCGGGAGCAGCGGCGTGACGGAGACGCGCTTCGGCATCGTCGGGCTCGGCGGCATCGGGCAGGTTCGTGCACGCGCGCTGCAGCGTACGCCTGGCTGTCGGCTCGCGTTCGCGGCCGACACGGATCCGCAGCGCGCGGACGATGCGCAGACGTTCGGCGCGCGCATCGTGTCGCTGGAGGAACTGCTCGCGGCGAAGGACTGTGACGCCGTGATCGTCAGCACTCGACCGGACACTCACGCCGCCATCGCGCTCGCCGCAATCCGTGCGGGCAAGCACGTTCTGATCGAGAAGCCAATGGCGAGCGCGCCGGCCGACTGTGCGCAGATCGTGGCCGAAGCCGAACGCTTCGGCGTGCGCGTCGGTTGCGGTTTCAACTTCCGATTCTTCGCCGCGTTTCGCGCCGTGAAGCAGGCCATCGCCGAGGGGCGGATCGGCGCGTTGCGCCATGTGGTCGGCTATGCCGGGCACACGGGGCTGACTGAGCTGCGCTCGCCCTGGATGTACGACCGCGCCGTGATGGGCGGCGGCACCTTGATGGACAACGGCATCCATCTGATCGACATGATGAACTGGCTGATGGGCGGCGTTTGCAAGGTCACCGCACTGGAAAGCGCCCCGGTCTGGAACGTGGGCGTCGAAGAGACGAGCTTTCTGCAGCTGCAGGGTCAGGGCGGCATTGTCGGCACTACTCAGTCAAGCTGGACCGCCTGGAAGGGCTATCGATTCGCGGTCGAGGCATACGGCGACGAGGGCGTCGCCATTGCCGCCTACGCACCGCTGTACTTTCGACTGATCCAGGTGCAGCGCACCCCGACGTTCACCCGCCGCAGCCGGACTCACCTCTACCCGTCGACGATCCTGCGGGAGAAGCTGCTCGGCTGGCAGGATACGGCCATTCGGGCCTTCGTGGACGAGTTCAGCGACTTCCGGCACTGGATCACGCAAGGCGGGCAGCCGGGCACCCTGGCGACGGGCCGCGACGGCCAGCGCGCGGTGGAGATCGCGGACGCCGCCTATCGCAGCGTGCGGGAGCGCCGCCCGGTTGACTTAACCAGCTGAGCAGGCGACTCCGATCCCCAATCGTGGACGCTCGTCACTGCGCCTCATCGGTCTCGCGGGATACCGTTGTGGACCGGGACATGCCAGTATCGAATACAACGGTCGTGATCGCAGGCGCCGGACTGATGGGTCGGTGGCACGCGCACTACGCGTCCGCGCTGTCGGGGCGCGTTGCCGCAATCGTCGAT
>JANPDV010000208.1:0-9251 GCA_031431655.1 Gammaproteobacteria bacterium | reverse complement strand
GCGGCGCCCACCGCGATTGCGACGGCGCGTCCCCAGTCGCTCGCGACGACGCGGGCATACGAAGGAGTGGATTTTGGAGACGGCTGTCAACCCAAGACTCCGGGGCCTCAAGGTCCTGGTCATCGACGACAGTAAGACCATCCGCCGCACCGCGGAGACGCTGCTGGTCAAGGAAGGCTGCGAGGTCTTCACGGCAGAGAACGGCTTCGACGCGCTGTCCAAGATCGCCGACCACCAGCCCGACATCGTATTCGTCGACATCATGATGCCGCGCCTGGATGGCTACCAGACCTGCTCGCTGATCAAGCACAACAAGGTCTACAAGACCATCCCGGTGATCATGCTCTCCTCGAAGGACGGCCTGTTCGACCGTGCGCGTGGTCGCATCGTCGGCTCGGAACACTACCTGACTAAGCCGTTCACCAAGGACGAGCTGCTTTCGGCCATCGAGACGCACATCGGGAACTGAAACATGGCGCTGATCCTCATCGTCGACGATTCGCCCACGGAAGTGCACGTGATGCAGCGGGCGCTGGAAAAGCACGGCTTCCGGACTGCCAGCGCCGCCGATGGCGCGGAGGGCGTGCGGCTGGCGCGCGAGATCCACCCCGACATGATCTTCATGGACATCGTGATGCCGGGCATGAACGGCTACCAGGCGACGCGCGCCCTCAGCAACGATCCGAGCACGCGCGAGATTCCCATCGTCATGGTGACCTCTAAGGGACAGGAGACCGACAAGATCTGGGGCCTGCGCCAGGGCGCTGTCGACTACATGGTCAAGCCCGTGTCCACGGCCGATCTCGTCGCCAAAGCGCAGTCGACGCTTGCGGCATGAGGTCGCTGTGCCGCGGCCCGCGATGACCGACGCTCCGGACCTCAAGTCGCTGCGAGACCGCCCGTTCGAGCTGCTGGCCGAGCTGGAGCGCCGCGGCCGCGCCGTCACGGCCAAGGTCGCGCAGGACAGCCCGGAAGCCCGCGAGTGGGTCGGTATTGCGCTGAAGATGGCCGGCGAGCTTTACCTCGTGGCACGCGACGAGACCCGCGAGGTGCTGTCGCTGCCCCCGGCATTGACCCGCGTGCCCGGCGCCAAACCCTGGCTCAAGGGGCTGTCGAACGTGCGCGGCCAGCTGTTGCCGGTGCTGGACGTGCGGCAGTTCCTCGGCAGCGGCGTTACCCTGCCGTCGCGCAACACGCGGGTGCTGGTGGTCAATCACCGTGAGATCCCGGCCGGCCTGATGGTCGACGAGGTCATCGGCTTCCGTCGCTTCGCAGAGTCCGAGTTCTCCGGCGATGCGCCGCCCACCATCGTGCGTTGCGAGCGCTATCTTGCTGGTGCGTTCCGCCGCGGCGCCGAGCAGTGGCCGGTGTTGTCGCTGCGTTCGCTGGTCGAGAGCCCGGCCTTCCAGGACGCGGCCGCCTGAGCGTGTCTCCGCCACTTCTCCCCTGCTGCGCGATTCGCCTTCGCCGATCCAACCAATATTGCCCATGACGTCAGCATCAGAAACATCCTCCACCGAACGCGTGCGGCGCATCCCGCTGTTGCTCGGAGCCTCGATCGCGCTGATTGCAGTGGCCGTGCTTGCGATCCTGCTCGGTCGGACTGGCTCGAGCCCGTCGCAGGCGGGCGGCGATGCGCTCGCAATAGTGCAGGCTCTCGGCGCCGATGCCCCGCAGGCTGCCGCAGGTGACGCCGCGGCGGTCGACCGCATCGGTGCAGGCGTGAAGCGGCTGGAGCAGATCACTGCGCAGGCCGGCGCGGCCGGTTGGGCGCGGTCGACCGAGTTGCAGACCCTCGCCAGCAGCGCGGAAGCCGTCGTCCAGGCGCGTGCGACGCTGGTCGATGCAGGCTCGGCGCTGCGCGAGGCGCGTGAACTCCTGCCGCGGCTGGTCGCCCAGTTCGGCGAAGCCGCGGCAGTGCTGCCCGCTGACGGCACGGACCTGATGGCACGCACCGGCGAGCGGTTCGAACTGCGTGGTCAGCGCATCCAGCAGGACCTTGCCGCGCTGGTCTCGGGCACCGGCGATGCCCGCGCGGCTGCGCGCAGGCTGGGTGAGAACACCGATTTCATGGCGCAGGTCATCAACGGGCTGGCCGGGAGTGACAACAGCCTGGGCCTGCCGCGGCTCGCCGGGGCCGCATCGGCCCCGCGGATCGCGGCGTTGAAGCAGTCGTTCGGGGCGCTCGAGGCCGCGGTTCGCCGGGCCGTTGCTGCCGCTCCTGCGCTGCCTGTGGCTGGCAAGGCCACGCGCGATCTGGCGCAGTCCGCCCTGGCCCTCCGCAGCGAGCTTGCGCCCGCCGCCTCTTCCGGCAGCGTGGCAGGCTGGCGCGCCTGGTGGCCCGCGCTGCCGGCGCTGCTGGCGGTGGTGCCATTGCTGCTGCTGATTCGCGACGGCTCGAAGCTGCGCGCCGAGTCGATGCAGAGCAAGGTCGTGGCGGCGACCCAGAGGCGTGACACCGATCGCAACCAGGAGGCGATCCTCAGGCTGCTGGATGAGCTGTCCAGTCTCGCCGATGGTGACCTCACCGTGCAGGCCACGGTCACCGAAGACATCACCGGGGCGATCGCGGATTCAATCAACTACGCGGTCGAAGCTCTGCGGGGCCTGGTGCAGACGATCAACAGCAGCGCGATCCAGCTGGAAGGCGCGGCGCGTCAGACCACGGCCCTGGCCCAGCACCACGTCAAGTCCAGCAATGCCCAGTCCAAGCAGATTGCGTCGGCCACGGAGTACGTGGGCGAAATGGCGTCCTCCACCGAGCAGGTGTCGAACAACGCCGAGCGCGCCTCCGATGTCGCGCGTCATTCGGTCGACGTGGCGCACAAGGGTGCCGGCGCCGTGCGTCGCACGATCGATGGCATGAATGCCATCCGCGAGACGATCCAGGAGACGAGCAAGCGCATCAAGCGGCTCGGCGAGTCGTCGCAGGAGATCGGCAACATCGTCGAGCTGATCAACGACATCGCGGAGCAGACCAACATCCTTGCGCTCAATGCCTCGATCCAGGCGTCGATGGCGGGCGAGGCCGGGCGCGGCTTCGCGGTTGTTGCCGACGAAGTGCAGCGGCTGGCCGAGCGGGCCGCCAACGCCACCAAGCAGATCGAAGTACTGGTGCGCACGATCCAGGCCGACACCAACGAGGCCGTGGTGTCGATGGAGCGCAGTACCACCGACGTCGTCGGCGGCGCGCTGCTCGCAGAGAATGCGGGCGCCGCGCTCGGCGAAATCGAGAGCGTATCGAAGCAGATCGCCAGCCTGGTGCAGAACATTTCCGCCAGCTCGCGCCAGCAATCCCAGGCGGCCCAGAGCATCACCCGCAACATGCAGGTGCTGCGCGAGATCAGCCTCCAGACGGCCGAATCCACCTCGGCCACCTCCAACTCCTTCGCCAAGCTCGCGGACCTGTCGACCGAGTTGCGCCGCTCGGTTTCGGGCTTCCGGCTGCCCGAGGGCGGCGCCGGTGCCACCGCCGCGGCGAGCAACGCCGCGCGAGCCGCTGGCGCGGGCGGGGCAGGGGGCTGATGCCTTGAATCAGTCGGCCCGCGTGCAGGTTGCGCCGCAAACGCTCGAGCTGATCGGGCGTGAGCTCAGCGCCGCGCTCAACGAAGCGCGTGCTGCACTCGAAGCTTTCGTGGAGTCGCAGGGCAACGCCACGCAGCTCGATCGTGTCGCCGTGGAACTGCACCGGGTGCAGGGCGTGCTGCGCATGCTCGAGGTGTATGGCGGCGCGCTGCTCGCCGAGGAGATGGAGCAGGTCACCCGCTACCTCATCGCCACTTCGGGGGAACGCAAGAATCAGGACGAGAGCCTCGACGCGTTGCTGCGCGCGATGGAACAGCTGCCGTCCTACCTCGACCGGGTGCTCGCCGGCGGGCGCGATCTGGCGCTGGTGCTGTTGCCACTGCTCAACGACCTGCGCGCCGTGCGCGGCAGTCCGCTGCTGTCCGAAGGCACGCTGCTGCTGCTGAATCTGCGCTCCGACGCCACCGCCGCTCCGAAGGCCAGGCTGGGCGCAGCGCCGGGACAGGTGGAGCAGCTGGCGCGGCGCCTGCGGGCGCAGTTCCAGCTGGGTCTGGTCGGCTGGATCCGCGGCGAACGCACCCAGGAGAACCTTGCCGCGCTGTCGCAGGTGGCCGAGCGGATGGAAGGGGTGGCTACCCAGCAGCCGGTGTACCAGCTGTGGTGGGTTACCGGCGCCGTGGTCGAGGCGCTGCGCGATCAGGGCCTGGAGGACAGCGTTTCGGTAAAGCGCCTGCTCGGCCTCGCCGATCGCGAATTGAAACGACTCTACGAGCAGGGTGAGGCGCGCTACTGCGACACGCCTCCCGTGGAGCTGCTCAACAACCTTCTCTATTACGTCGCGCGTGCCACCAGCAACGGCGTGCAAACGGCTGCGGTGCGCAGCGCATTCCGTCTCGATGAGCTGCTGCCCGTCGACCAGGACGTCGACGAGGAGCGCGAGACGCTGTCGGCGCCGTCCATCAAGCTGATGCAGACCGTCGCAGTCGCAATCCGCGAGGACCTCGGCAAGATCAAGGACACGCTGGATATCTTCGTGCGCCGTGGCAGCGGCCAGCCCGCCGAGCTTGCCCCGCAGATCGAGCTGCTGCGCAAGATTGGCGACACGCTGGGGGTGCTCGGCCTCGGCGAGCTGCGCGGCCTGATCCAGGGGGAGCTTGGACGGCTGGAGGCGATTGTCGTGGGCCGCGCACCGGCGGTCGAGACTGCGTTGATCGATATTGCTTCTTCGCTGATCCAGGTGGAGGACCGCCTCGACAGCAGCCTGCTGCAGATGATCATCCCGTCGCGCAGCAGCGATGCGATCGCGCGCGACAGCGCCGGCGAGCCTGCGAGCGAAGAGTTCCTGCACGTGCAGTCCGCCGTGCTGCGCGAATGCATCGTCAACCTGGCGCGCGTCAAGGAGAGCGTTGCGCAGAACGTCGGCGGCACGCTCGATGCCGCGGCACTGGACATGTGGCCGGGTCTGATGCGCGGCATCAAGGCTGGGCTGCTGATGCTGGGTCGCACGCGCGCCGTTGCGCTGTGCGATGCGATTGCGGACTGCCTGCGCCGGGTGATGCAGCCGGGCGGCGCGGGTCTCACCGGCAGCTACCTGGACCGCCTGGCCGACGCCATCGTCAGCGTCGAGTACTACATGGAAACGTTGCAGGCCGGGCGCGCTGAGCCGGTCTACATGCTGGACAACGCGCAGTCCTGCCTGCAGTCGATTGCCGCGATGCCGGAAGCGGTCGCGCCGACGGTGCCGGCATTGCCCGAGGCCGCCTATGCGCGCACGGTTCGCCTGGACGAGCCGGGCAGCACCCGCACCGAGCTGCTGCCGAGCCCGGAGGAGCCGATCGCACTGCCGGCCGATATCGGCGCCACGACGCGCCGCCTGCGTGCGCTCGCCGAACTCGAGCAGGCTGCTCCGCCGCGCGAACCGCCGGTGCTTGCGCCGGCGGTCAGCGAAATCGCGTTGCAGGCGCCGGTCGGTCGCCCGCGCGTCGACGACGTCGATCCGGAGATTCGGGTCGTTTTCATCGAAGAAGCGCGCGAGGAAGTAGCGCGCATCGCCGAGTACTTCCCTGAATGGGAACGCAATCTCAGCGACGTGGAAGCGCTGCAGACGGTGCGCCGTTCGTTCCACACGCTCAAGGGCAGCGGCCGCATGGTCGGCGCCAGCGAGCTGGCGGAGTTCTCCTGGTCGATCGAGAACCTGCTCAACCACATCCTCGACGGCACGCTCGAGCGCAGCGGCGCGATCATGGAGACGCTGCGCGAGGCGGTTGCGGCACTGCCGCCGCTGGTTGATTGCCTGGACGGGGGCCCGGCCGCTCCGGCCAGCCTGCCGGCCCTGGTAGCGCGCGCCCATGCGCTGGCCGCAGGGCAGACCACGTCAGCGCGCGCCGAGGCAGCGGCAGCGGAGCTGCCGACCACCGCGCCAGCGCTCGAACCTGCGACGTCTGCAGCGGGCAGTCCTTCGACCTCCGACACTGCGCCACGCGACCTGGCGGACTCGCCGTTGGACGAGCTGGCCTCAGTCCCCGACCAGCACTTCAGCGCCACCGACGTCACGCCATCGGCCGAGATCGAGTTCGAGCTGGCCGACTCGCTCGCGAAGCCGGACGCGCCTGTGGTCGTGCACTCTGCCGCCGACGATGCAGTCGCTGCCGCCGCTGCCGCCGCTGCCGCCACGCTCGCCAGTGACGCAGCGGCCGGCTCAGCGCTCGCCGAGATCTACGAGCGCGAAACGGCGGCCCATGTTGCCACCGTGCGCGACTATCTCAGCCGCGAGCAGCTGATGCCCGAGCCGCACCGGCTTACCGAAGCTGTCTACCGCGCCTGCCACACTCTCAGCGGCAGTTCGCAGATGGCGGAGGCGCGCCACGGCGTGCGCCTTGCCGAGCCGCTGAATCGCTGGCTGCGCAAGGCCTGGGATGCCCAGATCGGCCTGCGCGACGGTGACCTCGCGCTGCTCAGCGACTGCATGGACGGCATGCAGCAGGTGGCCCGGCGTCTCGACGAGAGCACGCAGTTCTTCGTCGCGCACGACCTGCTGCGCGCGCGCCTGGCCGCAGCCGAGGCCGAACTCGACCGCCGCATCGCGGAAGAATCGCAGCGCGCTGCCCATGTTTCGCGCGGCCGCGCCGACGCGGAGCGCAGCGACATGGACCTCGAGGCCCAGGCCGAAGCCGAAGCCGGATTCGATGCGGAAGTTGCGGCGATCTTCACCGACGAGGCGACCGAGCTGCTCGAAGCCTCCGAAGCGGCGCTCGCCGAATGGCGGGCCGCGCCGGGCGACATCGCGGCGCTCGGTGGGCTGAAACGGCCGCTGCACACGCTCAAGGGCGGCGCGCGCATGGCCGGCGTGCGCTCGATGGGCGACCTGGCACACGAGCTCGAAACGAGCATCGGCCAGATTGAACTGGGCCTGATACCGGCGGACGCCCGCGCAGTCGGCGCGATGCAGCAGAGTCTCGATGAGCTCGCGCGCATGCGCGATCGGCTGGCCGAAGGCCAATTGCCGCCCGCCGCTACCGCGAGCCTGGAGGCGCTGCGCGCGCTCACGCTGCCGCCGCCGGCTGCTGGGTTCGCGCCTGAACCTGCCGGCTCCGCCGACGCCGAGCCCGTGGATGAAGTCGTGCTGCAGGGCGACACGGCCAGCGTGCCCGACATCGCGGCGACCGGCTCGTACGCGGCCCAGGCGCTGCTGCCGGGCCGCGAATCTGCGATCGCGGGCGAGGCGCGCGAGATGGCCCGCGTCGACGCCGACCTGCTCGACTCGCTGCTCAACAACGCCGGCGAAGTCAGCATCGGCCGCGCGCGCCTGGAGCAGCAGGTCGGTGCCATCGGCCACAACCTCGGCGAGCTGTCGCGCACTGTCACGCGTCTCAAGGAACAGTTGCGCAAGCTCGAGATCGAAACCGAAAAGCAGATTCTGCATCGCTACGAATCCGAAGGCGCGCATCGCGGCGACTTCGATCCGCTGGAGCTCGATCGCTATTCCTCGATCCAGCAGTTCTCGCGCGCGCTCGGCGAAACGGCCAGCGACGTGGCCAGCATCCAGCAGCTGCTGGAATCGCTGACCCAGGACACCGAGAACCTGCTGCAGCAGCAGACCCGGGTGGTCACCGAGCTGCAGAATGGCCTGATGCGCACGCGCATGGTGCCGTTCCAGCGCCATGTGCAGCGCCTCACGCGCATCGTCCGGCAGGCCGCCGTGGACGAGGGCAAGCAGGCCGAACTCGTGATCGAAGGTGCCTCGGGCGAACTGGACCGCCAGGTGCTGGAGCGGATGCTCGGTCCGTTCGAGCACATCCTGCGCAATGCGGTCGTGCATGGTCTCGAGTCGCCGGCAGACCGCCGCGCGCACGGCAAGGACGAAACCGGCCGCATCACCATGACGCTGCGGCGCGAGGGTTCCGAGGTGATCGTCGAAGTCGCCGATGACGGCGCCGGTCTGGACCTCGACGCCATCCGTGGCAAGGCCCGCGAACTGGGTGTCGTGCCGGCCGGCCGCGAGCTCAGCGATGCCGCTGCAATGCAGTTGATTCTCGAGCCCGGCTTTTCAACGGCCGACCGCCTGACGCAGCACGCCGGCCGGGGCGTCGGCATGGACGTCGTGGCCACAGAGGTCAAGAAGCTCGGTGGCGCGCTGCTGATCGAGAGTCGCGCCGGGCACGGCGCCCGCTTCATCGTGCGGTTGCCCTTCACCCTGGCCATCAGCCACGCGCTCGTCGTGCGCGTGGAGGACGAGTACTACGCGTTGCCACTGCCGGTGGTCGAAGGCGTGATCCGGCTGGGCCGCGACGAAGTCGCGAACCACCTTGCCAGCGACGTGCCGAGCTACGAGTACTCTGGCCAGAAGTACCGCCTGCAGCCGCTCAGCATCTTCGTCGGGCTTGCGCCTACGCCGCCGCCCGAGCAGGACGCGAGCATGCCGGTGGTGCTGGTGCGCTCGGGTGAATACTCCACCGGACTGGTTGTCGAAGAACTGATCGGCAGTCGCGAGATCGTCGTCAAGAGCGTCGGTCCGCAGGTGTCTGCGATCCGCGGCATCTCCGGCGCAACCGTGCTTGGCGACGGGCGCGTAGTCATCATTCTCGACGTCACCGCGCTGCTGCGCTCCGACTGGCGCGAGCGCGCAGCTCCGGTCGTGGTGCGCGATCGCATCGATCAGCAGCCGGTTGCCCTGGTGGTCGACGACTCCATCACCGTGCGGCGCGTGACCCAGCGCCTGCTGGAACGCAACGGCATGCGCGTACTGACCGCGCGCGACGGCATGGATGCCGTGGCGATGCTGGCCGAGCAGGTTCCCGACGTGATCCTGCTCGACATAGAGATGCCGCGGATGGACGGCTACGAAGTGGCCGCACACGTCCGCAACGATCCGCGGACCTGCGACGTGCCGATCATCATGATCACCTCGCGGGTCGGCGACAAACATCGCGCGCGTGCGATCGAACTCGGCGTCAACGACTACCTCGGCAAGCCGTATCAGGAAGCGCAGCTGCTCGAGGCGATCGAACCCCTGCTCGCGAAGCGCCGCCAACGGAGCGCCCATGGCTGAGCGACTGCTCGAGATCTACTGCGTGCTGGTACCGCTGGCGGATGGACGGCTGCTGTTGCCACGCTCCTGCGTTGCCGAGGTGGTGGCCTACACAACGCCCACCGAAATGCCGAACGCGCCGCCGTGGTACGTCGGCACGGTACCGTGGACGGGCCGCCAGGTGCCGCTCGCCTCATTC
>JANPDV010000207.1:0-2339 GCA_031431655.1 Gammaproteobacteria bacterium | reverse complement strand
CGCGTTCGAAGACGACACCTATCAAAACATCCTCTTGAACACGGACCTGCCGAGCTTCGGCATCGCCCTGAAGGTCGGGTTGCCGGACAAGCGTCAGTGGGGTCTGCGCGGCACGTACCGGTTCTAGGCGAAGTCAGGATGCGGCCGGGGCTTGACGGCACTTGCGTCGTGCCCCGGAGTTTCCCGTTTTGGAGCGAAGGCCGGATGAAGGACGGGCTCGTCAGCAGCGGCAAGTGCGCCTGCCCGAAGCGAAGCCGGGCCGGACCGTGAAGTGAGGGGTCTCAGCCCTTCTCGGCACCACTCATCGTGGCGCCAGGTGTCGTGCAGGTCTCCCGGACAATCTGCATGACGCGGCCGACTGCGGGTTGGGGGGTGTTCCCGGAATGGAGCAGTCCAACGCGACGTTGGGGCGCCGGAGCAGTGGTGCGCAGGATCCGTATCGCACCCGCGCGCAGGTCCACGGCCACGACCTCGCGTGGCAGCATGGCGAGGAAGCCGCGACGCGCCACGAGGCTCAGCATCAACGTCAGCGAGTTCGTGCGCACCGGGCGGGGCACATGCAGGCCCAGGGATGCGAAGAAATTCGCATGCGCGTCGAGTGCATAGCGGCGGTTCACCACGGCCCATCGGCCGCTGGACAGCGCCTGCGGGTCGGGGTACCGCTGCTTGGCAAGTGGGTGGTCACGGCTGGCGACGACGGCGTCGGTCAGCGTCATCAGCGGCTCGACTGCGAGGCCCGGTGAGCTCGTGAGGTCGACGAAGCTGCAGAACGCGAAGTCGATCGCCGAGCGCCGTACCATGGTTGTCAGCTCTTCGAGGTTGCCCGACACCGTCCGCACGGTGACGCCAGGCAGCTGCGTCCGGCAGCGCAGGATGGCGGCAGCGACGATGACGTTCGAGAAGAACCGGCCCACCCCGAGAGTGACGCTGCCGGCCGCCCCGGTCTGCATGTCCGCCACGTCCGACCTGGCGTCGCCACACTCCTTCACGATCAGCGCCGCGTACTCGTAGAAGCGCTCGCCCGCTGGCGTGAGTGAGACGGATCGCGTCGTGCGCTTCAGCAGCGGCATGCCGAGGTGCTTCTCGAGCTGCTGGATGCTGCGCGTCAGGGCGGGCTGGCTGAGGAAGACGCGTGCCGCCGCCTCCGAAAAGCTCTTGTGTTCGGCGACCGCGACGAGGTGGCGGAGTTGTCGCAGTTCCATCAGCGCTCTCTACGCTGGCAGGCTTCCCGCATCAGCTCCATCACCCGGTTCATCGCCGCCGTTCGAGGCCGCTGCTGCAGGTAGATGATGCCGCCGGACAGCGGCGCGGCAGGCACTTCGAATGGCAATCTCACGACAGTACCCGCGTCCAGTTCCCGGGCCACGGCGCGGTCGGGTAATAGTGCGAGGAATCGGCCACTCAGAACCAGGGCCTTGATCAGATCGAGCGACTCGACGCGGATCGGGTCCGGAGGACCCAGCTGGTTGGATTGAAAGAAGCGCTGCAGCACGTCCAGAGTGTAGGGCTGGCAAAGGCTCGCCCAGTCGTACCGCGTGAGTTCCGCGAGCTTTGCATCACGTCGGCGGACGAGTGGGTGCTTCGCGCCGGCCACGACGCCCGGTATCACGGTGAGGAGTGGTTCGAGCACGAGATCCGGACGAATCGGGAAGGCCGCGAAGGTCGTGAAGATGAGATCGATTCGGCCGTCATAGAGCGGACTCAGCAGATTCTCGATCAGACCCTCGACAACCTCGATCTCGAGCGCCGGCATCTCTTCAACTGCGCGGGCGACAACGTCGGCCAGCAGGTCCGACATGTAGGAAGCCCCTGCGCCAATCGCGACCCGGCCAACGCCGCCGGTGCACAGGGTGGCGACCTCCTGCTCCGCGCGTTCGCAGTCGTTCAGGATCCGGCGTACGTGCCGATGGAGCTCCACGCCCGCCGGCGTTGGGCGGGTGCCGCGATAGTCGCGCTCGAACAGCGAGACACGGAGGGACCGCTCGAGATCACGGATGCTGCGGGTCAACACAGGTTGCGTGACGTCGAGATCGCGCGCGGCCACCGAGAAGCTGCGCGCCTCGAGCACGGCGGCAAAATGGCGGAGTTGTCGCAAGTCCATGAATCACACGACCGGGGCACGGAGCCCGAGATTCCGCGATCCTGACGCTACGTGCAACTCACCGTGACGGCGCTGGCGGGCCGGGCGCTACTGCACGCGAGCCGGTGCTCCTGTCGCCCCCGCGGCGCGCTCCCAAACGACCGGGAAAACGCGATCGTCCGCAGGTGCCTCTCCCGGGCGCATCCGATCGAGAGGCATGCCGGGCGTGTTGATGCAGCCCTCGCGGGGATCCCACCGC
>JANPDV010000206.1:0-2850 GCA_031431655.1 Gammaproteobacteria bacterium | reverse complement strand
CGTGTGGGCCTCGCTCGAAGTCGGCGGCGGTGTCCGCTTCACCATGACCACCCTCGGAGGGAGATGACTCTGGCGCGGCCCCGCAGGCGACGAGCATTGCGGCACACAGGGTCAGCAACAGGGATTCAGTACGCATTGGGGGCCTCATTCCTCCGTCATCGAGGCCGACCGTCCGGTCAGGCGCTCGATGTCTATCAGCAACTTGTGAAAATGGGCGGCAACTTCGATCGCGCTGCGCCGCGTCTCGCCTAATTGCGCTTGGGCAAGCGCAAACTCCTGGAAAGGGAAGCGCCCCTGCCGGAATCCTCGTTCGACCTGCTGCAGGATGCTCGCGGCGCGTGCCTCGAGCGGGCCGCGCAGCGCTTCCAGTTCGAGGCGGGCATGCTGCAGTTCGTTCGACAGCGCGAACAACGTCGACTCGAGCTCGAGACGCGCTGCACTTTGCTGTGCGAGGGTACTCTCACGCAGTGCTGCCGCCTCACGCAGGGCGGACTGCGCTCTGGGCCGCGCGCCAAGCGGCATGCTGAAGCCCACCACAGCCGCGGTGTCGTCGAGGCCCTCCAGCCGCCGCAGCCCGGCGCTGACCTGGACATCAGGCCGCTGGGCCGCCTCGGCTAGCCGAATCCGGGCTGCCGCGATGCGCTCCTCGGCCGCCAGCGCGAGCAGATCCGAATTGCCCTCCATGCGCTTCACCAGCACTTCGAACGGCGCGGTGGGTGGCAGGACGAACAGGTCTGCTGCCACACGTGAGAACCCCGGTTCCCGTTGCCCCATGGACGCCGCCAGGCCCCGCCGGGCTGACGCCATGGAGTGCTCGGCATGCTCGGCGCGGATCTGCGCCTGCGACAGTGCGATCTCCACCTTGTCGAGATCGAAGCGAGGTGCCGCACCGATTTCGATGCGCCGCCGAACGGCGGAAATTGCCACCTTCGCACGTTCGACTTCCCGACCGCGCTCCGCCAGAAGTTCCTGGGCTTCGGCGACCTCCACGAAGCGAATCGCCACCTGCCCGAGCACGTCCAGACGGGCTCGTTCGATTGCGGCGGCACTTGCCTCGCGCTCGGTGGTGGCAAGATCGACGCGTCGCCTTCGGCGGTCGCCGAGTTCGATCACGGCACCGAGGCGAACGGTGGTCTCGAGTGCATCGACACCGCTGAGGCTGCCTGTGCCCAAAAAGTTCTCGAGATCGCCGGACAGTGACAGCGGCGGCCTCAGACCGGCACGCTCCACCCGCGCCTCGGCAGCCTGAAGTTCGAGCGAGCGAGCGCGCAGCGAGGGGCTACGTGCCGCGGCGGTGGCCAACGCGTCGCGCAGCGTCAGGTCAGAGGGCGACGCGCCCGGCGCACTGCCTTGGGCGAAAGCGATGACAGGTAGAGCCCAGAATGCGAGGACGCGCGGAATGAATAGCCGCATCGGTCCCTCCCGATGTCAAAGATCCAGTGGCGGGGGACGGACGACGCCGAAGCGCCGTCAGACGATGCGCGTTCTGGGAGGGCGCAATGGCGTGTCGATCATGCCAACGGCGTGCCGGCCGGCCGAAAGTCGTTGAAATCCGGAGTGCGATCCAGCCGGTGAAAGCAAAGCGGGCCACTCGATCGCATTCATGGCAGTTGCCGCGAGGGCCGTGCCCGCATGCATGTGCCAAGTCGAGGACTCGAGATCGTCACGAGGTGGCGACTCGTCGAAGTCCAAAGCACCGCCATCGTCGTGAGACTGTGGAAGATCATCGGCAAGCCCGTGGCGATGCACGGGGTCATGAGAGTGAGAATGGGCTCTCACGGCGTCATGATCGTGGGACCAGACCTTGGGTGTCGTGCCGTCTACGAGCATCAGCGCGACGACGACGAACAAGCCTGCGCGCGCCACGCGGCTCCAAAAGGAGCGCGACAAAATGGCGTATCGCAGCCGGGTGAGCATCCAAGCAACGTTACCAGCACCCTCATTGCCGTGCAACCACGACCATGGGTCGCTGATTCGCACCGAATTTAGGTAGAGCGTGTCAGTCCCCTAATCAACGGTGCTCTCGTGCGTCGGAGCCACTGGGCGGCGCGGACGAAACGGAGCCACTGTCTCACCCGCGGCATGGCGTATCCGGCGCCCTCGCAGCTCCGCGGACTGCGCATCCGCGCGCGGCAGGGCGAGAAACGCGCCGGCCCACCAGAGGATACCGCGCCGGTTCAGCTGCTTGATGTTGATGGCGGGAAGGCTCGCTGGGAGTGCGTGAGACTGTGGCGTCAGGGGTTCAGCCGGCACGCTTCGCGAGGCGCGCGCGTAACGCTTCCACAAGCAGCGGGATCGCCGACGGCGGGAATGGAGAGACGCTGCTGACGTTCACTTCACAAAGCACGAAGGAATGCGGGGAGCCGGACCTGGGGGTGGTGAAGAAGAAGTCACAGTCCCACAGCAGTGGCAGTCGGTCGCGCGAAACGCCGACGCGCTCGCGCAGTAGGAAGATCCATTCGGATTCCAGTAGATCCTTGAGCGACTGAAACTGCGGCATGTCCGGCCCGTGATAGAGCCGGGCGCTTGGTACACCTTTTGAGGGATGGAGCGCATTGATCTCCTGGTGCCCGAAGCCGGCGACGCGATCCTCGACGAGGTAGGCGCGGACCATCCCGGCTTCCAGCCCCGGCTGCCACGCTTGATCGATCATGTGCCCGCCTGCCTCGGGCCGGAAGTACGGTTGCAGCTGCGCGCACAGCGCCGCCACGCTCATTCGCAGCTCCGCGCTGCCGCGCGTGGCCTGTTGAACGCGCAGCATCTCGTTTGCACCTGTTGCACGCGCCAGACCCCGATTCCGCTGTGGCCGCGGTACTGCTTCAGCACTCGAACACCGCACTGAAGTCGCCG
>JANPDV010000205.1:0-13089 GCA_031431655.1 Gammaproteobacteria bacterium | reverse complement strand
TTCTTGCGATCGACGATGTAGTAGCAGCCGTCTTCGTCCTGACGCGCCAGGTCGCCGGCCGAAATGTATCCATTGCGCGTGCACGCCGCAGTCTCGGCCGGCTGCTTCCAGTAGCCGTTGAACAGCCAGGGCGAGCTGACGAAGATCTCGCCGACGTCGCCCTGCTTGACCGGTACGCCCTGATCATCGAACAGCTGTATGTCTACCAGTGGAAACGCGCGGCCTACGGAGCCGGGCTTGCGCAGTTGATCCTCGGGACGCAGGTTCGTCACGATTCCGGATTCGGTGAATCCGTAGGTTTCGTGCAGCAGTCCTTCGCCGAAGTACGCCACGGCCTGCTGCTTGATCGCGTAGGGCAGCGCCGCCGCATTGGAGATGATGGTCTTGAGCGCCGTCGTGCGGCCACGGTGCCGCGCGAGTTCCTCAGGCGGCAGCGAGAAGATGGCTTGCAGGTGGCTCGGGACGACGAATACGCCGGTTATGCTTTCCTCGGCGAGCTTGCGCAGCACGGTCGCCGCATCGAAGCTCGGCAGAATCTCGAGGCAGCCGCCGAAATAGACGACGCACATGCCGAAGCCGAAGCCCGCGCCGAGCGCCATCGGCGCGATGCCGAGAAAGCGATCATCCGGACCATAGCAACCGTACTGCAGCGCCTTGGCAAAGAACAACAGGCTGCGTGCGCGGTGCGGCAACAGCAGGCCCTTCGCGCGACCGGTAGTGCCCGAGGTATAGACCAGTACGAAGGGATCGAACTCGGTAAGCGTCGGCAGCACAAGTTCGGTCGGCGCGGCCTCGAGCCAGCGCTCGTAGTCCTCGCCGATGACGATCCGGCGTTCGAGACTCGGTGCGACGAGCTGGCGATCCTGCGCGGCGAAGCCGGGATGCAGCAGCAGCAGGCGGGCACCACTGTCGACGAGAACCTCGGACATTTCGCGTGCATGCGCCCGCGGATTCAATGTGACGGCAATCAGCCCCGCATCGGCGATGCCACAGACGAGCTCCGGATACTCGAGACAGTTCGGTGCAAGGACGGCGACCCGGGCTCCACGTTCCAGACCGAGCGCCAACAAGCCCCGAGCCACACGATGGATGCGTGCCGAGAGTTCGGCGTACACGAGTCTGCGCTGGCCTTCCAGCAGCGCGACTTTGTCCGGTGTCCGTCGCGCCGCGAGGTGAATGCCGCCGGCGACGGTGAGGGGTCGGTACTGGTCGGGGAGCATCATGCGCATGCTGCCACGGAGTTCAGCGCGCCGGCTTCAATCGAAGAACGCGCCGCGCCAGCGATTCACTTCGAGTGCAGGAAATCGGCGACGTGACCGTGTATCACACGGCGCGGTTTCTGCAGGTGGGCGTAGTCGCCGCCGTCCGGCACGATGATCAATGCGCGGTCACGAGTGTTGAGCTTCTCGAAGAAATCGGCTCGCTGCAGCCCACCCTGCATGTAGTTCTGCTGTGCCGCAGCGCTGCCGTAGAGCATCAGCGTGGGTCGGCGAATCTGCTCAGCTACCGATGCCGTGCTGCCGCGCGCATTCTCGAGCCGAATGCCATTTGGTGATTTCGGCTCGTGCTGCATGACGAAGTCCGCCAGTGCGCGCCTCGCTTCGGGCTCGGAAAACTCCGCCTCGAGCCGGTCGTGAAAGTACTGCCAGCCACCGCTCCACCACGCGTCAGGGGGGTCCAGCGGGATGAGATTGCCGCCGCCGAGGGCCGGATCCATCAGCACGAGCCGCGCGACGTGATCGTTGTGCGTCTGGGTATAGCGAGCGCAGATGCGGCCGCCCCAGGACCATCCGAGCAGGTGCGGGCGCTGGAAGGCACTACCGGGAGCAGTTGCGGCCAGCCAGTCCATCACGGTGATCAGGTCCTCGATTGCAGCATCGGTATCGATGCTGAACGGATCCGGCGGACATTCCGATTTTGCGTACCCTCGAACCGAGAACGTGACCGCCGCGATGCCGCGGGCGACGAGCGCGTCCATCAGCGAGTAGTCCGTACCACCGCTGAATGCGAAGTCGTATCCAGCCTGACCCGAAAGGTTCGCGCCCTGCACCAGCACGGCGATGCTCTTGGCTTTCTCCGAGAGGCCCTTGGTGCGGACCGACAGTTTGCCGGCCTTGCCTGGAATCATCAGGTCCTGTCGATCGTTCATGTCGCGACTCCGCTGCTGATGGTTGTGATGGTGTCGGGTAAGGCGGGATCCATCAACATCGGTGGCATGGATATGGAACCCCGCCATGTTGGTGACGCGCGCCGCTTCGCGGGACTATCATGACACCCACGAGCCGCGGCAGGACACCACTGAACGGATCGACCGCCGCTCCGACCACATCATCAACACGCTGCTGGGCGAGGTTAAGAACTGAGGAACGTCGTGATCATCGAGGCCGCCGTCTCGGGCTGCTCGATCACGAGATAGTGGCCGCACTGTTGCAGCACGTGCAGCTGGCAATGCTTCAGCGCCGGCTGGATCTGCGCGAAGCCGACGCCGCTGGCTGCCGGTTCGAATGGCGTCATGTTGTCCTCATCGCCCGCCAGCAGCAGCGCCGGCGACACGACCTGCGGGATGAACGCGCTGAGGTCCGTCCTTTCGATCATTTCCGTGCCAGCGATGAATGCCTCCGCCGTCGTGCGACTGAAGGCTTCGCGCATCGAGGCGAGCTGGGCCTGTGCACCGGGTCGCTCGTAGAAGCTGCGGGCGAACCCTGCCACCGAGGTCAGATCCGCGACGGCATCCATGCCGCTGTCCCGGGCCGCGCGCTTCCAGGTCGCGCGCATCATGCGAGCGGCGGCGTCATAGCGTGCCAGGAAGCAACTGAGCACGAGTCGATCGACCAGCGCAGGATGCCGCGCGGCAAGCGCCAGTGCGGTCATCGCACCGAAGGACGTGCCGTGCACGTGCACGCGCGCATACCCCAGCGCCTGGATGAACTCGGCGACGGTGTCCGCCAGCGTCGAAAAGTCCTTCAGCGGCGGGCCGCCACGGCTCTCGCCGTATCCGGGCAGGTCGAAGTCGATGACTTCGAAATGCGGCTGCATCAGCGGCGTCATCTTCTCGAAGTTGCGATGGCCAAATGCCGAGCCGTGTATCTGCAGCAGCGGCGCGCCCGAGCCGAGCTTGCGATACCAGAGGCTGGCCCCACAGGGCAGGGTGACGATGCTCATCAGCGGGCCCCCGTGGCGATGCCCGGCGCGCCGAGATCCGTCAGCGCCATCAGCGCACGGACGTCGGCCGCACCGTCGAGCTGCCAGACCGCGTCGAGTATCCGTTCGGCATGCTGCGCCGGCAGGACTGATTCCGCCGTGCTGCGGAAGACGGCGGAGAGCTGCGCGTCGCTCATCGGATTGCCGGGCGTTCCGAGAAAGGCGTCCACCCGCGTCTGCTCGACGCTGCCATCGGTGAACTCGATCGAAAGCGAGCAGCCTTCGAACGTCTTGAACGAATCGTCGCCGACCAGATCGGTTCGGTCCCGCAACGCGAGGATCGACTCGTCGGTGTAGGCTGCTTCGCGCATCTCGTCGAGCGTGAAGCGGCCGCGCACCCAGGCGGCGGCGGCGCAGAAGCGGGTATCGAAGCGCGCCTGCAGCTCGCTGGTCATCAGCCGGCCGAATCGCTCGCGTCGTTCATCGGCAATCTTGACGACGATCGGTTGCACGCCGAAGCGCATGCGCTGCACTTCGCGGCCACGGGCTCGCGGCAGCAGCTCGAGGACGCATTCGATCGGGGCGTGAGTAATGGTTTCGGTCGGTACGGTCTTGTAACTCTGGCCGAAGATCCGCCAGGTCGCCCCCAGCGAGGCGAGCACGGCCTCAATCTTCTCCGCTTTCTCGTCGGTGTGGCAGACGAACATGCCGCGCTCACCCTCGAAAGCGGTCCGCGGCGCATCGAAGCCGCGTTCAGCCAGTTCGAATGCCGACAGGCCCGATCGCGCCGTGGCGCCTGTGACGTAGGACAGGCCCATGCTGCCGACGGATTCGTAGAGCCCGAAGGCCGTGCACATTGCAAGGCCCAGGGCGTTGCGTGCCTGGATGGCATCGAGGTTGGCGAGTACCGAGCAGGCGGCCGCCGCACCAACGCCACCGACGAGGCCCGCGGGCACGAAGCCGCGGTAGTAGCCGGTGGGCATCAGTATCGTCGCGATGGCCAGTTCAACTTCGAGTCCGATCGCCAGTGCGTTTAGCAGCTGGCGGCCGCTGCTGCCGCGTTGCTCAGCCGTGGCAAGCACCGCGGGCAGCACCGCGGACACGGCGTGCATGAACGTCGGGATGTAGGTGTCATGGAAATCCAGGACCTCGAACAGCGCGCCGTTGACCATGGCCGCCTGCGCGGGGCCGGTGTCCGTGCCGAGCCAGAGCACCCGCGAACCGCGCTGCGTGCCGGCGTTGGCGATGGCCCAGTCGTGCAGGATGCAGACGGCGTCGTGATCGGCCGCGCGCACGGACGCTTTCAGCTGGTTCAGCAACAGCCGCTTGGCCTCATGCAGCACTTTGTCCGGGACGCCGCGCGCTGCGCAGGCCTGCATGAAGGCTACGAGGCGTTCCGACACGCTCTGCGTCGTGTTCATCGGCGCGACTCCGGGTTGCTGCGCGCGATCGGCCCATACATCCACTCGAGCAGCGCGGGCTGGCGCTGGTTGTCGGCATCGAGTTCCTTGATCGCGAGCCAGGCCGGGTAGCCGCGCAGTCCGACCAGGGTCGGCTCGCCGGCATAGACGGAGGTATAGACGACGCGGACCGGATAGGCATGGATGGTGCGGATATGCCGTCCGTAATCCGTAACGGTCTGGGCGCTCAGCAGGCTGCGCGCAACGCCCTCGTGTTCGACGACCAGATCGATCCAGCCCTGGTACTGCTGCTCCAGCGGATGTGTCTTGACCGGGTAGCCCGCCTTCTTCTCGGCCTCCATGTCAGGAACGTCGAACAGGCTCAGCCGCACGCGCCGGACACCGGGTGTGCCAGCCCAGCGTGCCGCGAGCCTGCCCAGGCAGTCGCGGAACGACGCTTGATTCGACTGCTGGCGGAAGAACACACAGAACGACGGCTGCGGTACCGGGCCCTGCGGCTGCGCAACGCCGGTTTGATCCAGCAGCGTGCGAGCATTGGCGCCGACGGACTTGTAGGTCGTGCTCCGGTCGACGATCAGGTCGATGTCGGCGAGCAGCTGCGCCTTGACTTCGCCATCGGGCGAAGTGCCGAACTCGGCCAGCGCGGATTCGTCGAGATAGCGGACGTCCGACAGCCACATCAGCTGTGCATCGGGGGGGCAGCCGTATTCGATGCCGTCCACGGGCAGGAACACGTCGTCGCGCACCGGATCGAACTGATAGTGGCGATAGTCCCAGACACCGGCACGGCGTGCGATCGCCGGGCTGTGTACGTCGCGCCAGTAGCGGCGCACGACGTCGATGGACAATTGCGGCTTCTTCCAGCCGCAGGTGACGCGCGCAATGCCCGCGCGGTTTTCGATCGCTTCCAGCTCGCTCACGATTCCGCTCCCACTCCGGCTCCAGTGGTAGACGGTAGCGGTTGACCGTCCGCTGCGATAGCCACGTGACATACCCATGAGCCTCCTGGCAGCCCATGCCGGCCGCCGGGCGCAGCTCCGACCGTCCAGCTCCCGGATCGCAGGCGAATGATCCCGCGGCGCGCTACGCTGGTGCCACGCGCGCTAACAACCGCGAGAACCACGAGGAAACGTCCATGAGTGCCGCACATCCCTGGCTCGAGCCCGCGAACTGGCCGAAGATTCCCCTGCCGCGCAAGGATCTCGAGTCGCGCATCGAGCGCACCCTCACGCTGACCAACATCGGTTATCTCGGTACGCTCGGCAAGAACGGGCCGATCGTCAGCCCGCTCGAATTCTATGCCGATGGCTTCGACATCTACGTCTTCCCGCAGCCGGGAAGCCCGAAGTTGAAAGCGATGCAGCGCGACCCGCGCATCTCGCTGGCGGTGGCGAATCCGATGGCTGGCTGGGCGAGTGCGATGGGCTGTCAGTTGTTCGGCAACGCCGAGCTGCTCGATCCGGACACCAGGGACTGGGAGCGCGGGATGGAGGTCTTCAAGTGGCCGGCCTCCGCCTTCGAGATCGGACGCCCGCTCACCGCTCCGCCCCGGGGCCAGCTGATGAGGCTGAGGCCAGATCGCATCGTGTACACCGAGCACTTCCTGCGCCGCGAGGGCTTCGCGCCTCGGCAGATCTGGCTGCGCAATCCCTGAAGCGCCGGGCAGGGGGCGGCTTCGGATCCCGGCGCATGGCATTGCAAAGGGCAATCGGAGCTGCAGCTGTCTCACACCTGAGGAGCATCCGACCATGCACCAGTCGATCGCGTTGCCACCGGACCAGGTCGAGGCGGCGCGACGTGCGGGCGTGCTGGCAATTCTGCAGAAGTCCATCGACGACGCCAGCCGCCCGACAGTTACGGACATCGCCGTACGGCGCGGTCCGCCGGCAGCTTTCCGGGCGACGACAAGTCACGCGCGCTCTATGTCGACGCGCAGAGCGGGCGAGCCGTTGCCGAACGAGAGGTCTATGCCGCCACGTTCGAAGACGACAAGCGCCGGGCCAGTGCAGAGCTCGCTGGATCGCTCAACGCGCTGCGCCGCCGCGCCGGCCCGGGCGGGTCCTCGTGCCTCGACTACTGCGGGGAGAGCGCCAGCCAGTGTCTCGCCACGGCCTATCGGAGTGCGGATGCACCGAGCGCGCACGCCGGCAGCCCTTACCGCACGCGCACGTAGCTGGTCTGCACCGCCATCGCTTCCTCGCCGCCAGGAGTGACGTTGAACGCCGTGATGACGAGGTGGTCGGCGTCCTCCAGCACGTACTGCGTACGCCAGCCCCACTCCGGCGCGCTGGCGTCGAAGGCGTACTTGCCGGAAACCGAGAAGCCGCGATCGCGTGACTCCCCCTCAGAGAACAACAGCGCGTAATTCATGTGGAAGTCGTCGAACCAGGAGATCTGGTAGCGCTTCGTCACGCTGTTGAAGGCGAGGGTTTCCTCGCCCTGCCGGGGCTTGCCCTGCATCTGCCCCGTGTACGCATGCCGCAGGAACGGGCCTGCCTGCAGCCGCGTGTAGGTGCCTTGCACGGCTGATTCGTCCGCCAGCTTGCCGGGCTCGAACCAGGTGCGACACACGCCGCTCCAGCGGCCGGTGAGTTGCTCGAACAGTTCTTCAGGCGTCATGCGTGTGCTCCGCAGCGCCTGTTGGCACCGCTCAGGCCTCGCCGTTGCGCAGTGTCAGGATCTCGGCGCCGTCGGTGGTGACCAGCACCGTGTGCTCCCACTGCGCCGACAGGGAGTGATCGCGCGTGACGACCGTCCAGCCATCCGGCAGCTCCCGCACGGCGGCCTTGCCGGCGTTGAGCATGGGCTCCACGGTGAAGCACATGCCGGGCTCGAGCGCGAGGCCGGTGCCCGGCCGGCCGTAGTGCAGCACCTGCGGGTCCTCGTGGAACACGCGGCCGATGCCGTGACCGCAGTACTCGCGCACCACCGAGAAGCCGGCAGCCTCCGCATAGCTCTGCACCGCAAAGCCGATGTCCCCGAGGCGCGCCCCGGGCTGGATCGCCTCGATGCCATGCAGCATCGCCGCGTGCGTGGTCTCGACCAGCCGGCGCGCCAGTATCGACGGCGCGCCGACGCAGAACATCCTGCTGGTGTCGCCGTGGAAGCCGTCCTTGATCACGGTGACATCGATGTTGACGATGTCGCCGTTGCGCAGCAGCTTGTCGCCCGGCACGCCATGGCACACGACGTGGTTGACCGAGGTGCAGATGGCGCCCGGGAACGGCGGCCGCGTGCCGCCGCCGGTATAGCCGATGGTCGCCGACTGGCAGCCGAGCGGCCCGAGCACGAACTCGCGGCAGATGCGGTCCAGTTCGCCGGTGGTGACGCCGGCCCGGACCTGCGGCTCGATCATCAGCAGCACGCTGGCCGCGGCCTGGCCGGCGGCGCGCATCGCGTCCTGTTCGGCGGGGGTCTTTATGTGTATGCCGGGGCCACGCATCGTGCGGTGAATCTAGCGCATCCCCGGTGCCTGCATCCAGTTGGCCGTGGCGCGCGTAGCAGTGGTTGTCGAGTCACACCAACGCTACCGCATAGCCAGGGGATCAAAGCCATGTCCATCAAACTCAAGGGCCTGTCGGCCGCGGTCGCTGCCGCGCTGCTGCCCGCCATCGTTCCGCCCACCGTCCAGGCGTCCAGCCACCGTGAAGCGCCGAACATCACGCGCATGCCGACGGTCGATTCCACCGATTTCTACCTGTTCAACAGCTACGAGCCGGGCCGCGAAGGCTACGTCACGCTGATCGCCAACTACATCCCGTTGCAGGACCCTTATGGCGGTCCGAACTACTTCGCGCTCGACCCGTCGGCACTCTACGAAATCCAGGTCGACAACGACGGCGACGCCCGCGAGGACCTGACCTTCCAGTTTCGCTTCACCAACCGGCTCGCCGACAGCAATCGCGGCCTCGCGCTGCCCATCGCCGGACCGCGGGTCGCGGTGCCGTTGAAGAACATCGGACCGATCAGCGCCACCGACTCCTCTGCGCTGAACTTCACCGAGAGCTACACGCTGAACATCGTGCGCGGCGACCGCCGCCGCGGCGACAGCACGGCCGTGACGAATGCCACCGCATCCAGCAGCTTCGGCAAGCCGTTCGACTTCGTCGGTACCAAGACCTTCGGCAGCGCCGCGGGCTACGAGACCTACGCACGCAGCTTCGTGCACAACGTCAACCTGCCGGGCTGCGCCATGCCGGGCAAGGTGTTCGTCGGCCAGCGCAAGGAAGGCTTCGCGGTCAACCTCGGCAAGGTTTTCGACCTGGTGAACCTGGTGCCGGTGGATGGCACCGCGTTCCCGGGCGGCATCATGCAGGACCCGAAGAACAACGCCGTCAACTTCGCCAACGTCACCTCGATCGCGCTGGAGGTGCATTCGAGCTGCCTGCGCGGCACCGGCAACGGCGTGATCGGCGCCTGGACCAGCGCCTCGCTGCGCCAGGCCCGCATCCTCAATCCGGTGCCGACCTTCGCCAAGCCGGAAGTGAACGGCGGCGCCTGGGTACAGGTGTCGAGGTTGTCCAATCCGCTGGTCAACGAACTCGTGATCGGCCTGCCCGATAAGGACAAGTTCTCGTCGAGCGAGCCGAAGGATGACGGCCAGTTCGCCACCTACGTCACCAATCCGACGCTGCCGGCGCTGCTCGACGTGCTGTTCCGCGATGCCGTGAACGCAACGCTCAAGACCAGCTTCACCAACATTGCGCCATCCAACCTGCCGCGCATCGACCTGGTGACGGCGTTCCTGACGGGCTTCAAGGGCGTCAACCAGCAGTCGAAGGTGACGGCTTCGGAGATGCAGCGCCTGAACATGGCGATTGCGCCGACGCTCGCTGCCCAGCAGAGCACGTTCGGTGTGGCGGGAGGCGATCTCGCCGGGTTCCCGAACGGCCGCCGGCCGGGCGACGATACGGTCGACATCGCGCTGCGCGTGGTGATGGGCCGGCTGTGCCATCCGCTGACGATCGGTGGCAACAGCGTCGACCTCGGGGTGTGCAAGCCGGCCGACGCGCCGCTCGGCACTGCGCCGTTCACGGACGGTGCACCGGTGACGGCTGCCGACTTCGATACACGCTTCCCTTACCTGCGCACGCCGCTGTCCGGTTCGGCGTTCTGAGCCGGCCGCGCGTCGTACAAGGAACTCATCATGGTCAAGTCAAACTTCGTTCTTCCGGCGCTCGGCGCCGCGGTGCTCACGAGCCTGCTCGTGAGCGCCTGCGGCGGCGGGGGCGGCAACAACACCGTCGCGGCGCCAGCCGCGCCGCCAGTCAACGCAGCGCCGCAGATCTCCAGCGTGCCTGCACAACGCACCGACCAGGACAAGCCGTTGAGCGTCGCCTTCACCGTCTCCGATGCGGAGTCGCCCGCGGGCGATCTCATCGTGTCGGTGGATTCGGCCAACAAGGCGCTGATCCCGGCCGACGGTGCGGTGCTGTCCGGCAGCGGCGCAGCACGCAGCCTGCGACTCGTGCCGCTGGAGGACGCGGCGGGCAACAGCGCGATAACGGTGACCGCGCGCGATCCAGCGGGCGGGACCTCGAGCGTCACGTTCACGCTGACCGTGCAGGCGGTCAGCGCGTCGGTGCTCAACACCACCGGCACGTCATTCAGCAAGGCAGCCGCCGAGGCGGCGGTGTCGCTGAATGGCCAGACGTTCGTGCAGGATGCGGATGACGTGTCGTTCAGCAACCTGCTGTCCACGACTGACTCGTCCGCCGGCAACTGAGTCGCCGGATGCGCGCCTGGTGTTCGCCGGGGCTGCTGGTTGCTGTCGTGCTGGCCGGCGCGACAGGACCGGCGGCGCGAGCGGAGGCGACGCCGCGCGCGCAGCCCTTCAAGCCGACGGCGGCGGACTACGTCGTGCTGCGCGTGACACCGCGACCGCGCAGCACGGCGCTGGTGCCCCTGGTGGACGAGTACCTGTCGGCAGCACGGCGGGAACGGGAGCCGCGTTTCTACGGGCGTGCCGAAGCGCTGCTGAAGTCGGCGCTGGCCTCGCCGTCACCGGATCCGCGGCACCTGCGGCAGATGGCGCAGGTGCAGCAGAGTCGGCATGAATTCGCCGCAGCGCGCCAGTGGCTGGATCGTGCCCTGGCCGCCCAGCCGCGCGACGTGCAGGCGCGGCTGGTTCGTGCTCAGATAGCGATCGTGCAAGGTGCTTATTCGCAGGCGCGGTCGGATTGTGCCGGGGTTCTGGCCAGCGGCGAGCGCGCGGCCGGGTCGGTCTGCCTCGCCCAGGTGCTGGCCGGCCAGGGCCAGATCGCCGCGGCCGATCGCCTGCTCGATCTTGCCCCCGTCGACGACAACACCGCAGTGCAGGTCTGGGCACTCGGCGTGCGCGCCGACGGCGCGAACCGCCGCGGCGATGTCGGCGCGGCGGAACGGGCGTTGAACGCGGCCCAGGCGCTCGATCCACGCGATGAAGTCACGCTGCTCTCACTGGTCGATCTGCTGCTGGCACGCGGCGAGCGCGACCGCGCGCGGGCGCTGCTGCAGATCGATCGGCCCTCGGCCGGTGTCTGGTTGCGGCGCATGCAGGTGGATGCCGGTACGCCTGCCGGCAGTGCGGCGCGCGCCGTGTTCGACGAGCTGATCGCCGTAGCGCAGCAGCGTGGTGAGCGCGCCCACCTGCGTGAAGAAGCCTGGGCCGCGCTCGACCAGGGTGACGACGCCCAGCGCGCCCTGGAGCTGGCGCGCGCCAACTTCGCGGTGCAGCGCGAGACGCTCGATGTACGGTTGCTGGCCAGGGCCTGCGCACGCACCGGCGCCAGCGATGCGCGGATGGAACTGCAGGCCTGGCTGCGCGCCACCGGCTATCGCGACGTCGAGGTCGAACGCTCGCTCGCCAGCCGCGCTGTCACGCGTTCGTGATCTACCGGGGCGTCCTCGCGCTGGTCTGCGCCGTGCTGGCGCTGGCCGCACCCGCTGCCTCGGCCCACTCGACCAGCAGCTCCTTCCTCTCGATCGACGTGCCGCGCCCGGACGCGGCGCCGCAGCTGCGCTGGGATATCGCGATCATCGACCTGCAGTGGACCATCGACTTCGACGTCGACCAGAACGGCGCAATCACCTGGGACGAGGTCCGTGGCCGGCGCGACTCGATCGCGCGCCTGGCCCTGCGCAGCCTCGAGCTGAAACGCGGCGGGGTGTTGTGCGCGCTGAGCCTCACGGACCTGGCACTGGCGGTGCGGCAGGAGGACCCGCACGCCGCGCTCATCATCGCCGCGAGCTGCCCGGCCACCGGGCCGCTGGCAGTCCGCAGCAGCCTGTTCTTCGCGGAGGACGATTCCCAGCGGGTGCTGCTGTCGGTGCAGCGCGGCGTGGCGCCGGACCTGCAGCGCAACGACACGGTGCTGTCGCCGTCGTCGCCGTCGTGGACCGAGCCGCAGCGCCCCTCAGCCTGGCGCGAGTTCAGCCGCTTCATCGCGCAGGGTGCCTTGCACGTCTGGATCGGCTACGACCACCTGGCCGTCCTCGCGCTGCTGCTGCTGCCTGCTGTGCTCGCACCCGCCGCGCGCGGCTGGACCGCTGCGCCGGGCGGACGGGCGGTGCTGGTCGACGTGCTGAAGATCGTCACGGCCTTCACAGTGGCCCACTCGATCACCCTCGGCATGGCGGCCACCGGCACGGTGCGGCTGCCATCGCGGCCGATCGAGATCGCGATTGCCGGCTCGATCGTCGTTGCCGGCCTGATGAACCTGAATCCGGCGTGGGCGCGTGCGCGTCTCGCCATTGCCGCGCTGTTCGGGCTGGTGCACGGCTTCGGCTTCGCCAATGCGCTGGCGGAGATCGGTGCCGAAGGCGTGCGGCTGCTGCCGATGCTCGGCGGCTTCAACATCGGCGTTGAACTGGCCCAGCTGTCGGTGGTGGCGGTGCTGCTGCCATTGCTGTTCTGGCTCAGCCGTTCCGGCACCTACGCTGCGCGGGTGATGCCGGGGCTGTCGCTGCTGATCGGCGCCACCGGCGTCGTCTGGTTCGTCCAGCGCCTCGGCGCCTGATCTGCCAAACAGGCCGCATCCGGCCGGCCGTTCGCGGCGTATACCCATCAAATGGCCAGCAAGCGCACCCCTACCCGGAGAATGTTGCGACGCAACAAGGTTGCCCCGCAGCCCGTGCTGCCTGACTCCGGGGTGACCGAGCGGCTGGCGTCGGCGCTCGAGCCGCTCGAGCCGCCCATCACCACTCGCCGCCGCATCTGGGAGCGCATCGAACGGCGTCTCGCACTGCGCGCGGCACCGCCCGGCACGCGCACCGTCCGCGCCGACAGCGGCGACTGGATCGTGATCGACGACAAGGTGCAGATCCGCATCCTGCGTCAGGATCCAGCGGTCAACAGCCAGACCATACTGATTCGAATGCAGCCCGGAGGAGTCGTCGTGCCGCACCGTCACTCCCAGGAAGAGGAGTGCTTCGTGGTCGAGGGCGAGATCGAAATCGGCGCGCATCGCCTGCGCGCGGGCGACATGCACCTGGCGGGGCCGGGCAGCGCCCACGAACGCATCCTGTCGCGCGGCGGCGCGTTGCTGCT
>JANPDV010000204.1:0-4395 GCA_031431655.1 Gammaproteobacteria bacterium | reverse complement strand
GCCATCTTCGGGTTCCAGAAGCGGGTCTGATGTCCGAAATGAACACCCGCTTCCAGCATCTGTCGCATGGACACGCTGGCCATCTGAATCTCTCCTTGTGGGTTGAGCCTCCGCGTATCTCGTCAGCCATCACGCCGCCAGTGCCGAAGCTCTGGAGGCGCAACACCCAGCTGCCGATTGAGTGATACGCGTGTGGGTTGTTTGCCAAAAAAGGCGGCGCTTTATACCATGAACTTCCCGCCAGAACAACGCCTTACGAATTCTCCGTCGGGGCCGGCACACTCAGCTCCCGCCCCACCCTGTCCCGCCCGAAAGTACCCCATGCACGTCACGATCAAGACCCCGGCCGAACAGAACAGAATGCGGGAGGCCGGTCGCCTGGCCGCCGAGGTGCTCGACATGATCGGCGAGCATGTCGTCGCGGGCGTCACTACCGAAGAACTCGACCGGCGTTGCCACGATTTCATCGTTCACCAGCAGCGCGCAGTGCCTGCCAACCTCAATTATCGGGGATTTCCCAAGACCATCTGCGCATCGGTGAATCACGTCGTCTGCCATGGCATTCCCAACGAAAAGAAGCTGAAGTCCGGCGACATCGTCAATATCGACGTCACCGTGATCCGGGACGGATTCCACGGCGACACCAGCCGCATGTACTTCGTTGGCAAGCCTGGCGTGCTGGCGCAGCGGCTGGTGGAAACCTGCTTCGAGGCGATGTGGCGGGGCATCGAGCAGGTGCGGCCCGGCGCCCACCTCGGTGACGTCGGCTTCGCAGTGCAGCAGTTTGCAGAGGCGCGCAACTATTCCGTGGTGCGCGAGTACTGCGGCCATGGCATCGGGCGCGTGTATCACGAGGATCCCCAGGTGCTGCACTACGGCGAGGCCGGGACGGGCCTGGAACTGCGCGCCGGAATGACCTTCACCGTGGAGCCCATGATCAATGCCGGCAAGCGACATGTGCGCCAGCTGCCGGACGGCTGGACGGTCGTTACCAAGGACCACTCGCTGTCGGCGCAGTGGGAGCACACGTTGCTCGTCACGGAGACCGGGGTCGAAGTGCTGACGCTGGGCGCAGCCGCGCGTCGCTCAGGCAGCATTGCGGGCGCCGGCGTGACCGCCGAGTCGGGCGAGTCGCCTGCGGATTCGCGCGTCGGCGCGGCCTGATGTCGGACCTCGAGCCAGCCGACCACTTCGCGCCCGGACCGGTCGAGAGCGGCGGACAGCTTACCTGGCCGTTCCTGGATCTGCTGGCCCAGCGCCTGCGCGGCTCCCCCGGCGATGCGGCGGTGTTTCGCGCGGCCCTCACCGAATCGCAGGATGAGCTGAAGTCGCGTTTCTTCGCCGAGGAACCCGTCGAGACGCTGGTGCATGCCCGCGCAGCCGTGGTTGACATCGTGTTGCGCGAAGCCTGGCACTTCAGGCTGGGACCTTATGCGGACCAGTGGGCGCTGATCGCGGTGGGCGGCTATGGCAGAGGCGAGCTGCAGCCGTGCTCCGACGTCGATATTCTGATCCTGGTTCCAGCGCGCCCGGGCGACACGGAACGCGGCGCGATCGAACCGTTCGTGAGCTTCCTCTGGGACATCGGCCTCGAGGTCGGCCAGAGCGTGCGAACTGTCGATGACTGCGCACAGGAGAGCCGCGCCAACGTAAGCGTGATGACGACCCTGATCGAATCGCGGCTGCTGGCCGGCGCCGAGCCGCTGCTGGCCCAGATGCGCGCTGCGCTGGGCCCCGAACGACTGTGGTCCATCAAGGAGTTCTTCGAGGCGAAGGTCCAGGAGCAGGCCGAGCGGCACCTCAAGGCCAACGACACTGCGTACAACCTCGAGCCCAACGTCAAGACAGGCCCGGGCGGGCTGCGCGACATCCAGACCATCGCCTGGGTGGCGAAGCGGCACTTCGGGGCGCAGTCCCTGGACGAGCTGGAGACCAAGGGCTTCCTGGCGGCGTCAGAGCTGCGCCGGCTGAAAGCAGCGCAGGCGTTCCTGTGGCGCGTGCGCTTCGGGCTGCACGCGCTGACTGGACGACGTGAGGACCGTCTGCTGTTCGATCACCAGGCAAGGCTGGCGCAGATCTTCGGCTACGAGGACGCATCGTTCACCCTCGCGGTGGAGCAGCTGATGCAGCGCTACTACCGCACCGTGATGGATGTCAGCCTGCTCAACGAGCTGCTGCTGCAGCTGTTCCGCGAGGCCATCATCGAGGAACACTCGCCGCCGATCCCGCTGAATCCCCGCTTCCAGGTGCGCAACGGCTACCTCGAAGCGACCGGCGACGACGTGTTCGCGCGCGCCCCTCAGGCGCTGCTCGAACTGTTCGTCCTGCTGCAGCAGAACCCGGACATACGCGGCGTGCGCGCGTCGACGATCCGCGATGTTGGCCGCCATCTCTGGCTGATCGACGAGGAGTTCCGGCAGAACCCACGGCATCACCGCCTGTTCATCGACATCCTGCGGGCGCCAGCCGGCGTGACCCACGAGCTGCGCCGGATGAACACCTATGGCGTCCTCGGCCGCTACATACCGTCGTTCGGCCGTATCGTCGGCCGGATGCAGTACGACCTGTTCCACGCCTACACGGTCGACGCCCACACCCTGTTCGTGGTCAGCAACCTGCGGCGGCTGGCGATCAAGCGCTTCGACAATGAGCTGCCCAACCTGTCGCGGATCATGCAGTCCCTGCCGCGCCAGGAAATCGCCTACCTCGCCGCGCTGTTTCATGACATTGCCAAGGGCCGCGGCGGCGACCACTCGGAACTCGGTGCGGTTGATGCGGAATCGTTCTGCCTGGAGCAGGGGCTGTCGCGTTACGACGCGCGGCTGGTCGCCTGGCTGGTGCGCCACCACCTGCAGCTGTCAATTACCGCGCAGAAGCAGGACATCAGCGACCCGGAAGTAATCAGCGCGTTCGCGCGGCTGGTCGGCGACGAGACGCATCTCGACTACCTCTACGTGCTGACGGCCGCGGACGTGCGCGGCACCAATCCGAAGCTCTGGAACTCGTGGAAGGCCTCGCTGTTCCACGACTTCTACGAGCGGGTGAAGCGTGCCCTGCGGCGTGGACTCGAGAGCCCGATCGACCAGGACGAGCTGACCCGCGAGACCCAGGCAGCAGCGCGCGCGCTGCTCGCCAGCGACGGCATCGATCCCGGCGAAATCGCGCGCTGCTGGGCCGTGCTGTCGGACGCGTACTTCCTGCGTCACTCGCCCGAGGAAGTAGCCTGGCATACGCGCGTGTTGACCGCGCGCGACGCCGACGAGCGCGAGCCTGCGGTTTCGCTGCAACCCTGGACCGGGCCAGGCACCCTCGCCGTGATGACCTTCGCGCCGCAGCGCTATCGTGGCTTCGCGCGCAGCACGGCCGTTCTCGACCAGCTGGGCCTCACGATCGTGGATGCGCGCATCACGCCGACGGCCGATGGCAACAGCCTGGATCTCTACCACGTGCTGGAGGGCGACGGGTCTCCGATCGACGATCCGGACCGGCGCGACGAGGTCGAACGCGCATTGACCCGCGCGTTTGCCGCCCCGCAAGACCTGCCTATCAACGTGACCCGGCGCGCGCCGCGCCAGGTGCGCCTGTTCAATACGCCGACGCAGATCCAGGTCGCCGTCGATGAGCGCAACCAGCGCACCGTGCTCGAGCTGATCGCGGCCGACCGGCCCGGACTGTTGTGCGACATCGGCAAGGTCCTGATGGACGAAAGGATCGAGCTGCTGACCGCCAAGGTCATGACCGTAGGCGAGCGCGCCGAGGACGTGTTCCACGTGACGGACCGCGACAATCGGCCCCTGGATGACGCCACCACGAAACGCCTGGTAGCGCGGCTCACGGAATCGCTGGACCGCCGCCGCGCCGCATGAACCCGCGCCTCGCACTGCTGCAGCCGTATCCATTCGAACGGCTCGCCACGCTGCTGTCGGATGTTGCGCCGGCCGCCGGGTTCGCACCGATCGTGTTGACCATCGGCGAGCCAAGGCACGCGCCACCGCAGTTCGTGCTCGACACGCTGCGCGCAGCGCTCCCACGCCTCGACGTGTACCCGGCTACGGTGGGCCTGCCCGAACTGCGCAGCGCGAGCGCACGCTGGCTGGAGCGGCGCTTCGCACTGAGCGCCGGCAGCGTCGATCCCGCAGGCATGGTGCTGCCGGTGAACGGTACGCGCGAGGCGTTGTTCGCGTTCGCTCAGTCGGTCATCGACAACAGCGCACCGACGCCCCCGCTTGTCGTGATGCCAAACCCCTGCTACCAGATCTATGAAGGCGCCGCGCTGCTGGCTGGGGCCACTCCGTGGTATCTGCCAACCTGGGCGCAGGGGCGTTTCCTGCCGGACCTGGAAGCCGTGCCGCCCGACACCTGGCAGCGCTGCCAGCTGCTGTACCTGTGCTCGCC
>JANPDV010000203.1:0-3410 GCA_031431655.1 Gammaproteobacteria bacterium | reverse complement strand
GCCATCTCGACCTCGCGGACGTGGTCCGCGCCGGCGGTCTGCTCCGCAAGCACGGTCATCCGGTAGCTGCTGCCGGCGCTGTTGCGGATGCGCTCCGTCAGCAAACCGGGCGTCTGCAGCCACGAGCGCAGCCTGGCGCTGCCCTCATAGCAATTGAGCGCGTGGCCGGCCAGCCACATCTGCGCGTCATCGTTCAGTTCACCCGACCCGGCCATAGCGTTCATCACTCCCGATCCAGCGCGCGGCAAGCGGCGCGATTCTATCCGTATGGCGCGCCATGATCAGGTCGGCGGCGCGGTGCACCAGCGGCAGCAGGCGCGCGTCACGCGCCAGGTCTGCCACCCGCATCCGCGCCAGGCCGGTCTGCCGCGTACCGAGCAGCTCACCGGGTCCACGCAGCTGCAGGTCCCGCTCCGCAATCACGAAGCCGTCATTGCTGTCGCGGATCGCGTTCAGGCGTTCGCGCGCCAGCCGCCCCAGCGGCGGCCGATACAGCAGCGCACAGCTGCTCTCGTGCGCACCGCGGCCGACGCGACCGCGCAGCTGGTGCAGCTGCGCAAGGCCCATGCGTTCAGCGTTCTCGATCACCATCAGCGACGCGTTCGGCACGTCGACGCCGACCTCGATCACGGTGGTGGCGACCAGCAGCTGCAGCTTGCCGGCCTTGAAGGCCAGCATGATCTCGTCCTTCTTGCGCGACGCCATCCGTCCGTGCACCAGCCCGACGGACAGGTGCGGCAGCGCCTCGCGCAGCACGGCCGCGGTCTCTTCTGCTGCCTGGGTGTCGAGTTCCTCCGACTCCTCGATGAGCGGGCAGACCCAGTACGCCTGGCGACCTGCGCGACATGCCGTGTCGATGCGCGCCACCACTTGGTCGCGACGCGTCTCGGGCAGCACCACTGTGCGCACCGGCGTGCGTCCTGGCGGCAATTCGTCGATTGTCGAGAGGTCGAGATCGGCGTACGCCGTCATTGCCAGCGTCCGCGGAATCGGCGTCGCGGTCATGATCAGCTGGTGTGGATGCCGGCCGGCCTGCTGTCCCTTCTGTTGCAGCTGCATGCGTTGCTGCACACCGAAGCGGTGCTGCTCATCGACGATCACCAGCGCCAGGTCGCGAAACACCATGCTTTCCTGGAACAGTGCGTGCGTGCCGATGGTCAGCGCCACTTCGCCTGATGCGACTGCCTCGAGCGCGTTGCGCCGCGTCTTCGCAGGCATCGAGCCCGTGACCAGCGCCACGGTGACGCCGAGCGGACGGAACCAGGCGTCGAAGTTGCGGAAGTGCTGCTCCGCCAGCAGTTCCGTTGGCGCCATCAGTGCAGCCTGGCGGCCGCAGCCAACCGCGCGTGCCGCCGCGGCAGCGGCCACCACCGTCTTGCCGCAACCCACGTCGCCCTGTACCAGTCGCAGCATCGGTTGCGCGCGCTGCAGGTCGGACTCGATCTCGCCGAGCACCTTGCGCTGCGCCCCGGTGAGCGCAAACGGCAGCGACGCGAGCAGGCGCGCCGCCAGGCCGGCATCATCGATCAGCGGCCAGGCAGGATCCTGGCGTGCCTGGTTCTTCAGGGTCCGCAGCACGAGCTGATGCGTCAGCAGCTCCTCGAACGCGAGGCGTCGCTGCGCCGGATGCCCGCCGCCCTCGAGCACGTCGAGCTCGGCGTCGCGTGGCGGGCGATGCACGTATCGCAATGCTTCGGTCAGCGTCGGCAGGCGCAGGCTCTGCAGCACGTCGTCGGGCAGCCACTCGCGCACGCCGGCCGACTCGAGCTCGTGCAGCGCGAGTCCGATCAGCTGCCGCAGTCGCGGCTGCGTGACGCCTTCGGTGCCGGGGTAGATCGGCGTCAGCGTGTTTTCCAGCGCCGGCAGCTCGCCGGTGAAGCGCCGATACTCCGGGTGCACGATCTCCAGGCCGCCGGCGCCGCGCCGCACTTCACCGAAGCAGCGCACGCGCGTACCGCGCGCCAGGCCCTGCTGCTGCGCCGCCGAGAAGTAGAAGAACCGCAGCGTCAGGAACCCGGAACCGTCGGCGATCCTGCACAGCAGCTGGCGACGCCGGCGGAACGACACTTCCGCCAGCTGCACTTCGCCTTCGACGACTGCGTGAGTGCCAGCCTGCAGCGAGCCGATCGGCACGACGCGGGTTCGATCCTCGTAGCGCGCCGGCAGCACGAACAGCAGGTCCTGCACCTGGCGGACGCCGAGCGTGGCCAGGCGTTCAGCCAGCGCCGCGCCGACGCCACGCAGCGTCGTGACCGGACGCTGCTCGCGCGGTTCAGCCGCGAGAGCGTGCACAGCAGTTCCGGTTCAGAGCGCGCCGAGGTGCAGGATGCACTCGATCTCGACGCGCGCGCCTTTTGGCAGCTGCGCGACGCCCACGGCCGCGCGGGCCGGCCACGGCTGCGGGAAATACTGCGCCATCACTTCGTTCACCTTCGCGAAATGCACGAGGTCGGTCAGGAACACCGTGACCTTGACGGCGTGGGCGAGTGAGCCCCCGGCGGCGCTGGCGATCGCCTTGAGATTGTCGAATACGCGGCGGATCTCCGCTTCGATGTCGCCGCTGACCAGCTGGCCCGTCGCCGGGTCAAGCGGGATCTGGCCCGAGACGTAGACTTGATCGCCGACGCGCACGGCCTGGGAGTAGGTGCCGATGGCCGCGGGGGCGCGGTCGGTCTGGATGATCTGGCGTGAGCCTGGTGCGGACATGGTGCTCGTTTCCTCCGGGTCATTCTTCGCGGCGCATCGCCAGCGTGCGCGTCACTTTGAGTACGTCGGGCATGCGCCGCACGATCCGCAGGATGCGCGCCAGGTGCAGGCGGTCGCGCACCTTGACCTCGAAGCGCAGCACGGACGTCTCCGCATCGCGCTGTTCGAGCTCGACGTGGTCAATGTTGGTCTCGGTGCCTGAAATGGCGGCCGCCACGGCGGCCAGCACGCCCATCTTGTTCGCGACCTCGATGCGCAGCTCCGAGGTCAGCAGCCGGTTCGGCGTCTTCTCCCAGGCCACGGACAGCCAGTTCTCCGGATGCTTGCGATAGTCGTCCACGTTCGCACAGCCCTCGCGGTGCACGACGATGCCGCGGCCGCTGGAGAGAAACGCCAGGATCGGATCGCCCGGGATCGGAAAGCAGCAGCGCGCGTAGGTCACCAGCAGGCCTTCGGTGCCGGCCACCGTCATCGGCGACGGCGTCGCGCTGACGCCGCCCTCGTCGGATGGCGCGCCCGGCGCGCCAGGCAGCAGGCGCCGGGCGACCAGCGGCGCAAGCCGCTCGCCCAGGCCCACTTTCTCGAACAGTTCGTCGGGGTCCTTCATGCCGAATTCGCCGAGCACGGCCGCAATCGCGGCCTCGCCGATCGTTTCGAGCGTCTGGTTGAACTCGGCCAGCGCCTGGTTCGTCAAGCGCTGCCCG
>JANPDV010000202.1:0-8578 GCA_031431655.1 Gammaproteobacteria bacterium | reverse complement strand
CTGCTCGCAGTGGCCATTTCCTTTGCGGTCTCGGGCTACCTCTGGTTTTCGGGACAACGCGAAGAGGGGCTGTTCACTGCGCTGTGGGTGCCGTCCATCCTCTGCTTCGGGATCTACTTCAAGCTGATGGCCCAGGGGCGCCCCAGGTCATGAGCACCGAGACCATCTTCTACACGTCGATCGCCGTCTTCACGCTGATGATGATTGGCATCGTCCTGACGGCCCGTGAATTCAAGACGATGGCCGATCAATCGTCGGCCGAGAAACGCGGCGACGGTGATGCGAAATAGAGCGAGTCACGATTCGACAGCGCTCAGCGCTTGCGCGGCGTGGGTGGCGGCTGGGGCACGTAGTTCGCCGCGTCGTTGGGGTCGCCCTTGCCCTTGTACTTCGGCTGCATCGGATACGGGTACAGCGGCCGCGTGAACTGCACCTGTGCGCCGGTTGGTGGCGGCGCGCCGTATTGCTGGCGCTGGGTCACCTCGGGCTTCGGATGAGCGGAGAGCATCATGTCCGGCGCCTTGCCCTGCTCGACCCAGGCTTCCAGGTAGCTCAGGTAATCGACCGCGTGGGCGCCTTCGCCGCCGAGGCAATGGTTCATCCCCGGGATCATGTACAGGCGGAAGAACTCCTGCGTCGCGGCGCGCCCGCCCATCGTGCGCTCGGCCGTCTCGTAGTAGTCGACCAGATTCAACGGCAGCACCGACTGGTCCGCCCAGCCCTGGTAGGCGAGCAGCTTGCCGCCGGCCGCCTTGAACTTGCGCAGGTCCGGGTTCGAGCCTGAATACAGCGATTCCATCAGGCCGAGGCGCTTGTAGTCGCGGTCCCAGTCGAAGTCGCCGATCTTCCAGCGCGGGCCCGCATCCGGCATGAAGTTCATGAAGCGGAACATGTCGGTCATGAAACGGAAGTAGGTCGAAGGACCGCCGTCGCGCGACACGTAGTTGCCGATCCAGTTGAGCTCCGAGCCTGGCAGCGCCCCGCCCGTGTACAGCCGCTTGCCCTTCGAATCGACCGGGCCGCTGTAGACCTTGCGCACGGCGTCGGCCTGCACCTTCGTCAGGCAATTGCCGCTGGTCCCCGGCGCGCAGATCAGCTCGGCAGGATCGAAGCCGCAGGTGCGAGGGTCACCGATCAGGCCGTCCTTGACGCCGTCGTCGAGGTCGCAACGCGCGATTGCCGCTGCGTGCACGCGCTCGAGGTCGGCGGGCTGCAGCAGCGGCCGGCCATCGGCATCGTGCGTGCTGATGACGTTCCACAGCAGCGCCATGCCGTCGCCGGTCTCGTCGATTACCGCCGCGCCGGCAATGATGCCGTCGTAGTCCCACGGAAACCGCTGCGCCTCGACGAAACCCTGCCGTCCGCCGGTGGAGCAGCCCATGAAATACGAGCGCTGCGGCCCCTTGCCGAAGAAACGCTCGGTGATCGCCTTGCCGGCGACCGTGACGACGTGTGTCGCGCGATAGCCGAAGTCGATCTCGCCCTGCAGGTTGTTGTAGGCCCACGTGGCGTCCAGCGCCGTCGACTTGTGTCCCATGTCGGTGGCGACGCAGGCATAGCCGCGCGCGACGACGCTGTCGCAGGCGGTCGCGAAGATGCCGCCGCAGAACCCGCCGCAGCCAATGTGCGCAAACTTGGCGTTCCAGTCGCGTGCCGGCAGGCGCAGTTCGAAGCCGACTTGCGGCGCGACGTACGCCTGCACCTCGCAGTACGCGGGCGAGCGCGGCGAGCCCGCGACGAACCTGCTGGCGGTGACCTGCGTCGGTGCATCAGGCAGTGCCGCGAAATCCTCGAGCGGCAGCGACGCACAGGCCGCTTCCGTGCCGACCGTCGCCGGCGCGCCGGCAGGCACCTGCGCCTGCGCCGCTGCAGCGAGTGCCAGCGCACCCAGTGAACCGAGCAGCGAGGCAAAGAGGATTGTTCGTCCCATCTGTTGACTCCCTTGATCGTCACGCGTCCGCAAACACTCCTCGGCAAAGGTCTGGCCGCAGCGGCGCTGCCTCCCAGATACAATTCCGACGTTACCATCCTGCCGGTCGCTGCGCAGGCAGGGGCAGGAGACGAAAGTGGCGATTGACCGCGACGCTGTCGTGAAGTCCGTGGCACGCGTGTTCGAAGCTCCAGAACTGCGGGCGCGGGCGCCGCTGCCTGAATGGCCTCCGGGATCGCGGCCGCGGGGTATCCGATGAGCCTGCCGCTGGCCGGCGTACGGGTCGTCGAGATCTGCCAGATTGCCTCGGGTCCGTATTGCGCGATGCTGCTCGCCGACCTCGGCGCGGACGTCATCAAGATCGAGCCACCGGGCGGCGACGCCATGCGAGCGTGGCCGCCGCTGACGCAGGGCTTCAGCGAGAACTTCGCTGCGCTGAACCGCAACAAGCGTTCCATCGCGCTGGACCTGCGCAACCCGACGGATCTGGCGATCGCCCGGCGGTTGATCGACGCCGGCGACGTGGTCATCGAGAACAGCCGCCCCGGCGCGATGCGCCGTCTCGGGCTCGATCACGCCACCGTGGGCGCACTCCGACCGCAACTCGTTTACTGCTCGATCTCGGCCTTCGGCCAGAGCGGCCCGCGCAGCGCGGACGGCGGTTTCGATGTGACGCTGCAGGCCGCGTCCGGGATCATGAGCGTGACCGGCGAGCCGGGCCGTCCGCCGGTCAAGGCCGGAGTGCCGATCGCGGACTTCAGCACGGGCCTGTATGCGGCGCTGTCGATCGTCGCGCTGCTGCTGCGCGTGCGTGGCGGCGGAGCGGGTGGCCACCTCGACGTCCCGATGCTGGCAGCGAGCCTCGCGGTCGCGGCGCTGCAGACGAGCGAGTACTTCGGCACCGGGCGCGACCCGCAGGCGCTCGGTTCGGCGCATCCGCGCAACGCGCCGTACCAGGCGTTCGCTGCGGCCGACGGGCACTTCGTGATCGCGGCCGGTAACGATCGGCTGTGGCGCGGTGTCTGCGAGGTAATCGGGGCACCGCAGCTCGCGTCGGATCCGCGCTTCGCGTCGACGTCGCTGCGGGCGCGGCACCAGGGCGAGCTGGCGGCGCTTCTCGAGCCGCTGTTCGCCTTGCGTCCGCTCGGGCACTGGCTCGACGCATTCCGCGCAGCCGGTGTGCCCTGCGAACCCATCAACACCTATTCGGCCGCGCTCGCGGACACGCAGGTTGCGCATCTTGGCCTGGTGCAGGCGATGACGCTCGGCAATGGCGCTGCTACCCGCACCGTCGGCGCCGCCGTCGCGCTGCCGGATGCGCGCGCGCCACTGCGCGGGCCGCCGTCGCTCGACGCGGATCGGGCGGGGATCCTGGCCGAAGTCGATCGGCTGGCCGCCGCGCCGCCGCCGCGCCGCTGGGGCTGAAATCCCGCATCATTGGCTACGTCGATGCCAGGAGCGCCACATGAGTTCGATCCGACCGCTGCGCGAGTTCGTCCAGGGCCTGCAGCGCGCCGTCAGCTCCGCGGGAACCGAGCAGACGCTGCTGCCGCAGGTCGAGCTGCTGCTGCGCGCGTTGATTGCGGACGACCGCTGGTTGCCGGAGGCGTTCGCGGCAGCCTCGGTCGACAGCTACCGCCAGTACCTGCTGTATGCGGATCCGCTGGATCGTTTCTCGGTCGTCAGCTTCGTCTGGGGCCCGGGGCAGCAGACGCCGATCCATGATCATCGCGTGTGGGGCGCGATCGGCGTGCTGCGAGGAGCCGAGCTCGCCACGCGCTATGCGCGCTCCGCGACGGGCGGGGCGCTGCGCGTGCTCGACGAGGTGCGGCTCGAACCCGGCGCCATCGACCTCGTCTCGCCGCGCCTCGGCGACATCCACCGCGTGCGCAACGCGCTGCCCGATCGGCCGTCGATCTCGATTCACGCCTACGGTGCGAACATCGGTCGCATGGCACGCCACGTGTTCGACGAAAACACGGGCGAGTCGCGTCCGTTCATCAGCGCTTACTCCTCGTCCGTCTGCCCGAACCTCTGGGCGGATTGAGCGGCGGCGGGGTGCGGCGACGCGCTGGATGGCGGCCTCGACTGCATGGGCAGCGGGTATGCTCCGCCCAGCTCGACACTAACGGGATCAGGATCAGGCTTCGATGACGGATGCAACGACCGCTACCGCCGGCCCACCGCCACGTCAGCCAGGTCTGCTTGGCGCGGTGGAGCGACTGGGCAATCGTCTGCCCGATCCAGTGATGATCTTCGTCTGGCTGATCGGGTTCCTGATGGCGCTCTCGGCAGTGGGTGCGGCGCTGGGCTGGTCGGCGTCCATTTCCTACGCGGGCAAGGAGCCGCCCCTGTACGGCGAACTGGCGGGCGGAGTGCTCACGTACTCGGCCACCAGTCTTTTTTCGGAGGCCAACCTCACGCGCCTGCTGACGGAAATGCCCAGGACGCTGACGGGCTTTGCGCCGCTGGGTCTGATCCTGGTCGTGATCTTCGGCGCCGCCGTGGCGGAGCGTGCCGGCCTGTTCAGCGCGCTGATCCGCGGCAGCCTGCGCAACGCGCCGCGCGTGCTGCTGACGCCGATGGTTGCGTTGATCGGCATGGTGTCACACCACGCCTCGGACGCCGCCTACGTGGTCTTCATCCCGCTCGCGGGCCTGCTCTATGCCGCGGTGGGCCGGCATCCGCTGGTGGGAATTGCCGCGGCGTTTGCGGCCGTCTCCGGCGGGCATGCGGGCAACCTGACGCCGGGCCAGGGTGATGTCCTGCTGTTCGGCTTCACGCAGGAAGCCGCCCGCATCATCGACCCGGACTGGACGATGAACCCATTGGGCAACTGGTGGTTCATCGTCGCCATCGTGGTGCTGTTCACACCGATCATCTGGTTGATCACCGACCGCTTCATTGAGCCACGACTCGGGAAATGGGGCGGCGAACCGGACGATGGTCTGAAGGCCGAGCTGGCCAAGTCCGCTGTCACGCCACAGGAGCGCCGGGGCCTGCGGCTGGCTGGCGTCGCGGCGGGGCTTGTCGTAGCGCTGTTCGCGGCACTCGCCCTGTGGCCAGGCTTCACGCCGCTGATCGACGAGACCAGGACGGGTACCGCACAGCTGCAGCCGTTCTATACGGCGCTGATCGCGGGATTCATGCTGCTGTTCCTGGCCAGCGGCGTCGCATTCGGTATCGGTAACGGCACGGTGAAGTCCAGCAGGGACGTCATCGCGATGATGATCGAGGGGATCCGCACGATGGCACCCTACATCGTGTTCGCGTTCTTTGCGGCGCACTTCGTTGCCATGTTCAACTGGTCGAGACTCGGACCGATCGCCGCGATCAACGGCGCGGACTTGCTGCGCGAAATCGGCCTGCCCACGCCCGCATTGCTGGTCTCGGTGCTGGGGTTTTCGTCCGTGCTCGACCTTTTCATCGGTTCAGCGTCGGCCAAGTGGAGCGCCATGGCGCCCGTGGTCGTGCCCATGTTCATGCTCCTCGGCATCAGCCCGGAGATGACCACCGCCGCCTACCGAATGGGCGACAGCTTCACCAACATCATGACCCCGCTGATGAGCTACTTTCCGCTGGTGCTCGCCTTCTGCCGCAGGTGGGACAGGTCGATGGGCGTGGGCTCGCTGCTCGCCCTGATGCTGCCGTTCGGGCTGTGCTTCATGGTGACCGGCATCGCGATGACGGCCGCGTGGGTGGTCCTCGACCTGCCGCTCGGACCGGGGGCAACGGTGCACTACACGCCCCCGGGCGCGTTGCTGAACTAGGTTTCCAGGCAGCCCCGCGGACAACAGCACCCAATGCCCGGCAAGGCACGCTACATCGCGATCGCCGGCAACATCGGCGCCGGCAAGTCGGAGCTCACCCGTTTCCTGTGTGAACGCTACGAGCTCACGCCCGTGCTCGAGCTGCGGACTGACAAGCTCGACTGGATGACCGACCTGGTCGATCGCGTCGACCTGTTCCGCGCGATCGAGCGCCACCTTTGAGGGCGGTGCTTATTCGATTCCGATAGGTAGCTATTCCAGTTGAGAAGTTCGCTGCCCGACCCGCCTGCGCATAATCGGGTTATGAGAGATTCACTGGCTGCCAACACGCGCGCGTCGAGTCCGGATCCACAGCTGGAGCAGGGTCTCATTGCCCTGAGCCGCAACCTGGACGCAGCCACGCTGCGTTACCTGTCGGGCTTTCTCGCGGGGATCGCCGCAGAGCGCGAGCAGGCTCAAGGCAACGGCGCGGTTTACAGGCCGGCGCCCGATGCTGCTGCCGCCTCGCGAGCCACGGTCGTGCATGCGAGCCAGACCGGCAACGGGCGGCGGGTGGCCGAGAAGCTGCATCGCCAGCTCGAATCCCGGGGCCTGGCGGCGCGGCTGGTGAATGTCGCGGATTTCAAGCCGCGCGACCTGGCGCTGGAAAAACTCCTGTATGTCGTCGTCAGTACGCATGGCGATGGCGATCCGCCGGATGACGCCCGGGCCTTCATGGAGTTCCTGACCAGCCGCAAGGCTCCGCGTCTTCCGCAACTCAGCTTCGCCGTGCTGGCGTTGGGGGACTCGAGCTACCCGAAGTACTGTGAAACCGGGCGTGCGCTGGACCAGCGGCTCGCGGAGCTTGGTGCCACCCGCCTTGCGGAGCGGGTCGACTGCGACGTCGACTATCAGTCCACGGCGAATGCGTGGACGGGCAAGGTGGTCGACCTGGCGGGCGAACACCTGCAGAGTCCGCACATTGCGATGGTGTCCGCGCCGCCGACGGACCTGCTGGCGGCCGATCGCGACACGCCGGTCGCGAGCGAAGTGCTCGCGGCTACGCCGATCACAGCCCGCATTTCGGATCATCCGGTAACGCATCTGGAGCTCGCGGCGCCGGCCAGCCAACTGGCCTACGAACCTGGCGACGCCGTCGGTATCTGGCACGAGAATCCCGCGCCGGTGGTTGCTCGGCTCGCACAGGTCATCGGCGCGGACCCGGACAGCCCGATTGCCGTCGACGGCAAACAGCAGTCGTTGCGCGACTGGCTTACGCGGGACCGTGAAATCACGCGCCTCGCGCGCCCGTTCCTCGATGCGCACGCAGAGCGCGCCAGGAGCAGCGAGCTGAATCAGCTGCGGGCCGACAACCGGCCGGACGCGCTGCGCGCATTGCTGCGTGACTGGCAGCCGCTGGACCTGCTGGAGCGGTTCCCGGCGGACTGGACTGGGGCCGAGCTGGTGAAAGCACTGCGCCCGCTTGCACCGCGGCTCTACTCGATAGCGTCCAGCCGTGCCAGCGTCGGCGACGAGATACACCTGACAGTTGCGGCAGTCGACTACACCTTCAACGGCCAGCGTCGAGTGGGAGCGGCTTCCAGTTATCTGACGAGTCCGGGCGCGGTCGCGGGTACCTCCGTGCGTGCATACATCGAACCGAATCCCCGTTTTCGTCTGCCCGCCGATGGGCAACGCGACGTGATCATGATCGGGCCCGGAACCGGGGTCGCGCCGTTTCGAGGCTTCCTGCAGCATCGGGTCGAATCCGGCGCCCGTGGCCGCAACTGGCTGTTCTTTGGCGCTCGCCGCCGCTTCAACGACTTCCTGTATCAGTCCGAGTGGCTGGAAGCACGCCGCAACGGCACCCTGCATCGGCTCGATGTGGCCTTCTCGCGCGACCAGGCGGAGAAGGTCTATGTGCAGCACCGTATCCGCGAACAGGGCGCGGAACTCGTGCGCTGGCTCGACAACGGCGCACATCTGTACGTTTGCGGCGACGCGCAGCGAATGGCGGTCGATGTACACGATGCCCTGCTCGATGTCGTGACGCAGCACTCGGGGCGTTCGCGTGACGCGGCGACCGAGTACCTCGGCAGTCTTGCGAGCGAGCGGCGCTACGCGCGCGACGTCTACTGACGCCCATGACGGCGGCAAACAGCAGCGCGCCACCAAGCGCAATCGAGAAGGTCAAGGCGGAGAGCCGACTGCTGCGTGGCAGCATCGCGCAGAGTCTCGTCGACCCGGCCACTGGCGGCCTCGCGGAGGCCGACACCCATCTCATCAAGCTCCACGGCAGCTACCAGCAGGACGATCGCGACATTCGCGAGGAGCGCCGGCTGCAGAAGCTGGAACCAGCCTACAGCTTCATGATTCGCACCCGTCTGCCCGGCGGCGTCTGCACGCCGAAACAGTGGCTGGCCATGGACGACCTCGCGACGCGCTACGGAAACATGAGCCTGCGCCTGACCACGCGCCAGGCGTTTCAGCTGCATGGCGTCATCAAGGCGGATCTGAAACCCACCATCGCGGCGATGAATGCAGTGCTCGTCGATACCATCGCCGCCTGTGGCGACGTGAACCGCAACGTGATGGCCAGCGCCAATCCACTCGAGTCGCGGCTGCACCAGGCAGTGCATGGCTGGGCGCAGCGGTTGTCCGCGCACCTGCTGCCGCGCACGCGTGCGTACCACGAGATCTGGCTGGACGGAAAGCCGGTGGCGGGCGGCGAGGAGAGTGAGCCGATCTACGGGCCGACTTATCTGCCGCGCAAGTTCAAGGCGGCGCTGGTCGTGCCGCCGATCAATGACGTCGATGTGTTTGCCCAGGATCTCGGTTTCATCGCCATCCCGGACCCCGAGGATGCCTCGACGCTGGCGGGATTCAACGTTACGGCCGG
>JANPDV010000201.1:0-6491 GCA_031431655.1 Gammaproteobacteria bacterium | reverse complement strand
CGAGCAACCTCGTACCTGCACTACGCAGGCGCGTGTCGGGTCGAACCGGCCTTGGCGGGGCTTGGCGCGCCAGGACGGCGCGCCCAGAGCCACAGGGTTGTGCTCCTGGCGTCCCCGCCAAGGCCGGTTCGGCCCGGCACGCGCCGTCGGACTGGAGATGCTTCGTAGCTGATCGCGCCGCGACGTGTGCAGGCGCTGCGCCCAGCTCCCTGATTTCCCAAGACACCCTGAAGTAAGCGCCAATGCGGGCTAGCGGTTCATCAGCGCGCCCAGGAAGCTGGTGCGCGCGCGCTGCGCCTCGGTGTAGCGCTGCACGTAGTCGGCGTTCACCGAACCCTGCACCGACGGGCGCGCAGCCAGCGCCTGGCGCCACGCGCTCAGCCGCGGGCGGCCGCGGAACAGGCCGTGATCGACGTAGCGATCGATCGCATCGAAGTAGCGGAACGCGGGCGCGAACAGCGCATCCACCATCCGGAACTGAGTGCCGCCGAACCAGGGACTGCCGGCAATCGTGCGCTCGAGCAGGTCGAACTTCGTCGCCAGCGCGTCGCGCCGTGCGTTGAAGCCCGCTTCGTCGGGCTGGATGGACATCACGAAGATGTCGCCCAGCAGGCCGGACGCGTATTCGATCCAGGCGCGGTCGCGCGCGCGCTCCAGCGGGTCCTCGGGATGCAGCCGGCCGGGAGTCGTTTCGTCGAGGTACTCGCAGATAACCACGCTCTCGAACAGCACCGTATCGTCGACCATGAGCACAGGCACCTTGCCGGTGGGCGACAGCGCGACGAACCAGTCCGGCTTGTTGGCGAGATCGACGTAGACCCGCTCGTGCGGCACCTGCTTCTCGAGCGCCACGATGATGGCGCGCTGCACGAAGGGACAGAGCGCGTGGCTGATCAGCGTCAGTTTCCGCACGGACGAATCGGGCATGGCCCCTCCCCTCAGCGCATCGTGACGAATTCTTCGGCACTGGTCGGATGGATGGCGACCGTGTCGTCGAAGTCGCGTTTGGTCGCGCCCATCTTCACCGCCACCGCAAAGCCCTGCAGCATCTCGTCGGCGCCATCGCCGATGACGTGCGCGCCGACGATGCGTTCTTCGGCGCCGACGGTCACCAGCTTCATCTCGGCGCGCGGCTTGTGCGCGGTCAACGCGTGATACAGCGGCACGAAGCCGGAGTGGTACACCTTGACGCTGGCATCGCCATGCTGGCGCCGGGCGTCGGCCTCGGTGAGGCCCACCGTGCCGATCGGCGGATGGCTGAACACCACCGTCGGCACGTCGCGATAATCCAGGTGTCGATCGGCCATGCCACCGAACAGCCGGTCCGACAGGCGCCGGCCGGCCGCAATCGCCACCGGTGTCAGCGGCACGTGGCCGGTGACGTCGCCGATCGCGTGGATGTGCGGCACCGACGTCGTCTGCATGGCGTCCGCGACAATGTGGCCGCGCGAGTCGAGCGTGACGCCGGCGCGCTCCAGGCCGAGACCCTGGGTGGCAGGCTCCCGACCCACTGCCCAGACCAGCGCGTCGAACGGTCCGAGCCTGCGGCCGTCGGCCACGTGCAGCTCGAGCGTGTCGTCGGCGAGCCGCTGCAGCGACTGCGGAATGGCCTGGTCTGCAATGACGATGCCCGAATCGCGCATCGCGCGCATCAGCGCCTCGCTCAGCATGTGATCGAAATGCCGCAGCACCCGATCATGGCGGATCACCAGCGTGGTGGTCGAACCGAGCGCGGCAAACACCCCGGCCAGCTCGACCGCGACGTAACCGCTGCCGACCAGCGCGACGCGCTGCGGCCGCTGCGGCAACTCGAAGAAGCCATCGGAGGTGATGCCGAGCGCGGCTCCCGGGATGTGCGGCACCGACGGTGCACCGCCGGTCGCGATGACGATCTGCGCCGCGCTGACGGTGCGCTCGCCGACCCGCACATGCCGGGCGTCGTGCAGCACGGCGCGGCCGAACACCGTCTCGACCTGCCGCTTGTCGAGATTGCGCGCATAGATGCCGTTGAGCCGCAGCACGTAGGCGTCGCGCGCCGCCTTCAGCGCCGCCCAGTCATGGCCGCGCAGCTCCAGATCGAACCCGTAGCCGGCCGCATCGCGCGCGGTGTGGGCGATCTGCGCCGCGTTCCACATCACCTTCTTGGGTACGCAGCCGACGTTGACGCAGGTGCCGCCGAGGCGGCCGGACTCGACCAGCAGCACGCGTGCGCCGTGCTCGGTGGCACGCTGCGCGCAGGCCAGCCCGCCGCTGCCGCCGCCGATCACGACGAGGTCGTAGTCAAACCGGCGCGCGGCCGGTGCAAGCGGTGAAGTGGCATTCATGCTTGCAGCATACCGTCATCGACTGTGGCTCGTCGTATCCTAGCGGGCATGAACTCCGCCATCGCGCCCAACCCCCTGCTCGCCGAAACCCCGCTGCCCGACTTCGCCGCAATCCGCGCCGAACACGTCGAGCCGGCGCTGCGCTCGGTGCTCGATACCCATCGCACCCGGCTCGCGCAGCTCTGCCTGACCGCGAGCCCGAGCTTCGACAGCGTCGTGGCACCGCTGGAGGAAATGCAGCACCGTCTCAGCCGCACGTGGTCGCCGGTCAGCCACCTGAATGCCGTGGTCAACTCCGAGTCGCTGCGCGAGAGCTACAACGTCTGCCTGCCGCTGCTCTCGGACTACCAGACGGATCTGACGCAGAGCGAGCCGCTGTATCGAGCGTTCGCCGACATCCAGGCCAGGCACGGCGCCACGCTGACGCCCGAGCAGCAACGCGTGATACACAACGCGCTGCGCGATTTCCGGCTGGCCGGCGTGGCGCTGGACGCCGACCGCAAGCAGAGATTCAAGGCGATCATGAGCGAGCTCGCGCAGCGCGGCGCCAGGTTCGAGGAGAACGTGCTCGACTGCACCAACGCCTGGTCGCATCACGTCACCGACTCCGCGGAACTGCGCGGCGTCAACGCCAGCATCATCGAGCAGGCGGCGCGCAAGGCGCACGCCGCCGACGAGCCCGGCTGGCTGCTGGGCCTGGACCAGCCCACCTACGTCTCCATCGTCACCGACGCCGAGTCCGGCGAACTGCGGCGCGCGTTCTACGAGGCCTGGACCACACGCGCCTCCGATGCCGGCCCGCTTGCCGGCCGCTTCGACAACGCGCCGGTGATCGAGGACATCCTGCGGCTGCGGCACGAGGCCGCGCGCCTGCTCGACTTCGCGCATTTCGCGGACTACGCACTGGCGACCCGCATGGCGCGTTCCAGCGCCGAGGTGCTGGACTTCCTGCGCGAACTCGGCCGCGCAGCGCGACCCGCGGCAGTGCGGGAACTCGCCGAACTGCGTGAGTTTGCCGGTGTCGAGCTCAACCCGTGGGACATCGCGTTCTATTCGGAGCGGCTGCAGCGCGAGCGCTACGCCATTTCGCAGGAAGAGCTGCGGCCCTACTTTCCCCTGCCGCGCGTGCTGGCGGGCCTGTTCGAGGTGGCCCAGCGCCTGTTCCAGGTCCACATCAGCGAGCAGACCGGCGTCGCGGTCTGGCATCCGGACGTGCGCTTCTATGGCATCGACAACGCCCGCGGCGAGCGCATCGGCCACTTCTACCTCGACCCCTATGCGCGGCCGCACAAGCGCAGCGGCGCCTGGATGGACGAGTGCGTCGGCCGCAAGACGCTGCCGAGCGGCTCGGCCAGCCCCGTGGCGCACCTGGTCTGCAACTTCCTGCCGCCTGCGGACGGCAAGCCGGCGCTGCTGACCCACGACGACGTGGTGACGATGTTCCATGAGTTCGGCCACGGCCTGCACCACCTGCTGACGCGCGTGGGGTATCCCTCGATCGCCGGCATCAACGGCGTGGCGTGGGACGCGGTGGAGCTGCCCAGCCAGTTCCTCGAGAACTACGCCTGGCACCCGGACGTGCTCGCCCGACTCTCGGCCCACATCGATACCGGCGAAGCGCTGCCGGCCGCAACCCAGCAACGGCTGATGGCAACGCGGCACTTCCAGGCCGGGCTGGCCACCGTGCGCCAGCTCGAGTTCGCACTGTTCGACTTCCGCCTGCATGCCGAGTACGACCCGGCTCGCGGCGGCCGGGTGCAGAGCCTGCTCGATGAAGTGCGCCGCGAGGTTGCCGTGCTGCAGCCGCCCGCGTGGAACCGCATGCCTGCCAGTTTCGGGCACGTGTTTGCCGGCGGCTATGCGGCCGGCTACTACAGCTACAAGTGGGCCGAGGTGCTGTCGGCCGACGCGTTTGCCGCATTCGAGGAACGCGGCGTGTTCGACGCCGCCACCGCGCAGCGCTTCCTCGACAGCATCCTGGCGCGCGGCGGCAGCCGTGACGCCCTGGACGCCTTCGTCGAGTTCCGCGGTCGCAAGCCGGACATCGCGCCGCTGCTGCGCCAGAGCGGCATCGCCACGCCGGAGTAACTGGCCATGCCGACCACGATCGCGACCTGGAACGTCAACTCGCTGCGCGTGCGGCTGCCACAGCTCGCCGAATGGGTGGCTACCGCGAAGCCGGACGTGCTGGCCCTGCAGGAAACCAAGCTGCCCGACCCGGACTTCCCGACTGCGGAGCTCGCGGCACTGGGCTATCACTCCGTCCACAGCGGCCAGCGCACCTACAACGGCGTCGCGATCCTCTCGCGCCACGAGATCGCGCCGCTCGGCATCACCGCGATCCCCGGCTTCCCGGACGAGCAGCGCCGGGTGCTGGTCGCCGCGACCGCCGGCCTGCGGGTCATCGATCTCTACGTGCCCAACGGCCAGACGCTGGACTCCGACAAGTTCCAGTACAAGCTGGGCTGGCTGGCTGCGTTGCGCAGCTGGCTGGCGACCGAAGCAGAACAGCATCCGAACCTGGTGGTGCTCGGGGACTTCAACATCGCACCTGCCGACGCCGACGTGCACGACCCGCAGGCCTGGGCTGGTGGCGTACACGTCAGCGAACCGGAGCGCGCGGCGCTCGGTGGCCTGCTGGACACTGGCTTGGTCGACGTGTTCCGCCAGTTCGAGCAGGCGCCTGCCAGCTTCAGCTGGTGGGACTATCGCGCCGGCGCGTTTCGCCGCAATCACGGCCTGCGCATCGACCTGATCCTGGCGCAGCGAATGCTGGCGCAGCGCTGCACGGGCTGCACGATCGACCGTGAACCGCGTCGCGCTGAGCGCCCCTCGGATCACACTCCCGTCATCGCAAGCTTTGACATATAGATTCCACCCCGGGCAATGCGTTAAAAGTACGCAAGCGTCGGCACGCCCCATGGTGGGAAACGTGCACCCGGTTCGACACGAGCATCCATGAGCGCCAGTACAGTCCCTCGCCAGAGCAGCACCACCAGCGGTGCGAGCCGCGTCGCGCAACAGAATGGCGCCGCGAACAATGCCCGACCGAGACTGATGCTCAACCCCCGCCGCAGCGATTTCGACGTCACGAACACCGTGCAGGTGAGTTCGCCCGATGCCGTGCGGCTCGCCATCGAGTCGATGTTCGGCGAGCTGTGGCCGCGCATGCCGTTCCAGGCACTGGACGCTTCATTCCGCCGCTTCGAAGAACTCTTCTCGGGGCGCGCCGCGGACTACGAAGGGGTCGACACGCTCTATCACGACACCCAGCACACGCTCGACATCACCCTGGCGATGGCGCGGCTGATGGTGGGTTATGAGCGCCAGAACGAACCCGCGGACCAGCTTGGCGCCGAACGCGCCACGGTCGGCCTGGTCACGGCGCTGTTCCACGACGTGGGCTACCTGCGGCACCGCACGCGCGATGCGGGGTCGGTCAATGGCGCGGAGTTCACCCGCCTGCATGTCTCGCGTGGCGCGCGCTTCCTGGCCGAGTGGCTGCCGCAGATCGGCCTGGCGCACTGGGTGCCGATAGTCGAGGAGCTGATCCACTACACCGGCTACGAAAAACCCATCAGCCGCATCGTCCTCACGGAGCCGCGCGACCGCCGGCTCGGCCAGCTGCTCGGCACCGCGGACATGGTCGCGCAGATGGCCGACCGCTGTTATCTCGAGAAGTGCCGCGACCGGCTGTACCCCGAGTTCGTGCTCGGCGGCGTCGCACTGCCGCTCGGCTCCGAGGGCTACCCGAAGGTCGTCTACGCGTCGGGCCTCGACCTGCTGCGCCAGACGCCGTCGTTCATGGAGCAGGTGCGCAGCAAGCGGCTCGATGGCGAGTTCGAGCGGGCCTACCGCTACTTCGAAATCATGTTCAACGGCCGCAACCCGTACATCGAGGCGATCGAACGCAATCTCGCCTACCTGAAGGAAGTGCTGCGCAGCGAACGCTGGAACATGCTGCGCCGCAATCCCCCCGTGTTCACCGCGATCCCGGATCCCATCGGCAACATGCGCACGCTGATGGCGGGCTACATACGCCGCGCTTGGACGGACTAAGGCCAGTAGCAATTACTTAGGACACACGTGCGGCAGGCGATCGCACGTCGAGGTGCACGCCGTACGGCGGCCCCTGGCTCGTGCGAGTGTCCTTGCGGGGACGCGAAG
>JANPDV010000200.1:0-6957 GCA_031431655.1 Gammaproteobacteria bacterium | reverse complement strand
GCTGTTCGTCTACTGGTACGCCGACAGCCGCGACGCGCGTTCCTATTCGCGCCACGAAATCTACTTCAATGGTTCGGTCAGCGGACTCAGCGAGGGCAGCACCGTGCGCTATCTCGGCGTCGACATCGGCCGGGTCTGGCGTATCCGTATCGACCCGCGCGAGGCGACCCGCGTTCAGGTCCTCGCCGACATCGACTCGGCCGCGCCATTGTCGGCGAGCACGGTGGCCGAACTCTCGCTGCAGGGCGTCACCGGCCTGCTGTACATCGACCTGCTCGGGCGACCCGGCACCAAGACCCTGCTCGATCCGGTGCCGAGCGAGCGCTACCCGGTAATCCGCTCCGTCCGTTCGAGCTTCGACGAGTTCGTCGCCGGCCTGCCCGAGGCGGTGGCGCGCGCGGGCGAGGTTGCCGAAAGGCTCAGCCTGCTGCTCTCCGACCAGAACATCGCGGCCGTCAGCCGCCTCACGGCGAACCTGGAAACGGCCAGCCGCGCGCTGCCGGCGACGATGCGCGACGTGGAGCGGCTGGCTTCGGATCTGCGCGGCGCCTCGCAGGACATCGCCGCGGTCGCCGTGTCGCTGCGCGCACTCGGCGAGGAGTCCGGCCCGCAGATCAAGGTGGCGATCGAGCGGATTCGCGCGATGTCGGAGAACCTCGCCAGCACCAGCGCCGGCGTCGACCGCCTGATCGCCGAGAACCAGCAGGACGTGCGCAACTTCACCCGCGAAGGCCTGCCTGAAGTCGAGCGCCTGGTGCGCGACAGCCGCAGCGCCGCCAGCGAGTTCCAGGCGCTGTCGCGCAGCCTGCGCGACGATCCGTCCCGCCTGATCTATCAGCCGCCACAGCGCGGCGTGGAGATTCCGCGATGAGCGTTGCGCGTCGGATTGCCGTGGGGTTGCGCGCCGCAGCGCTGGCCGTGGCGCTCGTCACGACGCTGGGCGCCTGCGCTTCGGGCCTGCGCAGCAGCGAAGCGGCGCCGGTGGTGTACGTGCTGAACGCGCCGGCGGGCGTCGCCGGCGGCGAGGCCCTGCCAGCCACCCTGCAGGTGCTGCCGGCGCTGGCGCGGCCCGGCTACACCAGCGATCGCGTCGTGCTGCTGCGCAGCGACCGCAGCCTCGACGTCTATGCAGGCAGTCGCTGGGCGGGCGAGCTGCCGGTCGTGGTCGGGGCGGCGGCCATCGATGCGGTGCGCGGCTCCGGGGCGTTTCGTGCCGTCTACGACGATACCGCGCCGTTTGCACCGGACTACACCCTGCGCGTCACCATCCGGCGATTCGATGCCGAGTATGCGGCGGCGAGCACGGCACGCAACCCGGAGTCCGCTGCCGCTCCGACGGTGGTGGTGGCGCTGGATGTGATGGTCGGGCGACGGCGCGACCGGGCCGTGCTGAGCAGCTTCGAACTGCGCGCGACTCGCGCCGCAGCGGCGAACCGCATGACCGACGTGGTGGCTGCGCACGAGGCCGCACTCGGCGAGGCCTTGCAGCAGCTCGTCGTGCAACTGCGCGCGGCGATCGCGCAGGACCTCAGAACGTCGACAACCCCGTCTTCTCCATGATGCGGTACGCCCAGTAGCGCGACTGGGATGGGTCCGCGAAGCTGCCGAAGTCCGCGGTGTACTCGACGCCCGCCGGCGCGCGGTTGTTCCACAGCCGGTCGAACCAGCGATCGAAATCGGCCAGGGCCGGAATCGTCCTCGCGCCCTGTACGCTGAGGTTGGCCTCGAGGTTGAAATCGTCGACGTTGCGGCGCGTGAGGTTGGCCGAACCGAGCGTCAGCCAGGCGCGGTCGCCGCTGGTGATCGCGACCGCCTTTGCATGGAACTGCTCGCCATGCGTCCGGTACCACCGGACCTTGATCGCACCGTCTGTGCGTGCCACCAGTTCGGAGGCCACCGGCCGGTTCGGGATGCCGCTCCTGGTGCGGCCGAAGGCGTCGCGATTCGGGTCGAGGATCAGCCGGATCTCGACGCCGCGCCGTGAGGCCGCCATCAGCGCCTCGATGATGTTGCGGTCCGCAAGGTAGAACATGGCCGCGTCGACGCGATCACCGGGCCGGGTGCTCGCCAGCCGCGTGAGCAGCGCGTCCCGGATCGCCCCTTCCGTCAGCACGCGAACCTCTGCCGGCGGCGCCCGGTTGGCCGCGCCAGGCTGCGGTGGCGCCGACGCGCCGACGGTGCGCGCCGGCAGCAGGATCGGCACACCGCGCCAGCCCGAGAACCGGGCGACGCGAATCTCGCTCTCGAACAGCGGCCGCAATGCTTCGCCGCGCACGCGCAGTGCCAGGTTCGAGTGCGCGCTGCTGGCGTCGTGCGGATTCGCCGAACCGACCAGGCCAACGATGTCACCCCGACCGTCGTCGGCGATGATGACCTTGCGGTGATTCGCCTTGAAGTTCAGCAGCCGGGTCCACGCATCGAACGAGACGGGTGAGCTGCCCGGTTCGAGCGGATGCGGCAGCCAGCCTGCGCCAGTCGCCGGCTGGCTCCACCACCGTACCGCGAGCCGCCACAGCCCGCTGTAGACCGGGTTCGAGTCACGCAGCACATCGAGGTCGGTGATCACCACTTCGACCCCCACGCGGCGCAGCGCCGCGAGGGCCTCCGAGGGGTCGCCGCCGTACAGGTCGTTGATCGGATCCGTGATCAGCAGCACGCGCAGCTCGGGCTGTGCGCGCCTGGCGTCGACCAGCGCCTGGGTCAGCTCGCGCGCCAGCGCCCGGCGCGGTGCGCTGGCGTTGATGATCTCGCCCGGCGCCCCGTCGTGCGCGTTGAAGAGGAACTGGTCCAGCACGATGAAGCGGCGCGCGCTGCGGACCAGCAGCAGGGTCTCATCGAAGATCTGCTGTTCGAGGATAGGCCGGCCGTAGGCGTCCGCCGTGGTGGTGTCGACCAGCAACTGGATCGCGTCGCCGGGGACGACCGCCGGCGCGCTGGCGACGCGCAGTCCGTCCGGCAGGTCTTTCTGCAGGTGCCAGGCTCCCAGGCCCACCCAGGCGAAGGCGAGGCCGGCCGCCAGGGCCTGCACGAGCCTGCGCGCCCACGGGAGCGGTCGCTTTGCCTCAGCCACCGGACGTGCCGATCATCTTGTACACCTTTTGTCCAAAATAATCGGTACAAAAGCTTGACAGATAATCAGACTGTGTCTAAAGTTCGAGCCGTCAACCGTCCTAATTGACGAGTGACCCCCGTTCGGGCGGATCGAAAGGTCCGCCCTTTTTCTTTTGGGGCCCGCCATCTCAGTGCCCGGCCGTGCGGGGCCCTTCAGGCACTCAGGGTCGCGGAGTTGGGCGCCGGCAGCAGCGACGCATACGGTACGACGCCGCTGTCCTGCCGCACCAGCAATGCCCGCAGATCCTCCAGCGTCATCGTCTCGCCGAACAGCCGCCCCTGGCCCATGTAGCAATGGTGCGCGCAGAGGAAGTCCAGGTGCCGGGTGGACTCGATGCCCTCTGCGATCACATCCATCCCGAGGTTGCGGCCCATCTCGATGATGGTGCGGACGATCGTGGCGTCGCTCTCGTCGTCACCGACATCGCGGACGAACGACTGGTCGATCTTCAGCGTGCCGATCGGAAACTGCTGCAGCGCCGACAGCGAGGAGTAGCCGGTGCCGAAATCGTCGATCGAGAGGTGCAGGCCCATCGCATACAGCTCATCGAGCAGCTTCAGCGTGCGCTTGGTGTCGGCCATCAGCGTGGTCTCGGTGATCTCCAGTTCGAAGGCCGTTGGCGACACCGCATGCTTCCGGAACACCGAACGACAACGCAGGATGAAGCTCGCCTGGCGCAGCTGCTTCAGCGAGAGGTTGAGCGAAATGCGGCCCGGGCTGCGCACTTCGTCGAGCAGCCGCCGATAGTCGGAACAGACGCGGTCCAGCACCCATTCGCCGATCTCGAGAATGAGGTTGGACTCCTCGGCCAGGGGAATGAACTGCGACGGCGCGATGTCGCCGTGCCCCGGCAGCCGCCAGCGCAGCAGCGCCTCGGCGCCGATGATGCGGCCGTTGCGCAGGTCCACCTTGGGCTGGTAGCGCACCACCAGCTCGTCACGCTCCAGCGCGCGCCGCAGCTTGCTCTTGAGCATCAGCCGCTCGACCGCCGCGGCGTTCATCTCCGGCGCGTAGAAAGAGAACACGTTGCCACCGGACTGTTTCGAGTAGTACATCGCCGCGTCGGCGTTGCGCATCAGGTCGATGACATTCTCGGCGTCACCTGGCGACAGCGCGATGCCGATGCTGGCGGTGAGGAATACCTCTTCCTGGTTCAGGTTGTAGGCCGCACCCGCCTCGTCGAGGATGGCGCGTGCCAGATGCGCGATCGGACCACGGTTGTCGGCTGCCAGCGGCAGGCCCTCGAGGAACACGGCGAACTCGTCCCCGGCAAGGCGTCCGACCACGGCCTCCTTGGGCGCTACCCGCGTCATCCGCTCCGACAGCGTTTCAAGCGTGCGATCGCCTGCGGCGTGGCCGAAGGTGTCGTTGACCTCCTTGAAGCCGTCCATGTCCAGGTACAGCAGCGCGACGGAAGTGCGGTTCTTGAGGCCGCGCGCGATCGCCTGCTGCAGCAGATGCTGGAACTGCATCCGGTTGGGAATCTTCGTGAGTGCGTCGTAGCGGGCCAGGTAGCGGATGCGGCGCTCGGCGCGCTTGCGCTCGGTGATGTTGCGCGCGACGAAGATCACGCCCTGGAACTGCGCGTCGTCGCTGGCGATGTTCGAGCCCGTCATCGCGACCGGGATCGCCTGGCCTTCATGGGTACGGATCACCGTCTCGCGGGTCTCGTGCGAGGCCCGCTCGAGGTCGAATTCGGCGCGCTCCGCCGGGTCGAGCACGTTGACGATGCTGCGCCCCACCAGCTGCTCTTCCGGCAGGCCCAGCAGGCGACAGGCAGCGATGTTCGCCACCTTGACCATGCCGTCGGGTGAGGTGACGAACACCGCATCCGTCATGCTCGACAGGACGCTGTTGAGGTAGTCCTTGGTGATGGTCGTCTGCTTGAGCCTCAGCCGCAGTCGCTCCAGCGACGCCTGCAGGTCACCAAGCTCGTCGTGGCGCACGACGTCGACCGGACGGGTGTAGTCGCCGTGGCCGATCCGTTCGGCGATGCGCGCGAGCGCTACCAGCGGCCGGCCAAGGCGGCCGCCCAGCCACAGCGCGCTGAGCGTTGCCGCGGCCACGGCCAGCAGTGCGAGGCCGCCGAGTGCGATCGCCAGGTCGCGTGACTGCAGGCGCCGGGCCGTCGCGATGCGCTGTTGGGTCGCCACGCCCAAGTCTTTCGCCGCGCCAGACACGGTGACCCGGACTTCACCGAGGGTTCGCAGCGTGTCCGTGCCAGGGAAAGTCTCGAGCATGGCGCGCACCGGCGCCGAGGCACGTACGCCGGCGGTGTCACCCGCACGCTGCCAGGTGAACAGCACACGAGCCGCGGGATCGACGACCGTGAGGTCGACCAGCGTGGGGTCGCTCAGCAGCGGCTGCAGCCGGCGCGACAGCTCGGCGCGATCGCGCGACACCATGGATGGGGCCGCCACTGCAGCGGCCGCCTGCGCGAGGGTGGATGCACGTACGGAGACTTCGGTCGTGATCGATTCGCGCGCGCCGGCCTCGGAGAGCCCCAGCAGCACATCCATGCCGTTCGCGTGCCGGTACCACAGCACGGTACCGATGGAGGCCACGCCGAGCAGCGCCATCAGCGACGCGCCCAGCACGAGCTTTTGCTTCAGGCTGATGGTAACCACAACGCGCCGATCTTATCCCCTCGCCGCACCCGCACGCGCGACAGTCGACTCTGGCATCGCGCGACGCCTGCGCCAAGGTGTCAAACTGTATGCAGGTAGCGACAGAATCCGCAACCAAGGCCGGCCACGGGGCCGTGCGTGGGATTGCCGACGGACAGACGGACCCAGGATGTTCAGTTTCCCGACACTCGATCCCCTGCAACTGACCGGGCGGTCGCGTAGCCACGTGGTCGAGTACGCGGGCATCCGCGCGACGCTGCACCCGGAAGCGGCAGGCGCCTTCGTCGCCATGCGAGCGGCTGCGGCCGGCTCCGGCATCGACCTGCGGGCGGTCTCCTCTTTCCGCGATTTCGACCGTCAGGTCGGCATCTGGAACGAGAAGTTCCGCGGCGAGCGCACCATGCTCGATCGCAGCGGCTGCGCGATGGATGGCCAGTGCCTCGATCCGGCAGCGCGCGTCGAGGCGATCCTGTGGTGGTCAGCGCTGCCTGGCGCCAGCCGCCATCACTGGGGCACGGATCTCGACGTCATCGACCGCTCGACCGTCGCGCCAGGCCAGCGTGTGCACCTCGTGCCGGCGGAGTTCGCTGCAGGCGGGCCGTTCGAGCGGCTGGACGCCTGGCTGCGCGAACACATGGCGACTTTCGGTTTCTTCCGGCCCTATGAAGCGGACCGCGGCGGCGTCAGTCCGGAGGCCTGGCACCTGAGTTACGCGCCAGTCGCGCAGCACGCGCTGCAACACCTGACCCTGGATGTGCTGCGGCAGGCGGTGGCCGGCTCGGGGATCGAGGGGTGCGACGCCGCGCTGCTGCGCCTGCCCGAGATTCACGCGCGCTACGTACAGAGTGTCGATGCGCCAACCCAGCTGGCGCTGGCGGCGTACTACGAGCCGCTGTCGGTGGCCTGACTTCGGGCCGCGAACCTGCCTGGCGTCGCAAGGCGCGGCGCGATCAGCTACGGAGCATCTCCAGTGCGACGGCGCGTGCCGGGCCGAACCGGCCTTGGCGGGGACGCCTGGAGCACATCCCTGTGGCTCTGGGCGCGCCGTCCTGGCGCGCCAAGCCCCGCCAAGGCCGGTTCGACCCGACACTCGCCTGCGTAGTGCAGGTGCGACGTTGCTCGCGCACGGACTCGCGCAAGCAAAGCACTCAGGGCTCATGGGTACCGTCGAGCAGGCGCCGCCGTACGTCGTGCACCTCGACGTGTGATCGCCGGCCG
>JANPDV010000199.1:0-2632 GCA_031431655.1 Gammaproteobacteria bacterium | reverse complement strand
TGGCCTGCAGCGGCTCGCCGGCCAGTGCCGCGCGTTCGGACTCGCCGGCGAGCAACTGCACGGGCAGATCCCGGGCTTCGCGCAGGCGCGCTTCCAGCGTGGCGCGGTTGTCAGGATTGGCAGAGCCCCTCGATAGCGAGTCGGCTTGTGCAGCGGCACGCAGCGCCGTGGCGAGCGCCAGCGGCCGATCGTCGCGTTGCAGGGCGAGACGACTGCTCTCGACCAGCGCCGCGACCAGGTCCTCGCGATTCGCGCTATCGGCCGCCTGTGCGGTCGCGACCTGCAGGTCGCGCGCCGCGCTGTCGAGATCGCCGAGGCGACGAAGCGCGGCCGCGCGCGCCACGCGCGCGCGGGTCGCCACCGCGCTCGCCTGCACGCCCGGCGCATCGAGCACCCGGGTGAAGGTCTCGATCGCGGCGCGGCTTGCGCCGGCCACCGCCTGATCACGACCCAGCGCAAGCTCGAGTTGCGCGCGCAGCAGCGGGGGTGAACCCGGCTGGATTGACCGGGCAGCCTCGCGATGCGCGGCAATCGCGGTGCGCGGATCGCCGGTCTGCCGCAGCGCGTTGCCCAGCGCGGCCAACGCGAGCGCGAGCAGGTCATTTTTTCCGCCACGCCGGCGCAGGGCCACTGCCTCGCGCGCGTACGGCACGGCGATGTCAGGCTGGCCGAGTTGGGTGTGGTTGACGCCCAGCCCCAGCAGCGCGCGCGCGGCCAGATCGTCGTTGCGCAACGCCACCGCGATGTCGTACGACTCGCGGTACAGGCGCAGCGCGCGTTCGTTCTCGCCGAGCGTGGTGTACGCCGACGCCAGCCCCTGCAGCAGGTTGGCGCGTGAGCTGCCGCGCTCACCGTCAGAGCGTTCGAGCAGGCCCTCGTAGTCGCGCGCGGCGCCGGCATAGTCACCGCGGTCCAGGCGCATCGTCGCCAGGTTGCGAGCCACCAGCGCAAGATCGTCGGCGGCGCCGGCCGCCCGCAACGCGACCGAGGCGGCTTCATACCGCCGTACCGCGGCATCGAACTCGCCCCGCTGGTAATCCATCCCGGCGAGGAAGATCCCGGTCTGGGCGGCAGCGACCACGCGATCGCTGGTCGTGAATCCGTCCGCCGCCTGCTGCAGCAGCGCGGCTGCGGCGTCCGGTTCTGCAGTCAGCGCCGGCGGATCCGCGCCGACGGTCACGGCAGTGGCAGCGGCCGCGGGCCTGCCGGCCTGTCGTTCCAGCTCGATGCCCGCGGCGCCGCGCAGCAGCAGGGCATCGTCCCGGAGCCGCGTCAGACCCGGCGTTGAGGCCGCGAGCCGCTGCGCCCGCCGCGCCGCGTCGGCGGCACGCCGCCAGTCCTCGGCATCCCAGTAATGCCGACCCGCGAGCTGCAGCGCCGCTTCGGCTGCCAGCCTGGATTCTCCGAGCCGCGTGAACAGGGCTTCAGCCTCACCGTATTGCGACACCACGGTCGCCGGCCGCGCCATGTCGGACACATCGGGCGCGCGCCCGGCGGCGGTCATCGCCCGCAGGCCACGGACGCCGTCCGGCTTGAGCGCGGGGTCGAGCCGGTACACCCGCAGGTGCCAGCGCGCCGACGCCGCGGGCGGGCGCATGCTGCGCACCACGAGCCGCGCCGACCGCGCTGCCGTCGGTCCCCAGAACAGCAGTTCTGAACCCGCCGCCCGCGCCGGCCCGGCGACCGACTGCAGGCGCTTTCCCGAGTCGTCGACCAGGTCCAGCGCCGCATCGAAATCGGTCTGCTCCAGCAGCGCCAGCCAGACCTCGCCCGGCTGGGTCCTCAAGGCCAGCCCGGCGCGAGCTTGCTGATCGCTGAATCGTCCGGCGAGCTGCAGCGTCGCCACTTCGGGCACCACCCCAACCGGGCGCTGCCCGCACCCGGCGACAACGCCCACTACGGCGGTCAGTGACAGAACGACGGCTCGGACACCTGCACGCATCCGCATATACTGTGACGCGTGAACGCGTCCGTCGATGATCTTTCTGGCGCCATTGCCATCGAACCTTCTGCCGGCGAGCCGGCGGCGCCGGCGCCTGCCGTTCCGGCCGCAGCGACGCCGTCAATGGCTGCCTTGCCCGCCGATCGGGCGGCGCTCCAGCAGGCATTGCTGGCCCAGTACCCGGGGCTCGTGGCCGTCGTGATGCGCCGCGCTGGCGATCGCCAGCTGGCCATGGACCTGCTGCAGGATGCGATCGTCACCGCACTCACGCGCCTCGATGCCGGCGCCCGCCTGCAGCCCCAGGTCATTGCCGGTTTCGTGGTGCGCACCGCGCTCAATCATCTGCGCAATCATCAGCGCCGCGAGCGCCGACGCGTCGGCGGCACGGACGACGTGGATCGCATGGCCGACGAAGCCGCAGCCGCGCCCGCCGATGCGTTCGATGATGCGGACCAGCGCGGCCTGGTGCGCGCGGCGCTGCGCGGCCTGCCGACGGCGCGCGATCGAGAGGCCGTGGTGCGCTTCTATCTGTTCGAGCAGGAGCGCGCCCAGGTTTGCGAGGGACTGGGACTGACCCAGGCGCAGTTCGACCGGGTCATCAGCCGCGCGCGGGAACGCATGCGCGAGCTGCTCGAGCGCAGCGGCATCCGGCGCTGGGACGTGCTGGCTGTGCTGATCGTGCTGATCGCC
>JANPDV010000198.1:0-3562 GCA_031431655.1 Gammaproteobacteria bacterium | reverse complement strand
CGTCCAGCCGCGCCAGGACCTGCCCGCGACGCACCGCGTCGCCGACTTCGACCAGGATGGCGGCTACCCGCCCGCCCTCACCTACGACCGTGATTGGCATCTCGTCGCGCGCCGAGATCGCTCCGGTAACAGTGACCTGGTTGACCACCTCCCGCATGCCTGGCGCCCCGGCCGTGACCACCGGCGTTTCGTCGGCCTTGGTCTTGGGCGCGGAACTGAGCCCGCCACGGAGGTACGCAGCGATGGTGAGTACAACCAGGGCCACTCCGGTATAGAGCAGCAGCTTCGGTGGTCGACTACCGCGATCGCTGTCCGTGACCGCAGCTGAAACAGGACGAGTCTGAGCATCCATGGTGCGCACCCCCGGTGCGCCCGCACCGGGCACGGAGCCGGGCGAGAACGAGAATGGCGCTAGTGTACTGCGGCGACTGCGGTGACAGGCTGCGGGGACGAAACGCCCCGGTCCCGCTCGATGCCGCGCATCAGCAGATTAGGCAGAAAGCTGTTGTCCCATTCCGCCCCGCCCTTGCGCGGGGGCGCGTCGCCGACGCGCAGGATCACCAGCTCCTGCGAGGGAATGACGTAGACAACCTGATTCGAGTTGCCGTCGAACAGGAACAGGTCCGAGGCCAGATAGGGCTCGGAGTGCAGGACCTTCAGGTTGTCGGGAACCCGATCCGGATGCGCAAAGCCGCGCCTGGGGATGTAGGGACCGGAAACATAGACGCCGAGGCCGTAGTAGGGATTCTGGGTCGAACCGGTAGTCATTGCCCTGACATAACCCTCGGGCAACAGCCGTCGCCCCTCCCAGACGCCGTCCTTCATCAGCAGCATACCGAGGCGCACCCAGGTCTCTGCCGGCACCATCAGGCAGCAGCCCGAATGGGCAACGCCGCCCGGCCGATTGACCCAGATCTCGCCACCCGCAGCACCCAGCGGCTTGATGACTTGTTCGGAAATGAACTGGCCGTAGCGCTGCCCTGTCGCGCGCTCAATGAGCACGGACACGAGCTCGGAGGTGGCGTTGTTGTACTCGTAGCGCGAACCGGGCTCATCGACCACCGGGTACTCGTCAATGATGACGCGCTCATGACGCGGATGGAGGTACGAGCGATTGAGGATGTCCTCAGCCGTGGTTGCGTTGGCCTGGGGCAGGAAGCCCGAGCGCATGTCCAGCAGGTGCCGGACGAGGATCTTCGAACGACGCGGATCGGCGCGCCATTCCGTGATGAAGTCGGCCACCGGCTGCTCGAGCGAACGGATCTTGCCGAGCGCGATGGCACGGCCGACCGCGACGCTGGTCATCGGTTTGGCCAGCGATCGTGACGCGAACGTCTTGTCAGCGTCGTACCCCTTGAAGTACGAGGCGGCCTCGACGCGACCCTTGCGCCAGACGATCAATGCGATCGAGTTGTTGCGTTCCGCGTAGGCGCGCGCCTCATCCAGGGCGGCCGCTGACAGCGTTCGCTGCCGGGCCGTCGTCACTGGCAGGGGCCGGTGACGGAGCGCGCCGGGCACGACCTCGAGAGGATCGTAGATCTCAAGCCCCAGGCCGGTGGTGAACGCGGTTTTCAGCTGCTCGAAGCGCTTCAGGTAGATGGCCTCGTCTTCCGCCGTATAGCGACTCATGGCGTAGGCACTCGCGGCGACGGCCAGGCCGGCCAGGATGAACATTGGGATTGGGCGCATGGGCTGGAGCGTATCGGGTGCCTGCCGAGCCGGCAACCGCGGCCGGGTTGTGTATGCTCCGTCGCGCCGTGCCGCCATGCCGTCTGCAGCCATGATCCGATGACTGAAGCACACGATCAGCCGGCGGCGCCGAGCGCCGCCCTTTTTGATGGACCGCTCGACCTGGTGGGCGACGTACACGGCGAGCTGGCGGCACTGCAGCGACTGCTCGCCCAGCTCGGTTATGACCGGCACGGCGAACATCCCCAGGGCCGCCGCGTGGTCTTCGTCGGCGATCTTTGCGATCGTGGCCCCGACAGCCCCGCCGTCATTGCCCTGGCACAGCGGCTGATCGATCGTCAGCTGGCGCAGTGCGTGCTGGGCAACCACGAAATCAACCTGCTGCGCCATGAGCGCAAGCGTGGCAACGGCTGGTACTTCGATGATCACCCTGACCACAGGCTGGCCGAGTTCGCCAACTGTCGCAGTGTGGGCGAGCGCGAGCGCGACACGATCCGCACCTTTCTTTCGCGGCTGCCACTGGTCCTGACGCGCGCCGATCTGCGCGTAGTGCATGCAGCCTGGCATGTCGACTCGCTGCAGCGCATCGCGCGCCAACCCCCGCGGTCAGTGCTGGACAGCTACCGGGAGTACGAGGCTGAGGCGCAGGCTTCGATCCCCGCCGAAGTTGCAGCAGCATCTCGCCGCGAGCAGGCGCAATGGCGTGCACACCTGCATGATCGCGGCACCAGCGTGCCTCTGCTCGCCAATCTGGCCGAGGAAGACACGCGTTATCAGATGGGCAACCCGCTGCGCGTGCTGACGTCAGGATCGGAGTCACCGGCCGAGCGCAGTGCGTACGTGGGCGGCAAGTGGCGCATGGTGTCGCGCACGCCCTGGTGGCAGGACTATTCGGACGACACACCCGTCGTCATCGGCCACTACTGGCGCTGGATCAATGAACGCGGGCGCAGTCGCTATGGCGGAATGTACGACCTCTTCGGCGCACTCGCACCCGGCCAGTGGCTCGGGCCGAGGCGCAGCGTCTTCTGCGTCGACTTCTCGGTCGGAGCGCGCTTCCGGGAGCAGCTCGACGGGTTCGCGCCGGGCGAACTCACGCGCCTGGCCGCATTGCGCTGGCCCGAAGCAGAGCTGATCGACGAGTTCGGGCACCGCACCGAGGCGTGGCCCGGCGCGTCAGCCCGTGCTCTGCAGGCCCAGTGAGATCCCGTTGATGCTCGCGAGCAGCGCCTCGAACAGACTCCGATCGCGCCGGTCGGTCGCGCGCCAGCGCCGCAGCAGGTCCACCTGCATCAGGTTCATCGGGTCGACGTAGGGGTTGCGAAGCTGAATTGCACGCTGCTGCGTGGCGTCGGACTCCAGCAGGGTCTGCTGCTGCCGGATCTCCAGCACCAGCGCGCAGGCCTGCGCATGCTCATCGCGCATTTCCGCGAAGAACCGCCGCAGGGGCGTGCCTGCCAGCACATTGTAGGCGGCCGCAATCTCGATGTCGGCCCGCGCCAGGCTCAGCTCGACGTCCGCGACCAGGTTGCCGAAGAATGCCCAGCCCGAGAATGCGCGGCGCAGCGCGTCGATGCCGAATTCGGCGCGTGCGTGCGCCAGGCCTGCCCCCGCGCCAAACCAGCCTGGGAGCAACGCGCGTGACTGGGTCCAGGCGTATACCCACGGCACCGCCCGCAATGCATCCAGACCCTCGCGACCGGGACGCATGGCCGGGCGAGACCCGATCTGCATGCGTTCGATGACATCGATCGGTGTGACGCACCGGAAGTACTCGAAAAACTGCGGCTCGCCCCACACCAGCTGGCGGTAGCGTTGCCGGCTCGCCAGCGCTACCGCGCTGCCCACGGCGAGATCGGCTTCGCTGGGCTCG
>JANPDV010000197.1:0-8358 GCA_031431655.1 Gammaproteobacteria bacterium | reverse complement strand
GCGCGGTGATCTTCGCGATCGCGGCGCTGGTGTGGTGGACTCTTCCGGAGACGCTCGAGCGAGCGCGAACGCGAGCGCGAGGCGTGTAGTCCCGGCATCACCTCCGTCGCGTGATCCCCGGCACCCGCTCGAACGTCGCATCGAAGCTGAGCGCCGTGTCGATCCGGTGCTGGCGCATCACCGCCACGTGCACGGCCGTGCGCACCGGCAGCGTCGGGTACTGCAGCACGAGCTGGCGCGCGCCTTCGGCGGTGGCGCGTTCGATCGGTAGCAGCGAGCTGTCCATCTTCGGCCACGTGCGCTGCCAATTGCCCGAATGTCCGCTATTGACCCGTTGCGGACGTTTGTCATCGACCGCTTTGGAGCAGCGGAATCTTACGTACATGCGGGAGCACCCTCCGTCCGAAAAACCACTGGCGACTGCCAAATGATCTGTAAACCATGGTTTACATTCTGTGGCCTATGGATTACACTCCGCCTGTGCGCGAGATCTTCAAGTCAAGCACCTTTGAAGCATGGTTTTCTGGCCTTAAGGATCGGCAGGCTCGGGCGCGGATTGCCGCACGTATCGATCGCCTGTCGCTTGGTAATCCTGGCGATGTGAAGCCGGTGGGCTCCGGCGTAAGTGAAATGCGGATCAACTATGGCCCAGGGTATCGGATCTACTTCACGCAGCGGGGGCCGATCATCATCGTGATTTTGTGCGGAGGGGACAAACGCACGCAGGCCGCGGATATCAAGCAGGCGATCGAGATTGCCGAAGATTGGAGTAATTGAAATATGGCAACGAAGAAGCGAACCAAAGTCAAATTCACACGTTACGACACAGCGAATTACCTCAAGTCAAATGAGGACATGGTGGCGTATCTCGAAGCCTGCATGGAAGAAGCCGGCGACGATCCGGCGTTCATTGCCGTGGCGCTTGGCAACGTCGCGCGTGCGCATGGCATGGTGCAGTTAGCCAAAAAGACCGGGCTAACAAGAGAAGGCCTTTACAAGGCGCTGTCTGCCGATGGCAATCCGAGTTTGGGAACGGTCCTCAAAGTCATGAAGGCGCTGGGGATGAAGCTAACGCCGCAAGTCGCGTGTTGACCCACTGCAGTCGCTCGTGACCGGCGGCTTCGCAGACCGCAAAAACAATACAGCCGTCGTGGATCCTGGATAAGAAGCGTACGGACCGCCAGAGTCGCTGCCCAAAGACGTGCCGCAGCGGGCACTTCAGATCTGTCTCGTCGACAAAGTGCTCACCAGCCACTCCCTCAGCACGTCGAAGGCCGGTGAGGGATCACGCCCCAGGCTGCGCGTGAGCCAATAGCCGTTGTGAGTTGACATCTCGGGCGCGTCACGCCACAATGTTGCATGAGCAACAAAAAGATGCCACCTTCCGCCGCCCCCGTTCGGCTTGAAGACTCGCTCGCCTTTCGTGTCTACCGCTGTTCACGCCTGCTGCGCACCTACTTCCGCAACCAGGCCGCCTCCGTCGGAGTGGACATGTCGCAGGAGCAATGGTTCGTGCTGAACCGGCTGGCACATGAAGACGGCCTGGCTCAGGGCCAGCTCGGCGACACGACGCTGGACGACCGCCCCAACATGGCTCGCCTGATCGCGTCGATGGAAGCGCGCGGATTGTTGCGTCGCGCGGCCGACCCGCAAGACGCGCGGCGCTACCGGGTGCACATCACCACCGTGGGGCGCCACGTGCACGACCTCTTCAATGCCCAGGTTCCGCAAGCCCGCGCCTCGGCCATGGCGGGTGTCTCGACTGCAGACGCGGTAGTCGCCGCCCGGGTATTGGCACGAATCGAATCAAACCTCGAGTAAGAGGTTGAGCGCAGGGCGGGCGCTCGTCGCCCATTTTTTCGACCACTTAGTTGCTCCAGCAACATTATGAGTTTCACCATGACCACCTCATCCCCGCACCCCATGAAGCGCGCCGCGACGGCGCTGATCGCGCCAGCGCTGATGGCCGCCACACCTGCGCCAGCGCAGCAAGAGCCACCACTGTCAGGCGCCAGGTCGGTGATCGAAGCCTTCGTGGCGGCGGCCGACAGGCGTGACGTGGCGGCGCTGGATGGGCTGCTCGACCCGCACTACCGAGTCGTGTTCAACCAGGCAGCCGGCACCCCCACCACTGTGATGGGCCGCGAGCAGTACCTGCAGATGCTGCAAGAGGGCAAGCTGGGCGGCAAGCCGCGCGCGCTGACGGTCACAGCCATCGTGGGGGCTGAAGGCTTCGCGGGCGCGGTGGCCAAGTCGCAGCACGACAGCGCGCGGTTCCACGGCGTGTACTCACTGGTGCAGCGCGGCCCGCGCTGGTGGCTGCTGCAAGAGACGGTGTTGATGACGCCGCTGGCAGCCACGCCCGGCCAGCCGGTGGCCAAGAGCACCACCGATGCCGCCGCGCCACGTGCGCCCGCGATGCCGGACCCCGAGATGGCCGCGACGGTTGCCGCCACACTGGCACAGCTCGAGTCGGCCTGGAACGCCGCGGACGGCCCGGCCTTTGCCGAACCCTTTGCCGATGACGCCTCGTTCGTCACCATCCGTGGTGAATTGCATCAAGGCAAGCCCGCCATTGCGCACGGCCATGACGCCATCTTCACGTCTATCTACAAGGGCAGCCGAATGCGCTACGAGACGCTGGCCATGCGACGCCTGGGCGCCGACACACTCAGCGTGCAGATGCTGGGTACGCTGGACGCGCCCGTCGGGCCGCTGGCAGGCATCAATCGCTCGGTAGCGACTCTGCTGCTGACGCGCACCGGCCCGCGCTGGCGCATTGAGGCCTTTCACAACACCCTCGTTGCGCCACAGGGCTCGCCGGCAATGCAGGGGTCGTGAAGCGCGCGGTTTTCGCAGAGTTACGCTATGGGACTTATGCTAGAGAAGGAGGAAGAATCTGCCTCTTTACAACGGCGCGCCGTAATCGCACATTGCTGGCCTGGCGCGCCCGACGCCGGTTGGTATCCCGAAACCGCGCGGTCGCTGGCTGCCGTAGGCTTGACAATACAAGTGCCGGCCCTGCCGGATCCGGACGAGCCGCGGCTGGACGAATGGCTCGCCGCCTTGTCGGGCGCCATCGGGGAAGCAGACGACTCGCTGCTCTTGATCGGACACAGTCTGGGCGCCGTCGCGCTGCTGCACTGGCTGGCGCGCAGCGAACCCGCAACGCGCATCGGCGGCCTGCTACTGGTGGCGCCGCCCATCACGGCGACGGGCATCGTGGCCGTGGACCGCTTCCTTGACCCTCCGCCGGACCTCGCGGCCGCCGGCCAGCGCGTGCAGCGTCGCGAGGTCATCGTTTCCCTGGCCGACCCCTACCTGCGCCCGGATCCGCTGCAGCTGTCACGACGCCTGCTGTCCGAACTTGGCGCCCAGGTGTGCCTTGTCCCGCACCGCGGGCACTTTTCCCCGGCCTCGGGCCAGACGCCGCTGCCCGAGCTGCTCGACTGGGTCCGCGCTTGCCAGATCAATCCACCTTCGCCCCGGAGTTGACCCATGGACATCATCGACGCCACGCAATTCACCGCGGAGCGCGCTTGGGGCAGCCAGGCCCTGATGACGATGGGCGACTACCGCGCGACACTGCACTGGACCGACGAACCCTATCGCTGGCACCAGAACAGCGGCGAGGAATTGTTCGTGGTCCTCGACGGCATCGTGGACATGCACTACGCCACCGACGAACAAGGCGCGCCCCGGGTGATTGAACTCCGGCCCGGCCAGATTGCCCTGGTGCAAGCCGGCGACCGGCATGTGGCGCATCCGCGCGGCGTGGCTCGCATCCTCGTTCTGGAACGCCATGGATCCGACTGATCGGCGTGTCGGGCGTCTACCTTGCCACTTGCATCCGAGAAGGAACCCCATGGTCACGATCAGCATCCTCCACCCAAACCTGCCGGGCTCGCGCTTCGACCTGGCTTACTACGTCGAAAGGCACATGCCACGCGCCATGGCCTTGTTGCGCCAGCATCCCGGCTACCGGGGCGTCAGCGTCGAGCGAAGTCTGGGTGGCGCGGCGCCCGGAACCGAGGCGGCCTACACGGCGATGTGTCACTTCGAATTCGAGTCGCAGGACGCGTTCACGTCGGCCTTCATGCCGCATGCGGCGGAATTGCAAGGCGATATGGTGAACTACTCCGAGGTCGCGCCGATCATCCAGGTCAGCGACGTGCTGATTTTCGGGAACTGAATCGTGCAATCCCCCGCAACTCCCGAAGTGGTGAGCGCGCAAGGTCTCAAGCCGCGCGCTTCGCCTCAATCACTGAGAGCGCCGCATACCTCTTTGTGCCCGCTGTTGCGGCGCCTACTTCGGGAGCCTCGGCGCAGCCCCGAACGGCCGTTTCGGGGCGACGAGTTCAGAGCTGCGAGTGTCGTCGATGGGTCGGCAGCAGTCGCCCGATCATTGACACGCGAATGGCCACAGTCAGACTGTTCCCGCCGTTCGGATGCGCAACTTGAAGATCAGGAGAAGGCCGGGAGTTGCCCGACGACCCGCTCCAACGGCGAGTCCGGAGCGGGTCATGGGGCAGCAGTCGGCCCTCTCCAGTCTGTCGCCAGCGGCCGCTATCAGGGAGTCCAGGACTCATCTCTGAAACTCGAATCCGGCTCGAGGAATGCGCGATCAGTACTGTTCAAAAGGTTTCGAACATTGAAACCTGTGGCGTTGGTCATCACGACCGTTCCAATTCCGGAACTCGGATACAGCCGCATCATGCAGTGAAATCCACCGCCGCCGCCTTCCTTGAAGTAGAGCCGTTTATCGTCGAGACTTCCGACTTGCCATCCGAGAGAAGTAGGAACCGCGGCCGCATCGTTGGTGTGTTGTTGCGCGTAGAAACTTCTTCGTGTCGCATCATCGAATAGCGCGGAATTCGGGCGGAGCTGATCTTCAAGAAACTTGGCGAACCCGCGCGCAGTTCCTACGAGCCCGCCAAATGCTGCCCCGTTCAGATAGTGCGGATGGATCTCCAGCCATCGGCCGGAGTACGTCCCAACGAACTCCCGGTCCACGAACACTCCCTTGACTGCGTTCATGAGCGAATATTTTTCCAGGTATCCACGCGCGTGCTCAGGGAGGCTGGGAATCATGTAGCCAAGTTCCTGCGGTGTCACGCCAAGTGGCTCAAGCACTTCCTGGACAACGTATGCGGTGAACCCAAGGCCGGTCACGCGTTGTACAAATTCCCCGAGCAACCAATAGCCGATGTTGGAGTACCCGTACCTCGTACCTGGCGCAAATGCTAGACGCCCGTGCCGGCGGAGCGCCCTGATCAATGCAGCGTGTTCGTCAAAAGTCTCGTGAACGGCCGGCGCGTGGATCCACGCCAAAGGAACTGGATTCGGTACGCCCGCAGTGTGTGCCAGCAGCCTGCGAATGGTTACGTCGGGTCCGTAAGGCGAGAAATCCACAAACCGACCAATGGAGTCGTCGAGGCTCAGGTGCTGTGAATCGATAAGCTGAAGCACCGCGGCAGCCGTGAAGGTCTTACTCATCGAGTAAGCCATCATCGTGACGGCCGAGGCCATTGGATGGCGGTGCGCAAGGTCCGCCCATCCGCCAAAGTATTCAAATACCGTTCCTTTCGCAGTCACAGCTACAAACTGCAGCCCTGGCACACGTGAAGTTTGAACAATGGAGTCCAGATGGGCTCGAACTGATGGGATCGTGCGCATGCGGGCATTTTCAACCCCTATCGCCTCTCATGCCAATCTAGTGACCGCTTGCGGGCGGACAATTGAGCAACTCCAATGACGGTACTGGGCCGACTTGCGACCCTCGCGGTCTGCTGCGGCTCAGGCCGGTTTGCGCATTGCGTCCAACGCGGCCCGGGCGATAAACCCGGATCGGGTCTCACCTTGCTTCCTGGCGTAGGCGTCGACTGCACGCAAAATACGTTGTGGCATCGTGATGTTGATTCGCGCGGCTTTATCGCCAAGCTCACTGAGATCGACCTCGACGACAGCCCAGGTCCAGCCGCGATAGCCCCGCTTCTTTTGGAGCTGTCCAATCAGCGTCGGTGCCGGGAGCGCCTTGCCCTCATCCAGTAGTCCTTCCAGGTGGAGGAGGATGGCCTCACGCGCATTGGTGAGCGCGTCATCCATTGTGTCACCGGCAGAAAAGCAGCCAGGCAAATCAGGAACGACAACCCCGAACGCGTGTTTTGCGTCACCGGTTTCAATGGCAATGGGATAGCGCATAAATCCAACTCCTCACTTCAAACCAGCCTGCTTGCGAATCGACTGCACCAGGCCTTTTCCCAAATCCTTCTTTGGGTGCGGCACCGTGATCGTGCCTGGCCTGGTCGGATGCGCAAATTGATGGTGGCTGCCGCGGGTACGCCGTAGTTGCCAGCCATCGGTTTGCAGCAGCTTGATAAGCTCACGACTCTGCATCGTGTGTATTATACACACCGCATGGCGCCTGAGCCAATCGCCGCTCTGCGGCGATCAGGCCAGAGGATTGAATAGCCGGAAGTGGCCGGTAGGCGACCAGCCGCCTGCATGCGCCGAAGTCGGCCCTTCCGAACTGCCGGCAAGGTTCGCGCACCCCGCGCAAGGTCACCGCAATCGCGTGATCCCCGGCACCCGCTCGAACGTCGCATCGAAGCTCAGCACGGTGTCGATCCGGTGCTGCCGCATCACCGCCACGTGCACGGCCGTGCGCACAGGCAGCGTCGGGTACTGCAGCACCAGTTGACGCGCGCCTTCGGCCGTGGCGCGTTCGATCGGCAGCACCTCGTCGACCACGCCGAGCAGCACGTCGTACGCGAGCTGGATGAAACCGCGTCGCTCGAGCGCGGTGTAGCGATGCAGGATCTCCTGCAGCACCGCGGCGTCGGTCACCAGTCGCACGCGGTCGCTGACGAGCGCTTCGAGCTCGCGCTGCGCGTCCACCTTGTTCGGATGGGCGGCGCCGACCAGGTACATCGGGATGCTGCTGTCGATGAAGATCATGGCGACTGGCGACCCGTACCATAGCCGGCTCCCGCGTCGGGGCCCGGCTCCGCGCCGCTGAGATAGCCGCGCTCGATCTCGGCGTTGATGCGCTCGATCTGCCCGGCCGGCCCCATGTGCCGGACCGCCGTCCGGATCGCCTCGAGCTTGCGGTCCGCGTCGCCGCTGGCCTCCCGCCGCCGGGCGGCCAGCAGCGCCTGGCGGACCCATTCCGCCACCGTCACGCCGCGCTCGCGCGCTGCACGCTGCAACGCCTGGTATTCCGCATCCTCGAACAGCACCTGGAGTCGCTTAGTCATATCGTGAGTCTGCATGACTCATATACATGAGTCAAAAAGTGAGTGTCTCGTTGACCCCCGGCCGCTGCTCTGTAAGATCTTGGTCCTATAACAAGAACAGCCATCGGGCCAGCAGGCGCCGACGTCCCGAAGTCCGAAGGAGCCGAGTCGTGACCCGATCCGAACGCCGAGTCTCCCCCCGCGGCCCCCGCGCCACCCGCCCCGGCAAGCAGGGCCTGTACGACCCGCAGTTCGAGAAGGACGCCTGCGGTTTCGGCTTCGTGGTCGACATCCAGGGCCGCAAGAGCAACGCGATCCTCAAGCAGGGCATCCAGGTGCTGAAGAACCTGGATCACCGCGGCGCGTGCGGCGCGGAGGTCAATACCGGCGACGGCACCGGCGTGCTGATGCAGACGCCGCACAGGTTCCTCAAGGACGCGGCGAAGAAGGCGCGCATCAAGCTGCCGGAGCCCGGCCAGTACGCCGCCGGCCTGATATTCATGCCGCGCAACGCGACGCAGCGCCGCAAGATTGAAGAGGTGTTCGCGCGCGTGGTGCAGAGCGAGGGGCAGGTGTACCTCGGCGCGCGCACCGTGCCCACTAATAATGCAACGCTGGGCGAGACGGCCAAGGCCAGCGAACCGTTCATCCGCATGGTGTTCATCCAGCGCGGCGAGGACACCGCGGACGAGGCTGAGTTCGAGCGCAAGCTCTACGTGATCCGCAAGCGCTCGTACAACGAGATCCGCGTCACCACCATGGGCGGCGCGGAGTACTGGTACGTCGTCTCGCTGAGCTACAAGACGCTGGTCTACAAGGGCATGCTGCTCACCGGCCAGCTCGACCAGTACTTCCCGGACCTCAACAACCCGTTGATGGAGACGGCCTTGGCGCTGGTGCACTCGCGCTTCAGCACCAACACCTTCCCCAGCTGGGACCGCGCGCACCCGTACCGCTACATCGCCCACAACGGCGAGATCAACACGCTGCGCGGCAACATCAACTGGATGCGCGCCCGCGAGGCGCTGTTCGAGTCGCCGATGTTCGGCGACGACATCAAGAAGCTCGCGCCGATCGTCAACGTGAATGGCAGCGACAGCTCGATGTTCGACAACGTGCTGGA
>JANPDV010000196.1:0-8567 GCA_031431655.1 Gammaproteobacteria bacterium | reverse complement strand
CGGGGCTCGAGCTGAAGCTCGCGGACGGTACCGTCCTTCCAGTGAGGGCCAACGGACCCTTCCGCGTGGCCGAACTGGTTTCGGAGGGCACAGGTCTGGGGCTGCAGGTGGCCGCCGCGCCGCGCCATCCGGGTCAACACTGCGATGTGACCGGCGATGGCCGTGTTCGCAGCGCGAGCGACACCATCAAAGTCGTTTGCCGGATCGGCAATCCGCTCGGCCCGGAGTATCTCGTCACGCCTGTCGCCGCGACCGCCTGCACGCAGAAGAACATTTCGCCGAGGAGCTTTGACTACGCGAGTGCGCCAAACCCGCAGATGGCCGGCACGGCGCCGCAGACGGTCACCGTGGAACTCGGGTCCCCACGCGCGGTCACGGAGGTGCGGTTCAGCGTCTCACCAGGGACTGCAGGGTTTTCGCGCGACGAAGTATTGGCGGGCCTGCACGCAGACGAATGGGTCCGGATCGGGGTGATCGCGAAGGAGACCTCGGAGAGTGCGGAACTGCGGATTGGACTGGATCGCGCCGGGGCTCAGTGCGCGGAGCGGATCCGGATCGACGTTGTCGAGGCGCCCGGCATGGTGTCCCTGGCAAAGATCCGAATCACGGCCGCTGCGAGCAATGTACCGCAGTACTTCGGTTACTTCGGAGACTCGTTCCCGTACCTGTCGCCTGTTGAAAGTGAGATCGCGGACCACACCAACATTTCCCGGGTCAGCTGCGAGTTTGGCTGTCCGCAGGAGATCGTTGATGGCATCCTCCGCGCCGCCGCGCGCGGTGTGAAATCAGCCGTGGCAATTCACGAGTCGGTGCGGTTCGACTCGAACTACCGGCTGCGGCCCGACTTGGAGGAACGGTGGAACCCGTTTGCGGAGGCAATACGGCCATACACCCAGCACAATGCATTCCTCTATCCTAACGATGAGCCGTACGCGCTCGCTCGCATGTTCGGGGCCTCAGCGGCGGATGCCAAGCGCGACCTGGATATGCTCGTGGCCGTGATGAAGAAGACGTTTCCCGACATGCCCATGGCCTTCAGCTTCAATCGAAGCGACTTCGAGGCGGGCGTGACATTCAGTCAGCCCGCCAACCCCCAAGCCGATGCGCGAGAGGCGGCCAAAAGACTCGAACTGGCGCAAAACTACGCGCAGTTGGCGTCCTCCGACTCGTCGGTGGTTGGACTGTTCGGATTCATCTATCAAAACGATTTTGTGGACATCGAGCGGTTTCCTGGGATACAGCATTGGCCGGAGTTGCGCGAGAAGTACGCGGAGGTCGGACGATCGATCACTTCGCAGCACGCCGTCCCAGACCCATAATCAACGGCCAAAGTGCGGCGCTGTCGGATGTACGCCGGTCTCGACCACAGACCGGCAACGACGACACTGCCGAGACTCCGCTCGCGACTCTGCGCGTGTCGCCGGGCAACCCCTCCCGCCCGTTCACGGCGGTACCCCTGCCGCTGGACCGGCTAGACGCACTCCCGTTCCATGCGAAGATGCGCCCCGGCCGGACACGCCGGCGCAAGAGTGGCGACGTACGGCGTCGCCTTCAGGTCAATGCAGTATCGTCGCGAGATCGACGGCCTTCGGGCGTTGGCCGTCGTGCCCGTCATACTCTTCCACGGAGGGTTCGAAGCCTTCGGCGGCGGTTTCATTGGCGTCGACGTGTTCTTCGTGATCAGTGGTTATCTCATCACGACGATCATTCTGGCTGAACTCGAAAAGGGCAGTTTCTCGATCCTTCGATTCTACGAGCGGCGCGCGCGCCGCATTCTCCCGGCCCTGTTCCTGGTCATGGCGTGCTGCCTACCCTTCGCATGGCTGTGGCTGCTTCCGAAGGATCTTGCTGAGTTCTCCCGCAGCATGGCGGCTGTGGCGGTCTTCTTGTCGAACGTGCTGTTCTGGCGTGAGAGCGGGTACTTCGACACGGCGGCGGAACTCAAGCCGCTTCTACACACCTGGAGTCTCGCGGTTGAAGAACAGTACTACGTGCTGTTTCCGCTGTTCTTGCTGCTGGCGTGGCGCATGGGCAGACGGGCGCTGGTGGCAGGCATTGCGCTGGTGGCCGTGGCGAGCCTGGCCGCGGCAGATCGTTTCGCGTTGACGAGTCCGGCCGCGACGTTCTTTCTCCTCCCAACGCGGCTGTGGGAACTCGCGATCGGTGCGTTGTGTGCATTTTGGCTGGCACGCGAGTCGGTTGCTCCGGAACGAGCCGTCTGGCGCGAAGCACTCGCCGTCGCGGGCGTCGTGCTGGTAGGGGCGTCAGTGCTCCTGTTCGATGAGGCGACACCGTTTCCAAGCGTGTATGCCCTGGTGCCGACGGTCGGGACGGCTCTTCTCATTCTTTACGCGCGACCCAACACGGCGGTGGGGAAGGCACTGGGCACGCCGCTGCTGGTCGGTATCGGGTTGATCAGCTACAGCGCCTATCTCTGGCACCAGCCGCTGTTTTCGTTCGCTCGCCACCGCAGCTTTGTGGAGCCGTCGTCGACGCTGATGGCCGTGCTGGCGGTCGCGACGCTGGGGTTGGCATGGATGAGTTGGCGGTTTGTCGAGCAACCGTTCCGCCGGGCCGGGACCATCGGGCGCAATACGGTGTTCGGCTTCGCGCTGGTCGGATCCGCCTTGTTCATCGCCCTGGGTGCCTTCGGCTATCTGCGCGGCGGATTCCCGGAGCGTATTCCGAACTACGACCAGATCGCGCAAGATTTCCGACGCCACGACCTTCGCGCTGACTGCGACCGTCGATCCCGTGGAGGGGCGGGCGAGCTCGAGGTGTGCGCGCTGGGCTTCGCGGGGGCGCCGCCGGCGGGGGCCATCGGGGTGTTTGGCGACAGTCACTCGATCGCGCTGTTGCCGGCCTTCGACGAGGCGGGCAAGAGCGCCCGCCTCGTCGTTTGGCACTTGGGTGTCGGTGGCTGTCCGCCCCTGCTCGGCGCAGACGTATTGCTCGGCAACTGGGAGCCGGGTGCCTGCGAGCGGCTTGCGGCGCGCTACGTCGAGATTGCGCGGGACAAGGGCCTCAAAGAGGTCTTCCTGGTTGCGCGCTGGAGCCTCTACACCGATGGCGCCCGTCCGGGAAAGGCCAAGAAGGACAACTTCTTGGTGGATGCCAAACACCGCGTTCTGACGATGCAGAACTCACGCGAGGTCTTCACGGCCGCAGTCGAGCGCACGATCGGCGCGTACTCCAGGATAGGCACGACAGTGCATTTCGTGGAGCAGGCTCCGCAGCAGCGGACGCAGCCCGAGCGGCTCTTTCAGGAACTGAACCGGCGCGGCTTGACGGGCTCCCCGACCGCGGCGCAGATCGTGACGGAGCAGTCCGTAGGCCTACTGGAGAACGCGCGCTACCAGGATTTCAGCCGACGGACGATTCGCGCGGCGGCACGCGCCGCTGGACAGCCTGTCATCGCTCTCGACGGGCTGTTCTGCGACGATCGCCGCTGCCCCATTGGCGATGCGAACCACTCGCTCTACCGAGACGAAGACCATTTGAATCTGCGCGGTGTGGCGCGACTCACGGCAACGATTCGGCGAGCGCTTTGAGTCTTTGTCCTCTGCTAAAGGGCCGACGCCGTCGCCGTTGAACTCGATGCGACGGTCCGGCGGGCCGTAGTGATCAATCGCCGGTGTCCCGCCGTACGCCGGAGGCGGCACACGGCGAGTCGCGGAGGGACTGAGTGAGTTATCGGTGGTGGGAGTATCTGGTGGGGCTGCTGACCTTAGGCGCCCTCGCGTTCGTCGCGCGCCTGTTCGTGCGACCGGTCAAGACGGTGGAGTTGCCGCGGGCGGGTCGTTTGGCCCGGTCCGGGGCCGCTGACGGTGACCCCGCACTGGACGGTGATGCCGAGCCGAGTGGCGACACGGCGGCGTCTGTGGCGCTCGTGGACCTGGCGGTGTCCCAGGGTCTCGACGCTGCGCCTGCGCCCGCGCCCGCGAGGGCTTCGGTACTCGAGCGGTTGGAACAGCAGATTCGCGCCGCGCAGAACCCGGGGGCGGTCGCCAGCGCAGACGTGCTCGCGCTGTTCAAGCGGGCGAAAGAGCACGTCCAGGGCCAATGGCACCGACTACGAGACGATCTACGTCGAGACGTCTTTTTCGAGGAGGTCTACGACGCGGGCCAGCGCAAGACCACGTGGAAGAACTACATCCGCGGCGGCGGCATGCTGGTGGCGATGAAGGTCCGGGACAGCTGGGGTGGGGACAACACCACCTACCTGCTGTCGGATCACCTCGGCAGCGCCACGAACTACACCTATGGATCCGGCAACTCGCTCGTGGCGACCAGTTACGACGCCTCCGGGGATCGTTGCGCTTCGCACGACCCGATCGGATCCGCAACTGCCAACAGTCTGCTAGCGCGAATGGCACTTGCCTAGGGCGTACGTCGACGTGCACGACGTATGGCGTCCCCGCCAAGGCCGGTTTGGCCCGGGACGCAGCGTCGCACCGGGGACGGTCCGTGGCTGATCGCGCCGCGACTTGTGCAGGCGCTACGCCTCGGTCGCAGGGTTCCTAAGTCATCGAACTATGCGCCATTGGCTGTAGCGCCGGCTCCCACGGCTCCATTCGTGGATCGCGCGTTGCGCGGCATGCGGTTTCGTCCGCTGGCCGGTTGCGCACGACATTCGTGGTACGCGCCTGGTGCGCAAGCGCCACGGAACGCGGGCGCGTTGCATCAGAGATTCGCAGGTGAGTTCGAAACATAAATGTTGAAGTCGTTGAATGCTCACGGATATCGCGCACGCGGTGTCCGGGCGCGGTGGCTTTGGAGACCTTCACGCGTCGCTGTCGTTGCCCGCAGCGCTGTGCTATCTAACATTCCGCATGAAGAAGCCCCGGCGGATGACGCTGCGAGCGAGCCTGGCCGCAGTTCTGAGCAGCCTCAGTCTGAGCCTGTTGGGCACAGTCTCCGCACACGAGCCGGCGGGCCTGTCGCTCAGCCCTTCCGCCGCGGATGCCGCCATCGAAGCCGGCGGGGAACTGCGCTGGTGGAAAGGCAACACGCACACGCATTCCTGGTGGAGCGACGGCAACGCGCCTCCCGAAGTCATCGCGGCCTGGTACCGGGACCGTGGCTACAACTTTCTCGTGTTCAGCGACCACAACCGCATGCAGAGCGGCGTCGCGTGGCACCCGATAGCGAGTCCGGACGATCGCGACGCACTCGACACGTACGTCAAGCGCTTCGGTGAGGACTGGGTTGAGCGGCGGACCCGTGCGGATGGCGTGCAGGAGGTCAAGCTCAAGACGTTGGACGAGTTCCGCACCCTCGTCGAGCGCCCAGGGGCTTTCGCGCTGATACGCGGCCTGGAGATCACGGACCGTCTCTACCAGCACCCGGTCCACATCAATTCGGTCAACGTCGACGGGCTGGTCCTGGCGCAGGGCGGGGACACGGTGGTCGGGATCATCCAGAACAACATCGACGCGGTGCACGAGCATCAGCGCCGCAGTGGTCGGCCGGTGTTTGCCCACCTCAACCACCCGAACTTCCAGTACGCCGTTACCGCCGACGACCTGATTGCGCTGGACCACGCGGCCGGAGAGGGATTCCTGGAGATCTACAATGGCCACTCGGACGTACGCAACGAAGGGGACGAGAGTCACCCGTCGGTCGAGCGGATGTGGGACATCGTGCTCGCGAAGCGGCTCGGCGAACTTGGGCGCAGCGTCGTTTACGGCATCGCGAGCGATGACGCCCATCACTACACCGAGTGGGGTATCGGCCGCTACAACCCTGGCCGCGGCTGGCTGATGGTTCGTTCGACGCGGCTGACGCCGGATTCGATTACGGCGGCAATCAAGCGCGGCGATTTCTACGCAAGCACAGGCGTGCAGTTGCGCGACCTGACGGTTACCGACCGCTCGCTCGCGTTGGAAGTCGAGCCTGAGGCTGGCGTTGAGTATGTCATCGAGTTTGTCGGCACGCGCCACGGCACCGACCTCGCCGCTCGCCCCGCACTCGCCGCGGCCGCGGGTGTACCAGGCCGCACGGGTTCCCAGTACAGCGATGACATCGGTGCCGTGCTGATGCGCGTCGAAGGGACTCGTGCGATGTATACCCTGCGACGTAACGACATCTACGTGCGGGCACGAGTCGTCTCCACCAAACGACACCCGAATCCCAATCTTGTCGACGACGTCGAGATGGCATGGACGCAGCCGCTGGTCGCTGACGGTGAAAACCTCGACGATTCGCCGATGCGCGAGTCACCTAGCTCTCGCTGAAATTCGCGACGTATCGTCGCACTAGCTCGTTCGTTTCCAGCAAGTCCTCTAGCGTTCATTTCATAATGACGCGATAGCCTCACGTTTTCGCCTAAGCGCTGCGCGCGACTCCTTCGTCGCCGCGCGCGTGTGCACTGGTTCGCGGCGCGTCGCTCGCAGTTGCTTGCATAGCTGCGCGAGGAAATTGTTATGCGTTTCCGTCCGCCGATCTTCATTTCACTTCTCAGCCCTGCCTTGCCTCCTGGCCCTGGCAACTACCGCCTGTGGAGAAGGTTGCAGCGCGGAGTCGGCCGCCCCTGAGTCAAATGCGCGGCCCGAACTGACTGTGTCCGCTGGCGCGGGCACGTGGATCCGGCTATCAGTGCCGGGCCTGACCGACGACACGGTCGTGCTGCGCAACAACGGCGAAGAGATGACCGTCAGCTCATCGGGAACATTTGTCTTCGCATCCCCGGTTGCCGACGGAGCCAGCTACTCCGTTGAGGTTTTGCGACAGCCCTCGGAAGCCGGGCGGTCGTGTGAGATCGAGGGGGCTCAGGGCGTGGCGCGGCCAGCCGCGGTCGACGTGAACGTGCGTTGCCTGGGCAGGTATCAGATTGGCGGCTCGGTAGCGGGTCTGGTTGGGTCCGGCCTGAAGTTGCGGCTTTCCGACGGAACGGTCCTGTCGATCGATCGAGACGGAGCATTCAGCTTTCCATCGGCTGCGCGCGAGGGCAGCGCCTACGGCGTGGAAGTGACGCCTTCGCCGCGAGATCCGCAGCAGGCCTGTTCCGTTTGGAACGCGACAGGCGTCGTGGCCCGAGAGGTCGCGGCTCCCCGTGTCGAGTGCACCAGCACGAATCCGCTTGGCCCGGACTATCTCGTTGCGCCGGTGGCAGCCACGGCCAGTGCATCTCTGACCGCCGACGGCGCCGCCGCCACCTTCGACTACCTGCAATCCGACACGGCCTGGCAGTCCGGTGCTGGAGCACCTCAATCGATCACTCTCGACATGGGTTCGCCGCGCGCCATCACGGAAGTCGGGTTCACCGTTCGGCAATCCGCGTCGGGCGCGACCCAGCACGACCTTTATGCCGGCTTGCAGGCCGATCAGCTGGTGCGCATTGGCAGCGTCGCTCAGACGACCGCGGACGGAGAGACGTTGCGGGTGGTTCTTGGTCGCAGTGCCGTCAACTGGGCGCGATTCCTGCGCATCGTGACCACACAGTCACGAGGGCCGGTCGGTCTTGGAAAGATTCGAGTGACTGCGGCCGCGAGCAATGTGCCGAAGTACTTTGGTTACTACGGTGATGCATTCCCGTATCTCTGCCGATCGCGGCGGAGATCGCCTCGCACAGCAACATCTCATGGGTCAGCTGCGAGTTCGGTTGCCCGCAGGAGATCGTCGCCGGAATTCGCCGGAATTCGCCGGGCGACGGCGCGTGGCGTGCGTTCCGCCGTCGCGATCCACGAATCGGTACTGTTCGATCCCGAGTATCGACTCAGGCCGGACTTCGAGCGCCAGTGGCAGGAGTTCGCCGCGGCGATCGAACCCTGCCTCAGAGATCGCGATGATCTACCCCAACGATGAGCCGTATGCGCTTGCGCGCCTCAATGGGCATTCCGCGGCGGCAGTGAAGCAGGACCTGGAGAAGGTCGGGGCCCTGATCAAGAAGACCTTCCCGAACATACCGCTGGGTTTCACGTTCTCGCGCATCGACTTCGACATCCGCGACGGAGCCTTCGCACTGCTCGAAAATCCGCTTCCTGAGCAATTCGACTGGTTCGGGCTGGCCTGCTACGGCTCGTGGTCCTTTTGCGGCGACGCATCGACCGGCAACGCTCGCCCTATTACGGAATAGGTGCGACAGATCAAGGCAAGAATGCGGGGCGATCAGCACATCTTCCTGTTCGCCGATGCGTTTGTCCGCGCTTCCAACCCGGCCAACCCTGCCGCTGACGCGACAGAGGCGGCCCGGCGAGTCGACATGGCGCCCAAGTACGCGCAGCTAGCCTTCTCGGACTCTGCGATCGTCGGGCTCTTCGCGTTCATCTGTCAGGATGACTACGACGAATTCGGTACCCGCTTTCTCGGGGCACGACACTGGCAGGAGTTGCGCAACAGGCACGCCGAGATTGGCAGCTTGATAGTCTCGAACCAGATGCCTGGGAAGTAGCGCAGCGCGCCTTCGGCAAGCAGCACCCCCTGGTGCCATTCGGGCACCAGTCCCTCAAAGGCCTGGCCACGCGCTTCGCGTGGCTTTCAGCCTGCCGTCGACCCTGCCAACTCGACCGAGCTACCGATACGGTTTCCTCATGGCGGTTGTGGTCGACATCGTTGGGTGGACTACC
>JANPDV010000195.1:0-4850 GCA_031431655.1 Gammaproteobacteria bacterium | reverse complement strand
TTCGAGTTCGGCTATGGGCTGACACCGGAAATCGTCGCCGTGGCGGCCCGAAGGGCGCCTTCGTTGATCGTCACGGTGGACAACGGAATCTCCAGCGTAGCTGGAGTTGCGGCCGCCCGCTCGCAGGGTATCGCGGTGCTGGTCACCGATCATCACCTCGCCGGCACAGTGCTGCCCGAGGCCGATGTCATCGTTAACCCGAACCTTGCCGGCGCCACCTTCGGGTCGCGTGCCCTGGCGGGAGTGGGCGTGGCGTTCTACGTGATGGCTGCAATGCATCGACGCCTGACGGACCTGGCGCGCGCGGCTGGTCGCGAGGCGCCGACGCCGGGTGTCGCCGAGTGCCTGGATCTGGTCGCTCTCGGTACGGTTGCCGATCTCGTGCCGCTCGATGCAAACAACCGCCGGCTCGTTGCACAGGGCCTGAAGCGCATCCGCGCGGGTCGCTGTTCGCCGGGCGTGCGCGCGCTGCTCGAAGTGGGCGGCAGGGTCCTGCCGACGCTGGTGGCCTCCGACCTTGGTTTTGCGGCCGGTCCGCGGCTGAATGCGGCGGGTCGCCTGGACGACATGACGATCGGCATCCGCTGCCTGCTCGCCGATTCGCCCGTGGAGGCACGCTCGCTGGCCGCGCGGCTGGACCAGCTCAACGTCGAGCGGCGTGTGATCGAAGCGCGCATGCAGGACGACGCCATGCTCGCGATCCGTTCCGTGCTGGAGGGCGCGGCCGGGCGGTCCGACCGTCGCGGGGTCTGCCTCTACGACGGGAGCTGGCATCAGGGCGTGGTCGGGCTCGTGGCAAGCCGCGTCAAGGACCGGCTGCGTCGGCCGGTGGTGGCGTTCGCCGACGCCGGGGACTCATGGCTGCGCGGCTCTGCGCGTTCGATCGCCGGCGTTCACGTGCGCGACGTGCTCGATGCAATGGCGACCCGCGAGCCGGATCTCATCGAGCGGTTCGGTGGGCACGCGATGGCGGCCGGGCTCACACTGCGGCGCGAGAATCTGGACCGCTTCGCCAGCAGTTTCGATCTGGAGGTGGCGCGCTGGAGCGAGGCGGCCCGGCTCGGCGATGTCATCGAGACTGACGGTGAGCTCGAGGTTGGCGACCTCTCGCTCGCTACTGCAGAGACGGTGCGCGAGGCCGGGCCCTGGGGCCAGGCCTTTCCGGAGCCCAGCTTCGACGGCCGTTTCGTCATCCGCAGCTCGCGAATCGTCGGCCAGAAGCACCTGAAGCTATGGGTGGAAATGCCCGGCACCGGACGGCGTTTCGACGCGATCGCGTTCAATTACCTGCAGGGCCGTGACGCCGGCGCAGCATTGCCGGAGACCGCGCAGCTGGTGTACCGGCTGGACATCAACGAGTACAACGGCGAACGGCGCCTGCAGCTGCTGGTGGATCACGTGCTGCCCTGAGTGCGGCCTGCCGCCGGGCCGCTCGTGTAGAATCGCGCGCCTCGCATATGCGGCAACCTGATCGAAGCAGCCCATGATCGAACTCGGCCAACTCAAGCGCACACTGAAGGATCTCGAGGACCGCCTCGCCTCCTTAAGGGGGTTTCTTTGAGTACGACGAAAAGAAGGAACGCCTCGAAGAAGTAAGCCGCGAACTCAAAGATCCGGCGATCTGGACCAAGCCCGACCGCGCGCAGGAACTTGGCCGCGAGCGTGCCAAGCTGACCGCGCAGCTCGGCACGCTGGACAGCGCCACGGGCTCGGTGCACTCAGCCATTGAACTGCTGCAACTCGCCGAGGGCGAGGACGACGAATCGATTGCGCGCGACATCGAGCGCGAAGCTCCGAAGCTGGAAGACCAGGTGCGCCAGCTCGAGCTGCGGCGGATGTTCCGCGGCGAGATGGACTCGCATAACGCCTTCCTCGACATCCAGGCCGGCGCGGGTGGCACCGAAGCCCAGGACTGGGCGCAGATGCTCATGCGGATGTACCTCAAGTGGGCCGCGCAACGCGGCTTCTCCACCGAGGTCATCGACTCGATGGCCGGCGAAGTGGCGGGTATCAAGAACGCCACGATCGAGGTGCGCGGCGAGAACGCCTACGGTTGGTTGCGTACCGAAACCGGAGTGCATCGCCTGGTGCGCAAGTCGCCTTTCGATTCCGGCAATCGGCGCCACACGTCGTTCGCTTCGGTGTTCATCTCGCCCGAGGTGGACGACGACATCAACATCGACATCAACCCGGCGGACCTCGAGATGGACGTGTTCCGCTCTTCCGGCGCTGGCGGCCAGCACGTCAACAAGACTGAATCGGCGGTGCGCATCCGCCACCTTCCCTCAGGTCTCGTGGTTGCATGCCAGAATGAACGCAGCCAGCACAAGAACCGCAGCACGGCGATGAAGATGCTCAAGGCGAAGCTGTACGAGCTGGAAGTCAACAAGCGCAACGCCGCCGCCAAGGTGCTGGAGGATTCCAAGTCCGACGTCAGCTGGGGTCACCAGATCCGCTCCTATGTGCTCGATCAGTCACGCATCAAGGACCTGCGCACGAACGTCGAAGTAGGCAACACCGGGGCGGTGCTCGACGGAGCGCTCGACCAGTTCATGGAAGCGTCACTCAAGGCGGGGCTCTAGGCACATGGGTAACACGCAGGATGCTGGACCGGGGGGCGCACCGGCAGGGGACGCTCCGCAGGACGAGAACCGGCTGATCGCCGAGCGCCGCGCGAAGCTCAATGCGCTGCGTACTCGGGGCGAACCGGCTTTCCCCAACGATTTTCGCCGTGACTCGCTGGCCGCAGGCGTGGCGCGCGCCTGGGACGGCCTGACCGCCGAGGAACTCGAGCAGCGCGCGGTGCAGGTGAAGATGGCCGGCCGCATGATGCTTCGCCGGATCATGGGCAAGGCCAGCTTTGCCAACATCCAGGATTCCTCCGGGACGTTGCAGTGGTTCCTGCAGCGCGACGTCCTCGGTGCGGCCTACGAAGCCTTCAAGGGTTGGGACATAGGCGACATCCTGGGCGCCGAAGGGGTGTTGTTCCGCACCAGGACCGACGAGTTGTCGGTGCGGGTGACTTCGCTGCGGCTGCTCACCAAGTCGCTGCGGCCGCTGCCCGACAAGTGGCACGGCCTGGCCGACACGGAAGCGCGCTATCGGCAGCGCTACGTCGATCTCATCATGAACGAAGCCAGTCGCGCGGTCTTCGTGCAGCGCACCGCGCTGGTCCGCTGCCTGCGCGAACTGCTCGACGCGCGTGGCTTCATGGAGGTCGAGACGCCGATGATGCAGCCGATTCCGGGCGGCGCTGCGGCGCGCCCGTTCGTGACGCATCACAACGCGCTCGACCTGCAGCTGTACCTGCGCATTGCGCCCGAGCTCTACCTGAAGCGGCTGGTCGTCGGCGGCTTCGAGCAGGTCTACGAGATCAACCGCAATTTCCGCAACGAGGGTTTGTCGACGCGCCACAACCCCGAGTTCACGATGCTCGAGCTGTACTGGGCGTACGCGGACTACCTCGATCTGATGACGCTCGTCGAACAGATGATGCGCGCCGCGGCCGAGTGCGTCCGCGGCGCTACCCGGTTCGAATCGGGCGGCCGCACCTACGATCTCGCGCAGCCGTTCCGGCGCGTCACGGTCGAGCAGCTGGTCCTGCAGTGCAACCCTGCCCTGGACCCTGCGCGGCTGCGCGATGTGCCGTACCTGCGCGCGGTCTGCGACTCGCTCGGCATCGCCTGGAACCGCCCCGACGGCGCCGGCAAGCTGCAGATCGAGATCTTCGAGAAGACCGGCGAGTCCACGCTGCTCGATCCGACTTTTGTGTTCGCCTACCCGGCCGAGGTGTCGCCGCTTTCCAGGGCCAATGATGCCGATCCGTTCCTGACGGATCGTTTCGAGTTCTTCGTCGGTGGCCGCGAGCTCGCCAACGGTTTCTCGGAGCTCAACGATGCCGAGGACCAGGCGGCGCGCTTCCGTGCCCAGGTCGAGCGCAAGGTTTCCGGCGACGACGAAGCGATGTTCTACGACGCTGACTACGTGCGTGCGCTCGAGTACGGCATGCCGCCGACGGCCGGCCTGGGCGTCGGCATCGACCGGCTGGTGATGTGGTTGACGGACAGTGCCTCGATCCGCGATGTGCTGCTGTTCCCGCAGATGCGGCCGGAGCACGATTGAGCGACGCCCGCCCGATCGGAGTGTTCGACTCCGGTGTCGGCGGTCTGACGGTGCTCGCCGCACTGCGGAGTGAGCTGCCGTCGCAGCACTTTCTCTACCTGGGCGACACAGCGCGGCTGCCGTATGGCACCAAGAGCCCGGAGACGGTCGTGCGCTATGCGCTGCGGGCGGCAGAGGCGCTGGTAGCCCGCGACATCCGCGCACTGGTGGTGGCCTGCAACACGGCGTCGGCCGTGGCGCTGCCGGCGCTGCGGGAGCGTTTTCCGGAGCTGCCTGTGTTCGGTGTGGTGGAGCCCGGGGCGCAGCTGGCCTGTGCCACTTCGCGCTCCGGCCGCATCGCCGTGCTCGCTACCGAAGGTACCGTGCGCGGCGGCGCCTATGAGCGCGCCATCCTCGCGCGGCGACCCGATGCGCGGGTGACCAGCGTCGGCTGCCAGGTGTTGGTCGCTCTGGCCGAGGAGGGCTGGCATCGCAACGAGGTGGCGCGGGCGGCTGCGGCCGAGTACCTGCGGCCGCTGTTCGTAACGCCCGGCACTGCCCCTGATTGCCTGGTGCTCGGCTGCACGCACTTTCCGTTGCTGCGGGACGCGATCGCCGAAGTCTGTGGTCCCGCGGTGACGATCATCGACTCTGCCGCTTCAGCCGCCGTCACGGTGGCACTTGCGGTTTCGCCGACAGAGCCCCGGACAAAACGCGCCGCGGGATCGACCGCCAGGCACGAAGCGCCA
>JANPDV010000194.1:0-6676 GCA_031431655.1 Gammaproteobacteria bacterium | reverse complement strand
GTCCCTCTTTTCCCTGACGGGAAAGACGGCGCTCGTCACGGGAGGCTCGCGCGGGCTCGGCGTGCAGCTGGCCGAGGCGCTAGGCGATGCGGGCGCGCAGCTGTTTTTGACCGCTCGCATCGCCAAGCGCCTCGGCCAGCTGCAGGCCGAGCCCGCGCGAGCCTCCCGTGACGAACGCAGTTTTTCCCGCCAGAGAAAAAAGGGACAGCAACGGGCTCTTCACGACACGAACCATTCATCCTGCATCTGCATGCAGGTTGGGTTTCGTTCCGCCACTAGTTGTAGCCACGCAGCGACCTTCGGCAGCTCATACATGTGGAAATACTGCGCAGCCTGCAATTTGCCGCGGTAAAAATCTGCGTCCATACCCGACGGCTTGCGTTGCAGTGCCGCGCAAGCAGTACGCGCGAGGTCGAGCCAGATCCATGCCAGCACCACATGACCGAAGGCCTGCAGATAGACTGTCGCGTTAGCTAGAGCCTGCTCGGCTTGACCGTCACTCCAGGCCGCATGCGTCGCGTCGAGCAATGCCTCAAGCGCGTCGGCAAGCGACCGCGCGAAAGGCCTAACAGTTGCGTCAACCGATGCCTTGTCCACGCTGTCGCGAACACGCACAGCGAACACGTCCAGCGCGCGGCCGTCCTCGCTGCGAACCTTGCGGCCAAGCAGATCGAGGCCATGGATGCCGTGCGCGCCTTCGTGGATCATGTTGAGACGGTTGTCACGCCACAGCTGCTCCACAGGAAAGTCGCGCGTGTAGCCATAGCCGCCATGTATCTGGATCGCGAGATCATTCGCGGCCAGGCACCATTCACTCGGCCAGCTCTTGGCAATGGGCGTTAGCAATTCCAGCAGCGCGTGCCGCTCCGCGATGTCTTCGCCTGCCGCCTGGGCCGCACGGATCTGATCAACCAGCAGACCGCAGTACAGCGCGAGTGCCAGTCCGCCCTCCACGTACGAATTCTGCGCGAGCAGCATGCGCTTCACGTCTGCATGTTCGATGATGCGGACCGGCGGCGACGCGGGATCCTTGCCGGCCGGACCGGGAAGGCGCCCCTGGCGCCGATCGCGCGCGTAGGCCAGGCTCGCCTCGAATCCGGCGTAGCCAATGCAGACGGCTCCGAGCCCCACACCGATGCGCGCCTCATTCATCATTCGGAACATGTACTTCAGGCCCTCGCCTTCCTTGCCCACGCGGTAGCCCACTGCGCCCGGCCGGCCAGCCAGCATGTAGCGCCCCTCACCGAAGTTGAGCAATGTGTTAGGCATGCCGCGATAGCCCAACTTGTGATTGAGACCCGCGAGGACCACGTCATTGCGCTGCTCGCTGCGGGTGCCGTTAGGCGTCGCGAGCCATTTCGGCACGATGAACAGTGAGATACCGCGGGTACCGGGCACCAAGCGGCCGTCGGCAGTCGGGATTTTCGCCAGCACCAGGTGGACGATGTTCTCGGCAAGATCATGCTCGCCATTGCTGATCCACATCTTGTTGCCGGTGAGCCGGTAACGCGGCCCGAGGGCGTCAGACTCATAGTCATCCGTATCCGGCACAGCTCGCGTGACGATGTCGGAGAGGCTGGACCCCGCCTGGGGCTCGGACAGACACATGGTGCCGAACCATCGGCCATCGATCTCGTTCTGCGCAAACGCGCGTTTTTGCGCGTCGGTCCCGTACTCCATCAGCAAGTTGATATTGCCGACGGTCAACATGCTGCCGCCGCCAAGACCGATGCCGGCCTTGGCAAAAAACGCGTTTGCCGCCAGTTCGATCACGTAGGGCAGCTGCATCCCGCCGAATTCGGCGTCTTGCACGGCAGCGAGCATGCCGGACTCGACGTACGCCTTCGACGCCGCGCGCGAGCATGCCGGGAGCACGACCGAATCGCCGACCTGGCGCGGCTCCTCGACATCGGCAGTTCGATTGAACGGCGCAAACTTCTCGGCAGCGACGCGCTCGCACATGTTGATGACGGAATCAAATGTTTCGCGCGAGTGATCCGCGTAGCGCGGGTGCCTGCATAAGGCGGCAACATCGAGCCACTCATAAAGCAGAAAATCGATAGTTTTGCGCATGCGTTGCTCCGTCCGGTCGACTCATGCGAACTTGTCGCGAAGCAGCCGTTTGTTGATCTTGCCCACACTGGTACGCTCCAACGAATCAACCAGCGTCACGCGCTCCGGCGTTGCATACCGGGGCACGACGCCCGCCTGAGCTGCCGCAGCAACTTGGGCCCGCACCAAGTCCGGCAACGCGGCACGATCAGCATTCGCCCGCGGCACCACGAGCGCGTGCGGACGTTCTCCCCAACGCTCGTCGGGAACGCCGATGACAGCGACTTCCGCCACGCCAGCCACCTCCGCAATGAGATTCTCGAGCTGCAGCGACGACAACCATTCGCCGCCAGTCTTGATCACGTCCTTCACCCGATCCGTGATCTGTGCGTATCCTGAAGCATCGATCCACGCGACGTCCTGGGTGTGCAAGTACCCGCCGTGCCAAAGCAGCGATGAAGCCGCCGGGTTGCCCACGTAACAAGGCGTCAGCCATGGCGCCCTAACAACCAGCTCGCCAACAGACTGACCATCGCGCGGCAGATCGGTCATTGCCGCATCTACCACCCGCAGTTCGACCAGTGGAATCGGTAGGCCAGTACGACAGCGGATGACTACCGCCTCATCGGCGCCAAGCAACTCTGGTGGCGTCTGCAAGCGACTAACGGTCATCACCGGGCCTGTCTCGGACATGCCATAGCCGGCGTAAACGTCGATGCCGCGCGCCAATGCGACCCGCGCGAGGGCCTGAGAAATCGCTGCACCCCCGACGCAAATCTTCCAGCCGCGCAGGTCGGTTCCTTCGGTGACTGCGGCGTCGAGCAGCAGTTGCAGAATCGTCGGGACGCAGTGCGAATAGGTCACACCCTCGCGCGCACGTAGCGCCAGAATCTCCAGCGGCACGTAGCGTCCGGGGTACACCTGCTTCACACCGAGCAATGTGGCCACGAACGGGTTCCCCCACGCATGCACGTGGAACATGGGGGTCAAGGGCATGTAGACGTCGCCGTGGCGGAAGTGCTGACCATGCGCTGGACTTGCGCAGGCGCCGAGCAGCGCTAGCGTGTGCAGGACTAGCTGCCGGTGGCTGAAGCAAACCGCCTTCGGATCGCCGGTGGTGCCGGTCGTATAGAACGTCGTGGCGATAGCGTTCTCGTCGAAGTCCGCGAATTCATAGGTCGCCGGCGACGCCGCCAGCAACTCCTCATATTCGATTCGCGCCCATTCCGGCCGCAGACGCTCGTTCGAAAAATCATCGATCAGCACCACTACGCGAAGCGCCGGAAGCGCCGCGCGAATGCCCTCCAACAGCGGTAGGAAGTCCCGATGAACCAGTACCACTTCCGCGCGAGCATGTTGCAACGTGTAGGACACCTGGGCAGGCGACAACCTAACATTCACGGTCTGCAGTACTGCACCCATCATCGGCACTGAAAAAAAGCACTCGAGGTATCGGTGACTGTCCCAGTCCATGACAGCCACGGTCGTGCCTGCCTCGACGCCGAGGCTGCGCAGCCCATTGGCCAGCCGTGCGAGGCGCCCGTCGAGGTCGCGGTACTGATAGCGGAACTTGTCGCGATAAACAATTTCCCGGTCCGCCGCAGTGGCCCGCGCCGTATGCAGCAGCTGCCTGAGGAGTAGTGGGTACCGATAAGCCTCTGCTGTCGGTTCGACCAAGCGGATTGGCATCGCGCAGGACTCCGGGCTCAGAGCACTTCGAACAGGCCGGCAGTGCCAGCGGGCCAGACTGTACGCACAGTAGCGTCATCGACTTCAGCCGTATCCACCCCCGCGCGCGACACAGCATGACGAACAGCGTGGCCCATTAACGACGGGGACCTAACGTGATTGAACGCGCCACGAAACGCGCGGCCGATAGGCGTGCGCGCGGTCGAAACAATTGCAGCATCAGTCATCGAGAGGCGCCGGCACGTTTCAGCAAATGGTATCGCCGCCATCAACGATCAATGTCTGCCCGGTGATGTAGCGGCCGGCGGGCGCAGCGAGCATCACAGCCACGCCAGCCACGTCGTCCGATTCACCGAAACGGCGCAATGGGCAATGTTCGGTCGCATGCTTCTCCACTGCGGGGTCTTGCCACAGGGCGCGTGAGAAGTCGGTGCGGATGACGCCGGGCGCGATGCAATTGACACGCACGTTGTTAGGTCCGAATTCGACGGCGAGATTGCGCGCAAGCTGCATGTCCGCCGCCTTCGACATGCCGTAGACGCCAATGGTGGACGTCCCAAGCACACCGGCAATGGATGAGATGATCACGATAGCGCCATCCCGAGCTGCACACATCTGCGGCGCTACGAGCTGAATCAGCCAGTGATTCGCAATCACGTTGTTTTCCAGTACTTTGCGAAATGATTCATCGCTGATGCCGGACATCGGGCCGAAGTAAGGATTGGTGGCCGCGTTACAGACGAGGATCGACGCGGGGCCCAGCGCGGCCTGGCTCGTCGCAACCAGCGCTTCGAGGTCCGACTTGACCGACATATTGGCGGGCACCGCCAATGCGGTACCCGACCCGTGCCGTTCATTGAGAACTGCTGCGACCTCGGCGCAGGACTCTCGCTTGCGCGACGATACGACCACGCGCGCACCATGTTCGGCCAGACGCTCTACGATAGCGCGGCCAATCCCGCGCGATGAGCCGGTGACGATGGCCACGCGACCCTGCAGATCAAATAGCTCCACCTGCCCTCCCTAGGCGCTCAATGGCGAAGCGAGGTATGGGCTCAAGTCGACGCGTCGCACGCGACTCGCCGCCAGCTCCAGACGCGCGATGGTGCGCTTGTGCACTTCATCGGGACCATCGGCGATGCGCAACGCACGACCGTCGGTCCAGATCTCGGCCAGCGGCGTGTCCGGACCAGTCCCCATCGCGCCAAAGGTCTGCATCGCGCGATCCGCGACATTGGTCAGCATCGTCGGCACCGCCGCCTTGATCAGCGATACTTCGAGCCGCGCGCCTTCGACGCCTAACGTGTCGATCAACCAGGCCGTCTTCAGCACCAGCAGGCGCGCCTGCTCGATCTCGATGCGCGACTGCGCGATCCAGTCGGCAACCACGCCGTGCTCGTGCAGGTGACGCCCGAACGCCTTGCGTTCCCTGGATCTCGCGACCATGAGCTCAAGCGCCAGCTCGGCCTGCCCGATGGCGCGCATGCAATGATGGACCCGACCTGGTCCGAGGCGCGCCTGCGCCATCCTGAATCCCTGCCCGGCCTCGCCGAGCAGGTTGTCGCGCGGCACACGCACGTTTCGCAACAGCACTTCGCAGTGCCCGTGCGGCGCATGGTGGTGCATGACCGTCGTGTTCCGTACCACCTTAACGCCCGGAGTGTCGAGCGGCACGAGCACCATGCTCTGCTGGTGATGTCGTTCCGAGTCCGGGTCGGTCTTGCCCATGACGATGAGCAGGCGGCAGTCAGGATGCGCGGCATTCGTGGTGTACCACTTGCGGCCGTTGATGATGTAGTCAGCACCGTCGGCCAGGATCGTCGTCTGAATGTTCGTCGCGTCGGAAGAGGCCACGTCGGGCTCGGTCATGGCGAAGCCGCTGCGGATGCGCCCTTCCAGCAGCGGCACCAACCAACGCTCGCGCTGCACGGGATTGGCAAACATGTGCAGCAATTCCATGTTGCCGGTGTCTGGCGCGCTGCAATTGAATACCTCGGATGCCCAGGGCACGCGACCCATGATCTCCGCAAGCGGTGCGTATTCGAGGTTGCTCAGCCGCGTTCCGGGTTCGTCGGCGCGCAGCCCAGGCAGGAACAGGTTCCAGAGACCCGCAGCGCGCGCGCTCGACTTGAGCGCGGCCATGAACGACACCGGAAAGACACCGGACGCCACCTCCTGCTTCCACGCACCCAGCAGTGGGACGATCCGCTCGTCCATGAATTGCGTCAGCTGCTGACTCAGCTGTTGCACTCGCTGTGATTGAGAGAAGTCCAAGGACCGGCGTGTGCGCGTTAGGGGGCCGCGGCCGGCGCAAAGGTTGCATCCGCGAAAGCCTGAGTGACTGGTCCATAGGGTGGCCTGATCGCAAATGCCAGACCGTTGTCGTCGGCACAATGGAATACGGGCTTGCTATGCGAGTAGTTCAGGAATCCCTCGCGCGCGGAATGACAACCCATACCACTGCTTCCGACACCTCCGAACGGTAGATTGGCGTCTGCAGCCTGGAAACCAAAAACGTTAACTCCGGTGCCACCACTGAGCACACCCGCGGCGAATCGGTCGCCAGCAGTGGCATCGCGCGTCACGATGTAGGCTGCCAGCGGGCTCGGCCCGGCATTGATGCGCGCCATCGCCTCGTCCAATGTGCGATAGGTTTTGACGGGCGTAACGGGACCAAACACTTCGTCCTGCATGCACTGCAGGTCGTCCGGCGGATCGACAATCACGTACATCGGTATCTGCCGAAGCGCAGCATCCGGCTCGTCGCCATTAAGTGAAACCACCCGTACGCCGCGCGAACGCGCCTCAGCCACCAGCCCAAGCACGCGATCGTAATGCGCCTTGTTGATCGTACCGGTCGCCTCCGGGTGTCCCACGTACTTCGGATAAAGACCAGTCCACATCTTGCTCGCCATGGCGACCCATTCATCCACAC
>JANPDV010000193.1:0-2208 GCA_031431655.1 Gammaproteobacteria bacterium | reverse complement strand
CATTCCTGGGCAAATTCCTTGCCAGCAAATGGCACCTGGACGCCGTATGCGCGATCTTCGCGGAGGTGGCCAAAGGCTATGCCGTGGATTGCACGGACACGTTCAGGAAGGTCACTGGCCGCGATCCCGTAACGCTCGAGGGCTTCATCCGCGAACACATTGCCGTGTTCCGCGCCTGATGGCTTGCGGCGACCGAGGGTAAGGTTCTTCGGACCGAGTTCCTGATGAGTTGCATTCCCAGCAGGCGGCGTTGAGTCGAATGCGCGGGGTCGACTGCGCTGCCGGGAGGGGCCATTGCGCGACCGGATGATCCGTATCGCTCGCGGCGTTGGGGCGTGGGTGCCCGACGCCACGGCTACGGCGGTGCTGATGCTGGTGGTGCTGGTCATCGCGGCGCTCGCGGTCGGCAACAGCTTCACCGCGACTCTCGACGGCTTCTATCGCGGCCTGTGGATGCTGCTGGCATTCACGATGCAGATGACGCTGCTGCTGCTGTTGAGCACCGTCGTCGGCGCTTCCGGTCTCTTCAGCAGCCTGGTGGAGCGCGTGGCCGTGTTGCCACGGTCCAGCGGCGCAGTGCTGCTGGTCGCCGTGCTGCTGACCGCCGGCCTGAGCTACTTCTACTGGGCGCTCGGCGTCGCGCTCGGTCCGCTGATTGCCGTGAGATTCGCCCGCGAAGCGGAGCGGCGTGGCATCAAGGTCGATTTCCCCTGCCTGCTCGCGGCCACCTTCGCGGGAAGCTCCATCTGGCAGTTCGGCCTCTCTTCCAGTCCGGCGCTGCTGGTCGCCACGCCGGGCCACTTTCTCGAATCGAAGACTGGCGTCATTCCCCTGGCCAGCACGATCGGCTCGACCGGCGCGATCCTGATCGTGGTGCTGTTTCCCCTGCTGCTGGTTGCACTGGCGCGCCTCGTGATGCCGCGTGATCCGGCGCCGCTGTCGGCCTTCCCGCAGGCCGAGGCCATGGCCGCGACCGCCAATCGCGATGCCCTGGCCGCGGCGGCGGCCGCGCAGGCGGCGGAGTCGAACAGCAGCGCGCGCGGTTTCGCCCGCTGGAGCGAGCGCAGTCGCGCTTTGCCGCTGCTGCTGGCCGCACTGGTCGGCGCCTGGCTGTACCACCATTTCATCAACAAGGGCGCGAGCATGGACCTGAACTCCATGGTCAGCTCGCTGTTACTGCTGGCGTTGCTGCTGCAACCGAACCTGGCGGCGTTCTCGGCCGCGCTGCGCAGCTCGGTGGAGTCCTGCTGGCAGGTGATGGTGCTGTACCAGGTGTACGGCGGCGTCGCGGGCGTGTTGCAGTTCACGACGCTTGGCGCGGTGATCGCCGAGGCATTTGCGCGTCTGTCGTCGCCGCTGACGTTCCCGTTGCTGACGGCGCTCGCCGGCACTGCGGTCGCGATCTTCGTCCCCTCGAGCGGCGGGCAATGGGTCATCCAGGGGTTCATCACCAGCGAGGCCGCGGCGGCCGTCGGCGCCTCGGCGCAGCAGGGGCTGCTGGCACTGGGCATCGGCGACCAGATGGGCAACCTCGTATCGCCGTTCTGGCTGGTGGTGGTGGCGGGCGTTGCGCGCGTGGACTTCCGCCAGCTCTACGGCTACTCGCTGTTGTTCGGGCTGCTGTGGTTCGTGCTCGGTGTAACGGTTTTGACGCTGGTGCCGGCGTAGGACCGATCAGGTTCCGGCAACCGCTGCCGCTGCGAGATGCCGAGCCGCGCACCCGCGCACGCCAGCGGGGCTGGTAACCTCCCGGTTGCAATGGACGTCGCCGCCGTCACGCGTGAGAGCACGCGCTCGCTGATCTTCGCCAACGTCGTGACGATGGTGCTGGCCCTCGTTTTCAAGTGGCCGCTCGGGCTGCTGTTGTGGCCGTACTGGATCCAGTCGATCGTCATCGGCTACTTCAGTCGCAAGCGTATGCTGACGCTGACGCGTTTCTCGACCGAGGGTCTGAGAATCAACGGGCAGGCTGCAGCGCCGACCGAAGCTACCCGCAATTCGGCCGCCAACTTCTTCGCGCTGCACTACGGTGGCTTCCACCTGGGCTACCTGGTCTTCATCGCCACTCGCGCCGCCGACCTCAGTCGCTGGGACTGGGCCGGTGTTGCGCTCGCGATCGTCGTGTTCTCGCTGCTGAAGACGGCTGCCGATGTCGGGATGCACTGGGCGGAGCACCGGCTGCTGCAACGCAAGCAGAGCGCTGTCGAG
>JANPDV010000192.1:0-1741 GCA_031431655.1 Gammaproteobacteria bacterium | reverse complement strand
GGAAACGGCCTGGGGCCGCGGCGACCTGCGGATGCTGGATGCGCTGGACCGATACGCGCGCTGGTACGAGTTCGTCGGCCGTTACACCACGGCGCGCGGGTTGCACGCCCGGGCGCTGCAGATCAGCGAATCGCGCAAGGGCCGCAACGCTGTCGAGGGTGTGCCGGCACTGCGCGGCCTGGCACGCACGTACTACCTGGAGTTCCTGTTCGGGCCCGAAGAAGCGGAGACCGCCGAGGCCAGCCCAACGGCCGCGCCGGGTGCACTGCCGCAGCTGCAGCCGGCCGGCCCTGAAGCCGGCAGACTCAATCCGGACGGGGAGCGCGCGCTGAAGCTGGCGCTGGACACGCTCGCGAAACAGGCGCCGGTGGACCGGTCGGCGCGCGGCGCCACGCAGGTGGAACTCGGCGACTGGTACCTGATCGGCAACAACCGCGAACGCGCGCTCGCCGCGTACCGGGAGGGCTGGACGGATCTCACGGCTGCGGGGCCGGAGGCGCTGGCGCCGCTCAATGCGCCGAGGCGGCTCGCATACCGCCCGCCCGCCGCCTCCATTGCCCGCGCCAAGGTCTCGGACCCGCTGGACTACGAAGAGCGCTTCGTGGAGGTATCTTTCAACGTGGGCGCCGACGGCCGCGTAGCTGATGTGGTGACGGTAGCCACCGACGCGCCGACCGCAATCGAGAAGGCGGCCCAGTTTGCCGCGCGCAAGGCGCGCTTTGCGCCCCGGCTGGAGAACGGCGAGCCGGTGGCGACTGCAGGCGTCATCATCCGCGAACGCGTGCTGGTGCGGTCGCCGAAGGCGGCAAAGGGCAGCGGCCCGTAGACCGGCAACCAACCGCTCAGGTCAGTTGTCGACCAAGCCACGTTGCTGAACAGCCGGCCTGCCGCGGCTACGGCAAACCGGTAGGAATCGCCGGCCCGGCGCGTCGGCTGGCACGCACCGGAACGGCCTCGATGGCCTGCATGGCCGTCATGGCCGCCGCCGGCCGTCCGGCCTCCGCCAGCAACGATTCGCCGCGTCCGAGCTGCTGCGCCACGGCCTGCTGCGGGAACTGCGTGAGGAACTTGGCCGCCGCGTCGCGCATGGCGGCAATTGCCGCCGCGTTGAGCGGATCCGCGCTGCTCATCGCGCCAGTGAGGCTGTTGCCGTAGCCCGTCAGCGTGAACGTATCCACGAGCTCGCCAGCGGGCGTGAACAGGCCGATGCGATAGCGCATCGTCACCGCCACGTAGTCGCCGCCGGTCTCGCGCGCCGTGGCGAACGAGAACTGGTCGATGCGCGGCTCGAAGATCGCCTTCAGGCCGCTCGCGGCCTTGGCCGCGTCGAGCGTCGGAAACTCCTCGGCCTCGACGAACGCCGCGCCGAACAGGTCCTTGGAAAAACGCCGGTGGCCGTCGCCGAGCGCGATGGTCCAGGGCACGCCGCCGCGGGTTTCCGAGTGCACGTACTTGCGCGTCTCCTCGGTCATTACGATGCCGACGCGCGCGGGAGTCTTGTTGACCAGCGCCTTGGGAAGTTGCGGCGAGGGGGCGATGTTGACGCCACCACAGCCGGACAGCAGCAACGCGCACACGGCGGTTACCGCGAATCCGTACGGCGCCAGCTTGCTCAGGTCCTGCCCCCAACGCATTGCCTTCTCCCGAACACTTCAACCGTGACCGCACAGTTCTGTTCGTTGGTGATGCCGACGAAAGTGCCGTCGTTGCGCTCACACATGGCCCTCATTAGGGCGGAAAA
>JANPDV010000191.1:0-3060 GCA_031431655.1 Gammaproteobacteria bacterium | reverse complement strand
GCGCTCCGGCACCACCCTGCTGGAACTGACGCTGGACGCGCATCCCGCGCTGCTGTCGATGGACGAGCAGCCGTACGTGCAGAACGCGCTCGACGACATGATTGCCCAGGGCGCGCGCTATCCGGAGCAACTGGCCGGCCTGCAGCCGCGGCAGTTGCAGCTGCTGCGCGCGCGGTATTACGACCGCGTGCTCCGCCGGCTGCCGCAGCTCGGCGCACAGCAGCGGATCGTCGACAAGAATCCGCTGAACATGCTGCGGCTGCCGGTGATCCGCCGCCTGTTCCCGAACGCGCCGATCGTTCTGGCGATACGGCATCCGGGCGACGTGCTGCTGAGCTGCTACATGCAGCACTTTCGCGCGCCGGACTTCGCGCTGATGTGCCGCGACCTTCCCACCCTCGCACTGGGGTACCAGCGCGCGTTCGATTTCTGGTACCGACAGGTCGCGGTGCTGGCGCCGCGCGTGCACGAACTGCGCTACGAAGAATACGTGGCGAGTTTCGAACGCGAGACACGCGCGCTCGCACAGTTCCTGGAGCTCGACTGGGACGACCGGATGCTGGCGCCGGGCGCGCGTGCGCAGGCCAAGGGTTTCATCAGCACGCCGAGCTATTCGCAGGTGGTGCAGCCGGTCAACACCCGGTCGGTGGGTCGCTGGCGGAACTACCAGGACCACGTCGGGCCGGTGCTGGCGCCGCTGCAGGCGCTGATGAATCGCTGGGGCTACGCGGCCTGAGTACCGGCGAGACTCGCCTGCGCGTCGAACAGCAGGTAGGTCGAGACGATGTCCTTGTCGGCCGACTCCGGCGCCACGCCCTCGTGCTGGTACATCCAGTAAGGCGGGAACATCAGCAGTCTCCCGCGGCGCGCCGCCACCTCCAGCCCAAGCTGGGGAAAGCGGGTGCCGCCGCCGCGCTCGACATCGTTCAGGTACCAGAGCATCACCAGGTAGCGATTGGCCACGTGGTGAATCGCATCGAAGTGCAGCTGGAAGCGCTCGTCGGCGCCGCGTCGATAGCGCTTCATCACCAGATCCGACGTGCGCACCGGATTCGGCAACGGAATCGCCAGGCCGACCTCCGCGTTGTAGCGCGCCAGCGCCGGCTCGATCCGGTTGCGGAACGCAGCCAGCAATGCCGCGTCGCCTGCCCGGGTCAGGTTCAGCTCCGTCCACGCGGAGTCCTCCAGGCCCGCGCGGATACCTCGCCCGTTCGGCTGCTGCAGGCGCCGGGCGGCATCGAAGCCAGCAGCGCCCTGTGCGCACAGCTCGGGCTCGAGGTCGGCGTCATAGACGCGTACGAAATGCGCGAGGTCGGTGAACGGCATGGCGCTGATATTATGCGCCACGATGTCCGCCACCCTCGAACAGGCCGACCGCTTGCTGCGGCAAGGCCAGATTGCCGACGCTGAGCGTGCCTTCGAGCGCGTGCTCGAGGACGATCCGGACAACACCCGGGCCCTGGGCGCACTGGCACTGCGTGCGCTGCGCCTGGGCCGGCACGCCGAGGCGCTGGCGCTCGCAAGACGCGCCACGACCGCAGGCCCGGGCGACGCACTCAATCACTTACATGTCGGGCTGGCGCATGACGCCGTCGGCGCATTGCGCGATGCCGCCGATGCCTTTGGCACCGCGGTCAGTTTGCGACCCGACTTTCACGTCGCTCGGCTGCATGGCGCACATGCGTTGCATCGCCTGCAGGATCCACGTGCCGCGCTGCAGTTTGCCCGCGCCTTGCAGGATGCGCAGCGCGCCGGGCGCTGGCTGGACGCCGCCGGCACGCCGGGGCATCTGCGGCCGCTGGTCGAAACCGGCCTGAACGTGGTCCGCCGCGATCGCCGCGACGCATACGCCCGACTGCTCGAGCCCCTGACCGCGCGCTTCGGTGCCGACGCGCTGCGCCGCGTGCATGACGCCGTGGCCATCTACCTGCGCGACCGCGCGCCGGTGTATCCGGACCCCCGCCAGCAGCCGACGTTCCTGTTCCTGCCCGGCCTCGCCCCACAGCCTTACCTGGACAGCGCGGCGCTGCCCTGGGTCGCGGCGCTGGAGGCACGCACCGATGCAATCCGCGCGGAGCTGCGCGAGCTCCTGCCGCGCGAGTCCGCGCGCGAGCGCGTGTTCGGCGAGGATGCCGTCGAGCGCGCCAACCTGCGCGGCACGCGCGGCGCGCCGAGCTGGACCGGCTACTATTTCCATCGTCACGGCGAGGCCCGGACCGAAGCGGCCACGGCCTGCCCGATCACCGCCGCCGCGCTGGATGCCTTGCCGCTGGCGCGCATTCGCGAGCACGCGCCGGAAGTGCTGTTCTCGGTGTTCACGCCCGGCACGCACCTGTTGCCGCACCGCGGCGTCACCAACACGCGGCTCGTTGGCCATCTGCCGCTGATCGTGCCGCCCGACTGTGCGCTGGTCGTGGGCGGCGAGACCCACGTGTGGCAGGAAGGCCGTGTGGTCGTGTTCGATGACACCTACGAACACGAGGCCTGGAACCGCAGCGACTCGGTGCGCGTCGTGCTGATCTTCGATCTATGGCATCCGGGATTGTCGGAGGCCGAGCGGCTCTCGATTGGCGCACTGGTCGAAGCGATCGGCGATTTCCGTCACGCGACCGACGCCGCCTGAAGCCGCGGGCCCCGGACTTCGATGCGCCTGCCAAAGCCATTCTTCCGCCTGCCGTTGCGCTTCGACGCAGCCCGGTTGGCCGCCGAGGTTGCCGCGTTGCCGGCGGCGGCCTGGGCCGAGCACCCCAATCACCTCGCCGGCAACAGTTGCGTACGGCTGATCTCCGTGGACGGCGGCGAGAACGATTCCGTCGACGGACCGATGGCTGCCACTGCGCACCTCGCGCGGCTGCCCTATGTGCAGCAGCTGCTCGCGTGTTCCGGCACGTCGGCCCCGGGCGCGAGCCGCATCAGTCGCGACCGGCTCCAGACCACGCCGAAACCCGCGAGCAGCTGCTGCACATAGGGCAGCCGCGCGAGGTGCGCAGTGGCAGCCATCGGTCCGTCGACGGAATCGTTCTCGCCGCCGTCCACGGAGATCAGCCGTACGCAACTGTT
>JANPDV010000190.1:0-34855 GCA_031431655.1 Gammaproteobacteria bacterium | reverse complement strand
TCCAGGCCCTTGACCTCCGCCTGGCCGGCATTGATGAGCCTGCCAACGGCGATGCCCGAGGGCGTGACCAGCTGCGCACCGACCTGCTTGTCCTTGTACTTGATGAAGAACAGCGACGGATTCAGCCGCAGGCGCCCGTCGAGGAATTCGCTCTTGGCGCCCAGTTCGTACTCCTGGATCTTCTCGTCCTTGAAGGTGAACTCATCGTAGGCGCCATCGAAATCGGCGTCCTGCCAGGAGCCCGCAGTGACGGTGGAAATGCCGCCTGGCTTCACACCCTGCGCCCAGCTCAGGTAGACGAGCAGGTCGTCCGTCGGCCGCACTTCGAGGGTGACGCGCGGAGTGGTGTACTGGTGATCCGACTGCAGCTGCACGGGCGTGCCCGCCGCCTGGATCACGCCGGTGCCGGGCGTGGCGGGGAACATCGGCACGAAGTACTGCAGAGTGCCGAAGTAAGGATAGAGCAGGTTCACCGAGGGACCGAACACCGACTGGCCCGAAAGGCTCGGGTCGTTGCAAGGTACCGCCGGTGAGCCCGGGCCCAGCGAGCCGGCAGGCAGCGCGGCGAGGGCGCAGTTGACGCCCTTGATCTTCTCGCTCTCGTCCGAGTACCGGGCCTCGAGCGTCAGCTTCCAGATGCTCGCGAACTCCAGCTCTGCGAGACCGAACACCGACTTGTGATCGATCTCCCGGGCATTCAGCCGGGGAATGGCCGTTGCCTGTCCCAGCACCTGGTTCGACGTGAAGTTGCCGCAGCTCGCCGGAATCGGCGCGAAGTTGCCGAACGTGCCGGCGGGCAGCGCCGGTATGCAGAAAATGTTGATGGAACGCGTGACCTGCTCTGCCTTCTCGTTCCAGTAGAGGCCGCCGAACATGAAATTGAACGGCCCCTCCAGATCCGAGCGGTAGCGCAACTCCTGACTGATCTGTCGCGTGTCGTTCTTGTTGTCGAAGCGCGCCGCGCGCAACGCGCGATCCACGCCGTTGGTGACACCGGAATCGAAGTCGCCGTCTTCGTCAAAGGCGAACGAGGCGTCGGTAAAGCCAGTGAGCGAAGTCAACGTACCGGGACCGATTTCCCAGTTCGCGACGACTGAAGCGCGCGAGATCTCGCGTGTGCTGCCTTTGTAGTCGCTGCCCGTGAGTGGGTTCGGGTCGAGCGCGACGCTGAGGCTGTCCGCGTCCAGCACGGTGCCGCGCCAGGCATACACATGGTTGCTGCTCGGGAATACGCCGAAAGTCGAGGTCGGTGCATAGACGCGCGAGCTGCCAGCCGGGCATGAACCCATCACCGCGGCCACGGAGCCACCGGCGGAATTGAGGCAGTTCGAACCCGCGACGGGCCGCGTGAGGATGGAGTTGACCGGCAGCTGCGCCGTCGGCGACTCGCCGAACCGGTCGTCGGTGAACTCCAGCCGGGCCTTGATATCCAGCGTATCCGTGGCCTGCCACTTGCCCGTGAGCGCGATGCCCCAGCCGTCGCCGTCGCCGACCTTGCGGCCCGTGACCCGATTCGAATAGATGCCGTCCTCGTTCCAGTAGGCCGCGTTCAGGCGAAAGCCGAATGCGTCATTGACGGGCGCGCTGTAGCCCAGCGCCAGGTCGTAACGACCGTAGTCGCCAAACTCGCCGCGCAGATAGCCTTCCGGGTCGCTCGCCGGATCCTTGGTGACGTACTGCACTGCGCCGGCAAACGCGGATCGGCCGTACAGCGCAGACTGCGGTCCCTTGACGACTTCGACCGCCTGCAGGTCGAGCAGCCGATTGGTCGCCAGCAGCGAGCCGCCGCCGAACTGAATGCTTTCGCTCGAGGTGTCGATGCCGTCGACGAGCACCGCAACGTTGACCCGGCCGCGCGTCGGCGAAAGTCCGCGGATCGAAATACGCTGGTCCGTGGCCGAGTAGCCCTTGTCGTAGATCAGCGAGGCGTCGAGGCGGGAAATGTCTTCGATGCTCGCGATGCCGCGCTTTTCGATTTCTTCGGCGCTGAACGCCGTGACCGAAAGAGAGACATCCTGGAGGTTCTCGGCGCGCTTGCGCGCCGTGACGACGACTTCGTCGAGACCGGATGCCTCCGGAGCCGTTGACTGAGCCTGGGCCCCCGGGCCGATTGCAGCCAGAAAGCCGAGCACGGCCGTCGCCGCACGCCGATGCGAAACAAATGACTTCATGATGACCCCCCAGTCAACGATTGCCGCCAATCGTGCAACAGGGGTGACCGGTCAGTCAACTTGTCGCTCCCCTGCTATCCTTGGCGCGGAGGGAGGTTACAACCATGGCTCGAGTTTCTGGCGCGCCGCGCACCGCCGCTGCCAAGACCGCGACTGCACCCGCCCGGACCGCGGCGGTGCACCGCCGCGGCCGGCTGTCATCGGAGACGGCCCTCGTCGCTGCATTCGAGGCGATGTTGCAGCGCCGCGGGCCGGGCGGTGTCGGCGTCAATGCCGTGCTCGGCAATGCGCGCGTAGGCAAGCGTCTGCTTTACAAATACTTCGGCGACCTGCGCGGGCTGGCCGAGCGCTGGGCCCGGGATCGCAGCGACCCGCTGGATCCGGGGCCCGCACTGCCGGCCCTGCGGTCGCGGCTGGCGCGTGCCAGCGGCACGGCCCGACTGACGGCGCTGATAGTGGATTACGCAGACCGGTTGCGCGCCCATCCCTGGGCATTGCAGGTGCTGCTGGCCGAGCTGGCACCGCCAGCGGCGCTCGGCAAGTCCCTGCACCAGATGCGCCGGCAGATCGGCTCCACCCACGAGAGGCTGTTGATCGAGTCCGGCGCCGTGGCGGACGCCGCAACCATGCCCACGGCACTCATGTTGCATGCCGCGGCCAGCTACCTCGCGCTGCGCGCGCGCTTCGCACCGGACTGGAATGGGCTTGACCTGGCCAGCGAGGCCGGCTGGCGCAAGGCGATGCGGATGCTCGCGGCATTCGATGGCAAAGTGGCGCCGCCGCGACCCGCCCGGCGTTCCAACAGGCACGGGAAGCAGGACCCGACATGAACCTCACCGCAGATATCGCGGCGGCCGGCAACCCGCCACGCGGTGGGTCGCAGTGAGCCCGGCGCTCGATCCACAGCTCGCGTGGTTGCTCGGCACCGCATTCTTCATGGTCGCTGCACTCTACTCGAGCGTCGGACACGCGGGGGCCTCGGGCTACCTGGCGATCATGGCACTGGCGGGCGTCGCGCCGGAAACCATGCGGCCCACGGCGCTGGCGCTGAACATCCTGGTCGCCACGCTCGCCACGACCCGGTTCGGCCTTGCGGGTCAAGTCAGGCCGTCGGCACTCTGGCCCTTCCTGCTCGGCTCGGTGCCGTTCGCGGCGATTGGCGGATCGATCAAGCTCGCCGACCGCAGCTATTATTTGCTCGTCGCCCTCGTGCTCGTGGCCGCGGCTGCCGTGCTCGTCTGGCGCTCACGCAGCGGCTCGCCGATGCTGTCGACGAACTCGCCGGCGCACGTGCCGAAGCTGCCCGCCATCGTTCTCGGCGCGATGATCGGCCTGCTGTCGGGACTCACCGGCACTGGCGGCGGCATTTTTCTCAGCCCGCTCGTGCTGCTGGCCGGTTGGGCGGGTCCGATCGCCACGGCGGGCTTGTCCGCGCCGTTCATCCTGGCCAACTCGACAGCCGGCCTGCTGGCGGGCGCCTCCACCTGGGCTGATCTGCCGGCCGAGTTGCCCTGGTTCCTGGGCGCCGTACTGGCGGGCGGCCTCATCGGCACCTGGCTGGGCCTTAACCGGCTGTCGATGCGTGCGCTGATCGGCGCGCTGGCCGTCGTGCTGTGCATCGCGGCGTTCAAGTTGTTGATCGCCCCATAGTGGACTGACCGCCGCGGGCAGCGCTCGCTGCCGCCCGACGCAGCGGCGCGCGGCAACGTCACGCTGGTGATGCTGGGCCTCGCCACCAGCATCCCGATCGTCATCTTCGCCAGCACACTGCTGGTGGGTGCGATGCAGCGCTTCCCGATCATCGTGGCGGCGGGTGCGGCCTTGCTGGGCTGGGTGGCCGGCGCGCTGGCGATCGCGGACCCGGCCATAGAACCGTGGATCGCCGGCATCGATGCACCCGTGACGACCATCGTCCCGGCGATGATCGCGTTCTTCGTGTTCGCCGTCGGCCGCAACGGGCGCCCGAAGGCGACCGGCTCCACGCCTGCGCGGGACGAGTCGTCGAACGACGGCTAGAACATCTCCGACGCGTCGGGCGCCTTGACCTCGACGCGCTGACGTGAAGGGATGAAATCGCCCGTGATCATCGCGGTGTACGACTGACCCGGCCCGACCATCGGGTATACCCCGGCATCCGGATCGATCACGACCTCGAGGAACGCAGGCCCCGGGAAGCGGATGAACTCCTCGATGACGCGCGGCACATCGGCCTTGCGGTTGAGGCGCACCGCGAACTTGAAACCGTCGGCCTGGGCGGCCTTGACGAAGTCCTTCTTGTGCAGCGACTTGTCACTGGCAGAGTAGCGACCCTTGAAGAACAGCTTCTGCCACTGGCGCACCATGCCGTCGCCGAAGTTGTTCAGCACCACTACCTTGATCGGCAGATCGTAGGTGGTCACGGTCTCCAGTTCGCCGATGTTCATGCGGATCGAAGCGTCGCCGTCGATGTCGATCACCAGCGCCCTGGGGTTTGCGAACTGGGCGCCGACCGCCGCCGGCAGCCCGAAGCCCATCGTGCCCATCGAGCCGGACGTGAGCCACAGTCGCGGCGCGCGGAAGTCGCAGTACTGCGCGGCCCACATCTGGTGCTGGCCGACACCGGTGGCAATGACCGCCTCGCCACGTGTCAGGCGGTTGATCTCTTCGATCACGTAATAGGGCTGTATCAGCTCGCTGTCACGGTCGTAATTCATCGCATAGGTCTTGCGCAGCTCGCTGAGCTCCGCGAGCCAGGCCGAATAGTCCGGCCGGAAACCGCTGCGCCGGCCATGCGTGGTCAATGTGCGCAGCGCATCGTCGAGCTGGCCGACGTGGCTCCAGTCCACGTGCTTGACCTTGTTGATCTCCGCGCGATCGATGTCCAGATGCACGATGCGGCGCGCGCGCGGCGCGAACCGCGGCGGATCGCCGGCCACGCGATCGTCGAAGCGCGCGCCCACGGCGATCAGGAAATCGCAGTCTTCCACGGCGTAGTTTGCGAATGCGGCGCCATGCATGCCCAGCATCCGCATCGACAGCGTGTGCGTGGTGTCGAACGCGCCGATGCCCATCAGCGTGCTGACCACTGGTATCGAGAACTCGCTGGCGAACTCGCGCAACGCCTCGGACGCGCCGCCATTGATGACACCGCCACCGACGTACAGCAGCGGGCGGCGCGCCTCGCGCAGCATGCCGAAGAAGCCTTCGGCTTCCTCGGGCTCGATGTGCGCGTGGCTGGCGGCGAACAGTCGCTTGCGGTAACCGGGGATCGGCAGCGTGCCTTCGCCACGGAACGTGCCGCTCCAGTTCTGCACGTCCTTCGGCACGTCGATGACGACCGGCCCTGGCCGGCCGGTGCGCGCGATCTCGAACGCCGTGCGCATCGTGGCTTCGAGCTGCGTCGGATCGGTGACCAGGAAGATGTGCTTGGCGACAGCGCCCATGATCGCGGGCACCGGCGCTTCCTGGAACGCGTCGGAGCCGATTGCGGACGTGGGCACCTGGCCGCAGATCACAACGATCGGGATCGAATCCGCCATGCAGTCGCGCACCGGCGTGACCGTGTTGGTTGCGCCCGGGCCGGACGTGACCAGGCAGACGCCGACGCGACCACACGCGCGCGCGTAGCCGGCGGCCATGAAGCCTGCGCCCTGCTCGTTCGCCGGCACCACCAGCGGCATCTGCACTTCGCCGCGCTCGGCGCGCTGCGCGTTGTAGAGGAACACCGCGTCGTAGGTCGGCAGGATCGCGCCGCCCGAATAACCAAAGATCGTCGTGGTGCCCTCATCGGCGAGCACCTGGACGATCATCTGCGCGCCGGTCATGGTCTGGCCGGAGAGGGAGTGGGTGGCGAGCTGCTTCAGCTGCACTGTGTCGGTCGTCGGCATAGGTGGTTTCAGCCTAGCACGGCCGCGCTTCCAGTATGCTCAAGGGCCTATGTCGTCGGTCACCGCACTGAAGCAACCGAGGCCCATGCGCCACATCATCGCCGTCCTCCTGCAGAACGCCCCCGGCGCCCTGACGCGCGTCGCCGGCCTGTTTTCCACCCGCGGTTACAACATCGAGTCCCTGTCGGTCGCGGCCACCGACGACCCGACCGTGTCGCGGCTGACGCTGGTCACCAAGGGTTCGGAGGCGGTCATCCAGCAGATCGTCAACCAGCTCAACAAGCTGGTCGATGTGGTCAGCGTCGAGGACATGACTGGCGGCGAGCATCTCGAGCGGGAGCTCGCCTTGCTCAAGCTCAAGGTGCGCGCCGAGCAGTCGGATGCCGTCCGCGGCTACGTGCTGCGCAGCGGCGGGCGCGTTCTGGACCCGGCCCCGGACGCGTTCATCGTCGAGTTCACGGCCTCCGAGTCCGACATCAACGGTTTCATCAAGGACCTGGCCGGGGGCGCCGAGCTGGTGGAGGTGGTCCGCAGCGGCTCACTGGGCATCGGACGTGAGGGCCGGACGCTCAAGATCGTTCGGTAGACCTCCGCTGCGGCAGAGCAGGTACAGCGGGTCGGCCGTCGGCCTTAATTGTTTCATTTTTGAGTCAATATGCTGCCCATTGCAGGAATGATGCGCGGCGTTGTGGCTTCCGGTCCCGGCGGGCCCGACGTGCTGCGGGTGGCCGCTGACCTGCCGGTCCCCGCCCCTTCGGCGGGCCAGGTGCGGATTCGGGTCGCCTGGTGTGGCCTGGTGCCGCTGGACCTCGTCGCCCGCGCGGGGCGGCTCGACTTCATGCCGATCTCGTTCCCGTTCGTGCCTGGCCTGGAGCACACCGGCATCGTCGAGGCCGTCGGCGACCGCGCCGACGAGGCGTGGCTTGGTCGGCGAGTGCTGTCGCGGCGGGGTTTTGGCGGCTGTGCGGAGTATTCCGTGGTCGGCATTCCGGGGCTGGTGCCGCTGGATGACCGGATCAACCTGCGTGTCGGCGCGGCCTACCGGGGCTGCGCGATCACCGCCTGGAACCTCGTCCACATTGCGGCCCGGGTGATGGCCGGGCAGACCGTGCTGGTTCATTCGGCTGCCGGGGCGGTAGGCCTGATGCTGACGCAGATCGCCCGGGACGCCGGAGCGCGCGCGATCGGCCTGCTCGGCGGTCCGGCGAAGGCGGCGTTCGCCGCGCCGTTCGGCGCCGACGTGCTGATCGACTACCTGCAGGCCGATTGGCCGGAGCGAGTTCTGGCCGCCACCGAGGGCCGCGGCGTCGACGTGGTGTTCGACGGCAATGGCGGCGCCAACGGCGTCCACAACGTCAAGGTGACGGCGCCGCTGGGCCAGATCTTCCTGATCGGCGCCAATGCCGGCAGCTATGCGCCCCTGCCCGACCCTGCGCTGCTGATCCAGCGGAATCTGCGCGTCGGCGGGCTCACGCTCGGCGTGATCGAAGCGCAGAACCGCGAACGTGCCGACCGCGAAATCATCGAGGCCGTCACCACCGGCCGCTGGCGCGTGCCGATGGGGTTGCAGGTCGGGCTCGACGACGTGCCGCGACTGCATGCGGAATTCGAGGCGCGACGCCTGATGGGCCGCAGCCTGATTGAGGTCAGCGGGGCACTGTGAGCCGCGGGGCGCCCCTTGCCGCGGCAATTATCGGCGTGCGCTCGCTGGAGACCTCGGCCGCGTTCTATCGCGACATCGTCGGCCTGCACGGCGGTCCGGTCGTTGCACTGCAGGGCGCAGGATTCACGACGCATTGGGGGCTGCCGGCAGGCGCCCGGGCGCGCGCGCAGCGCTTCGCGATGCCCGGTGTGGATATCGGTGCTGTGGCACTGATCGAGTTCGACGCGCCGGAACGCGTGCAGGTCCGCCGCGCGGGCGAGTCGACGATCCGCGGCCTGTGGAACCTGAACTTCTACGTCGACGACATTCGTGCAGCCTGCGCGATGCTGGCGGCGCGCGGCTTTGCGCTGTGGAGCGAGCCTACCGGCTACGAGGTCAGCGCCGCGTCCGGCGCTCCGATCGAAGCGCTGTTCGACGGGCCGGATGGCGTGGCGATCAACCTGGTGCAACTGACCGGCGACGCCAGCACGGTGATCGGTCGGGTACGAGCGGCGGTCGCGGCCGTGGGGCACACGCCGACCGGCTGGACTGCTGTTTCAACCACATCGCACAGCGTCCGCGACACCGATGCGGCCCGCGCCTTCTACCAGGACGTGCTGGGCCTCACCGTGTTGATGGACGACGTCCTCGACAAACCGGCCTCCAACCAGTTCCTGCGCCGGCCCGTCGGTGCACGGACACGAGCCACGTTCATGGCGAGCGACCATCCCTTCGGCAAGATCGCGCTGTCGCAGGCACTGAACTATGCCGTGCCTGATCATGTGGACGATGCCGTGGCCCCCAATATTGGCTACCTCGCCCAGAGCTTTCGCGTGACATCGCTCGCAGCGGCGCTGGAGTCAGCCGCGCGGACCGGCGCCGCGCTGCTGTCGCCGGCGCTGCAGGTCGATGCATGGGGCAACGGCACGGTGAGGCCGGCTGCCCAGGTCGCGGCCCCGGGCAGCGGCGCGTCGATCCAGCTTGTCGAGGTCGCTGGGTAACGGTCTGGCGGGGCTGGACGCTGCTATTTCCGGCGAAAAAACACCGCATGCTGCCAGGGCAGAGTCTTCGCCGTGCGCTCCCATGCCAGAGGATGCACCGCGGCTTCGCGCTTGACCTGTGCCTCGGTCATCTTGTGCAGCATCTTGATCGGTACGAAAACATCTTCCGCGCGGTACTCGACGAACACGATGCGCCCGCCGGGCTTCATCGCGCGCACCAGCGAGGCCAGCACTTCGTAGGGGAACTCGAGCTCGTGGTAGACGTCAACCATGATCGCCAGGTCGACCGAATTCGCCGGCAGCCTGACGTCCTCGACTGTGGAGAGCACAGGCTGGATGACCGACATCCCGGGCTGCCGGGCTGCCTCTTCCAGGAAGCGGATCATCTGCGGCTGCACGTCGACGGCGTACACCTTGCCGTTCGCGCCGACCGCCTGCGCCATGCGCCGCGAGTAGTAGCCGGTGCCCGCGCCGATGTCCGCGACGACCATGCCCGGCTTCAGCGCCAGCTCGCGCATCAGCAGGCTGCCGCGCTCTTCCTGCTCACGCTCTTCGCGTTCCAGCCAGGCTGCGCCCTGCCAGCCCATCACCTGCGCGATCTCGCGGCCCATGTAGGTCTTGCCGATCCCGTCGACGCTCGGGCGCGCGGGCGTGCCGTAGAAGCTGGCCGGCGATGCTGCGGCCAGCAGCAGCACGCTGGCGGCCAGCATTGCCGCGACCGCCCGCCTGCGCAGCGGGATCACGCGCCCACCTGCAGCGGCGCCACCGCGCGGCGGATCAACTCGGGCACCGGCGTGGGCCGACGGGCGGCGGCGTCGACGTACACATGCACGAAGCGGCCGAGTGCCGCCGCATCGACCTCGCCCGCGACGAATACACCCAACCGGTAGACGATGCTGCTGTTGCCGAGTCTCTCGACCGCAAGCCCGATCTCGAGCGCATCCGGAAACGAAATCGGCTGGAAGAACTTGCAGCCGGTTTCGACGACGAGACCGATCTCCGGCAGTGCGCGGATGTCGGTACCCGACGCGTCGATCAGGTAGCCGTTAACGGCGGTGTCGAAGTACGAGTAATAGACGACGTTATTGACGTGCCCATAGACATCGTTGTCCATCCAGCGCGTAGTGACAGGGCGAAAAACGCGGAAGTCCGCGCGTACAGGCTTGGCGGTCTCGGGTGGCATCGGCGGCAGGGCTCCGGTAGGGGCCGTGCATTGTGGCCATGCTGGGCGCCGCGCGTCGAGCACTGCCGCCTGATACGCTGCGCGCCATGAAGACCCGTGCCGCCATCCTCACGCGCGTCGGTGCACCGGCGCCCTATGCGCAGTCGCGTCCGCTCGAAATCGCCGACATCGAGCTCGACCCACCCGGTCCCGGCGAAGTGCTGCTGCGGATGCGCGCGGCCGGGCTGTGTCACTCCGATCTCTCCGTGATCGACGGCAATCGGCCGCGTCCGCTGCCGATGGCGCTGGGCCATGAGGGCGCTGGCGTCATCGAAGCGCTGGGAGCAGGCGTCGACGACCTGCGTGTTGGCGACCACGTGGTCACCGCGTTCGTGCCGAGTTGCGGCCACTGCAGTCCGTGCCTCGACCAGCGGCCGGCGCTGTGCGAACCGGGTGCCGCCGCCAACACCGCGGGCACCCTGCTGTCAGGCGCGCGGCGCATTCATCGTGACGGGGCTGCGGTCAATCATCATCTCGGCGTTTCTGCATTCGCCGAGTACGCCACGGTCGCCCGCAATTCCGTCGTGCGCGTCGATCGCGACCTGCCGTTTGCCGAAGCCGCCGTGTTCGGCTGCGCCGTGATCACCGGCGTCGGCGCAGTCGTGAACACCGCACAATTCACCGCCGGACGCACGGCCGCCGTCGTCGGTCTCGGCGGCGTCGGGCTTGCCGCCGTGCTGGGCGCGCGCGCCCGCGACGCCTCGGTGGTCATCGCGGTCGATCTGTCCGAAGCGAAGCTCGCACTGGCGCGCGAGCTCGGCGCCAGTCTCACGTTCAATGCGGCCGACGCCGACTGCGCCGACCGCATCCGCGAGGCGACGCGCGGCGGGGTGGACGCGGCGTTCGAGATGGCCGGCTCGCTGAAAGCGATGGAGCTCGCCTATCGCATCACGCGGCGCGGCGGCCAGACGGTGACCGCCGGCCTGTCGCACCCGCAGGCGATGTTCAGCGTGCCGCACGTGCAGATCGTCGCCGAGGAACGCACGATCCGCGGCAGCTACCTCGGCAGCTGTGTGCCCGCCCGCGACATCCCGCGCTACATCGAGTGGTATCGGGCAGGCCGTCTGCCGGTGAATCGACTGCTCAGCGGCACGCTGGCGCTGGACGACATCAACGCCGGCTTCGATCAGCTGGCGCGGGGCGAAACGGTACGCACGGTCATCGTGATGTAGTCGTCGCCAGCGACCCGGCCCGATATCGGCCGTCGAGCACGCTGCGCCACCAGGGCTCGTTCGCCAGGTACCAGTCAACCGTGCTGCGCAGTCCGGCCTCGAGCGCGTTCGCGACCCGGTAGCCGAGTTCGGACTCGATCTTGCGGCAGTCGATTGCGTAGCGCCGGTCGTGTCCGGGCCGGTCAGTCACGAAGCGGATCAGGGTCTCGGCGCGCGCACCGGATGCCGACGGCGCCTGCGGGAACGACGCGGCCGGCACGCGGCCTTCGGCCGCCGCACGATCGAGCAGCGCGCAGACGCGTTGGACCAGCTCGATGTTGGCGACCTCGGCGCCGCCGCCGATGTTGTATACCTCGCCGACCCGGCCGCGCTGCAGCACCAGTTCGATGCCGTGACAGTGGTCGTGCACATGCAGCCAGTCGCGTACGTTCAGGCCGTCGCCATACACGGGCAGCGGCTTGCCCTGCAGGATGTTGACGATCATCAGCGGGATCAGCTTCTCCGGAAACTGGTGCGGACCGTAATTGTTGGAGCAGTTGCTGGTGGTGACCTGCAGGCCAAAGGTCTGGTGGTACGCCCGCACCAGGTGGTCCGAGCCCGCCTTGCTCGCGGAGTAGGGCGAGTTGGGGGCATAGGGCGTCGTCTCGCTGAAGGCGGGGTCGGTCGCGCTCAGCGAGCCGTAGACCTCATCGGTGGAGACATGGTGAAAGCGGTGCTGCGGAACATGCTGTTCCTCCATCCAGACGCGGCGCGCCGCCTTGAGCAGCGCGTGCGTGCCGACCACGTTCGTAGCGATGAACGCATCCGGTCCCGAGATCGACCGGTCGACGTGCGACTCGGCCGCGAAATGCACGATCGTGTCGAGCTGCGCCTCGCGCAGCAGCTGCGACACCGCCTCGACGTCGCCGATGTCGCCGCGCACGAAGTGGCACGACGGTTCGCCGATGACGCCGCGCAGATTCTCCAGGTTGCCTGCATAGGTGAGCGAGTCGAGCACCACCACATGATCCTGTGGGTGCCGCTCGCGCCAGTAGCGCACGAAGTTGCAGCCGATGAACCCCGCGCCCCCGGTAACAAGCAGTCTACGCATCGCGCATCGTCTCCAGTATGGTTCGCAGCCGCTCGCGCCAGTGCCGTGGCTGCAGTTCGAGCGCCACCGCGGTGGTGCGGCAGTCGAGCAGGGAGTAGGCCGGACGACGCGCCGGCGTCGGGTAGTCGCGCGTCGCGATCGGATGCACCGCAATGCCCGGCGGCAGCATGCCCCGCGCGCACGCTTCCTCGGCAATCGCCACGGCGAAGTCATACCAGCTGGCCGCGCCTGCGTCGGTCCAGTGATACACGCCGTGCAGCTGCGGGCGCGCCGCAAAGGCCCAAAGCGCCTCGGCCAGCGATACGGCCGAGGTCGGCGTGCCGATCTGGTCAGCCACCACGCGCACCGTGCCGTTCGTCTTCATCAGCCGCAGCACCGTCTGCAGGAAGCCGGGGCCTGCGGCCGAATACACCCATGCCGTGCGCAGCACGACCGCGTCCTGCGGCAGCGACTCGAGCACTGCCAGTTCGCCGGCGCGCTTCGTGCTGCCGTAGACGCCGAGCGGCGCAGCCGGTGCGTCGACGGCGTAGGGCACGGAAGCCGCACCATTGAAAACGTAGTCGGTGGATACGTGCAGCAGGCGCGCACCGCCTTGCGATGCCACGCGCGCCAGATTGCGCGGCGCATCGACATTGCCGCGCGTGGCGCCCGCCACATCGGATTCGGCACGATCCACCGCGGTGTACGCGGCTGCGTTCACGATCAGCTGCGGGCGCTGCCGCTCGAACTCGCGAGCAACCGCATCCGGGTCGGCGGCGTCGACCTGCGCGCGCGTCGTGCCGACGACTGTTGCGAATGACGGAGCGGCAGCCAGCAGTGCACGGCCCAACTGTCCGCCCGCACCCACGACCCAGACCCGTGTCGCCTGCTGCATCAGGACTTCGCCGCGCAGGCTGCGAGCCCTGCGCCAGCACGGTCGCGCGGCGCCAGTAGCGGCGTGAACTTCATAGGCTGAGGTCGTCCTTGAGCAGGCCCTCGAGGTATGCACCGTAACCGGTCTTCGCCAGCGGTGCGGCCAGCCGCGCCAGCTGTTCGCGCGAAATCCAGCCGGCCCGCAAGGCAATCTCCTCCGGGCAGCTCACCTTGAGCCCCTGGCGCGTTTCAATGGCCTCGATGAACATGGATGCCTGCAGCAGCGACTCGTGCGTACCTGTGTCGAGCCAGGCGATGCCGCGACCGAATCGCTCGACCGTGAGCTCGCCGAGCGCCAGGTAGCGCGCATTGACGTCCGATATCTCGAGCTCGCCGCGCGGCGAAGGCGCCAGCGTCGCGGCGATGTCGAGCACGCGGTTGTCGTAGAAATACAGCCCGGTGACGGCATAGTTCGATGCAGGCCGTTCCGGCTTCTCGACGATCGACAGTGCGCGCCATTGCGCGTCGAACTCCACCACGCCGTAGCGCTGCGGATCCTTGACGTGGTAGGCGAACACCGTCGCGCCGGCCGGACGCGCCGCAGCCTCCTGCAGCTGCTGTGGCAGGCCATGCCCGTAGAAGATGTTGTCGCCCAGCACCAGCGCCACGCGGTCCGCGCCGACGAACGGCCGCCCGATGATGAATGCCTGCGCCAGGCCTTCAGGCCGGGGCTGCTCCGCGTAGGAGATCGACACACCCCACTGGCTGCCGTCGCCGAGCAGCCGCCGATAGTGCGGCAGATCGGCAGGCGTGGAGATCAACAGGATCTCGCGCACACCCGCCAGCATCAGCGTGGTCAGCGGGTAGTACACCATCGGCTTGTCGTACACCGGCAGCAGCTGCTTGCTGATGCCGAGCGTGACCGGGTGCAGGCGGGTGCCGGACCCTCCGGCGAGGACGATGCCCTTCATGGTTGCGTTCGATGCCAGGCCGTCGACAGGGAGCGACTCACGGCACCAGTACGGTTGAGCCCGTGGTCTTGCGCGCCTCCAGGTCGCGGTGCGCCTGGGCGGCATCGCGCAGCGCATAGCGCTGGTTGACCCGTACGCGCACCTGCTTCGACGCAATCGCCGCGAACAACGCGCGCGCCGCCGTCTCCAGCTCCTTGCGATCTGCGATGTAGGCGAACAGCGAAGGGCGCGTCAGGAACAGCGAACCGCGCTTGCTGAGTTCCAGCGGCGACATCGCCGGCGGCGGACCCGATGCATTGCCGTAGGTCACCATCATGCCGCGCGGGCGCAGGCAGTCGAGCGAGTCCATGAACGTGTCCTTGCCCACCGAGTCGTACACGACCGCGACGCCGGCCTTCTTCGTCAGCTTCCTGACCGACTCGACGATGGCATCGCGGCCGAGAATCAGCGCATGGTGACAGCCGTGCGCCTTCGCGAGCCTGGCCTTGGCTTCATTGCCGACCACGCCAATGACCTTCGCGCCCAGCGCGCGCGCCCACTGCGTCAGCAGCAGGCCCACGCCGCCGGCCGCGGCATGGACGAGGATCCAGTCGCCGCGCTGCACCTTGTAGGTGCGACGCAGCAGGTACTCGGCCGTAAGCCCCTTGAGCATCACCGCTGCCGCCTGCTCGTCGCTGACGCCTTTCGGCAGCTTGACCAGCCGGGCGGCCGGCAGGTTGCGCAGCTCGGTGTAGGCACCTGGAGCCGTGTGCACGTAGCCCACGCGATCTCCCTTGCGGAATCCGGCCGTGCGCGGACCCACAGCCACGACGACTCCAGCCGCTTCGCGCCCCAGGCCTCCGGGGAGCGGCATCGGGTACAGCCCGGTGCGATCGTAGACGTCGATGAAATTCAGGCCGATGGCAGTGTGCCGGACCTGGACCTCGCCGGCCGCCGGAGCCGGTACGTCCACGTCGACGTACTCCAGGACTTCGGGACCGCCGGTTCGGTTGAGTCGGATGCCTTTGGCCATGAGCTTCTCGCGAGGTTGCCGCCGATTGCGCGCAGCGGCACGCTAACGGTACGGCAGCGCCCGCGCAAGCGCCCTACGATGACGCCATGGAATCACTCGACAAGTACGCCATCCTGCTCGCCGCCGCCGTCATCGCCGTGCCGATCGCGCGCTGGCTCGGCCTGAGTTCGATTCTCGGTTATCTCGCCGCGGGGATCGTCGTCGGACCGGCAGCGCTGGGGCTGATCGGCGACGTCGAGGCCATCCAGCATTTCGCCGAATTCGGCGTGGTGCTGCTGCTGTTCGTGATCGGGCTCGAGCTGCAACCCACGCGGCTATGGGCGCTGCGGCGCACGGTGTTTGGACTCGGTGCGGCACAGGTGGGCAGCGTCACCCTGCTGCTCGGCGCCGCCGCGCTGGCGCTGGGCCAGGGCCTGGCTGCGGCATTCGTCATCGGCTTCGGCCTGGCGCTCGCGTCCACGCCGCTGGTGCTGCAGACGCTGGCAGAGCGCGGGCAGCTCAAGGCGCATCACGGCCGGTCCTCCTTCGGCATCCTGCTGTTCCAGGACATCGCGGTGCTGCCGGTACTGGCGGTGTTGCCGCTGATGGCGGCGTCCGAGGAGTCGGCGAGCGGCGGAAGCCCCTGGCTCGCCGTGGCGAAACTCGTCGGCGTGTTCGCGCTGCTGATCGTCGGCGGCCGGCTGCTGTTGCGCCCCGCGCTGCGGGTCGTCGCGAGGACCCGCACTCCCGAAGCGTTCACCGCCGCCGCACTGCTGACCGTCATCGTTACGGCGCTGCTCGTCAATCTGGTGGGACTGTCGATGGCGCTCGGTGCGTTTCTCGCCGGCGTCATGCTCGCGGACAGCGAGTTCCGGCACCAGCTCGAGGCGGACATCGAACCGTTCAAGGGACTGCTGCTCGGCCTGTTCTTCATCGCGGTCGGCATGGGCGCGAATCTCGGGCTGCTGACCAGCGCGCCGCTTGCCGTGCTTGGCCTGACGGCGGGCATGCTGCTGGTCAAGGTGCTGGCCCAGGCCGGGCTCGGCGCACTGACGCGCCACACCCGGGCTTCGAGCTGGCAACTCGGCCTGACGCTCGCCACCGGCGGCGAATTCGCCTTCGTGCTGTTCGGCCTCGCGGCGCGCGACCGCATCATCGACCGCGAAACCTCCGACCTGCTGGTGCTGACGGTCACGCTGTCGATGATCCTGGGTCCGTTGCTGGTGCTGGCCTGGGACAAGGGACTGTCTGCGCTGCTCGCGCCCGCGCCGCCCCCGCGCGCATTCGACTCGATCGAGCCGCAGGAGAACCGCGTGATCATTGCCGGCTTCGGCCGCTACGGGCAGATCGTCGCGCGCATCCTGACGACGCGACGCATTCCGTACACCGCACTCGACGCCAACCAGACGCAGATCGATTTCGTGCGCAGCTTCGGCAACAAGGTGTACTACGGCGACGCCGCCAAGCTCGACCTGCTGCGCGCGGCCGGCGCCGATAAGGCGGAAGTGTTCGTGATCGCGGTGGACGATGTGGACGCATCCGTCCGCATCGCCGAACTGCTGCGCCAGCATTTTGCGCAGCTGCGCGTGTTCGCGCGCGCGCGCAACCGCCAGCACACGTTCCGGCTGATCGATGCCGGCGTGCACCACATCATGCGAGAGACCCTGCTTTCAAGCGTCGAGACGGCCCAGCAGGTGCTGGAATCACTGGGCCTATCGCGCCATCTCGCCGAGACGACCGTGCGGCGCTTCCGCGAAGTGGATGAACAGACGCTGCTGAAGCAGGCCGCGATCGGCGATGACGACGAGAAACTCAAGGCCAGCGCGCGCGAAGCCGCACTGCAGCTCGAGAAGCTCTTCGAAGCCGATGCCAGCGGTCCCGACAGTTATCGCGCGGGCTCGGACAGCTCGATCAAGTGATCGTCCGGGTCGCGCACGAACGCGCGGCGTCCGGTCAGCGTGCCGCCGTCGGCACCGGGCACCGTGAATGCATAGGGCGGACGGAGCGGCTTGAAGCCGGCTGCATCCAGCGCAGCGACCACCGCGTCGATGTCCGCCACCTCGATCATCAGGATGACGTCGCCACGCCCCAGCGTCACCTTGCCGGAACGGCGATCCGGCAACTTCGGTCGGTCGTAGGCCAACAGGCCGACCATGCCGACGCGCGGATCATTGCCCTTGAGAATCACGATGCGCCCTTCGTTGGGCGTCGCGCCAAGCGGCAGGTCCTGCGATCCGATCACGCCCGTGGCGCTGCTTCGCGTCGAAGATTTGTCGTACCAGCGGGTCAGCCCCAGGCTCTCGTAGAACGCCAGTGACCGCTTGAGGTCCGAGATGAGCAGTGTCGTGCGACGCACGGCCGGGGGTGGCGCCGCCGGACTGCTGGCAGTGTCAAGGCTCGCGGCGACACGAAACCCGATCACGGCAATCCGCGTGTCGGGGATGTCGTCCCGACCCCGCGAGCCGGCACGCGCGTACTTCGCGATCGACTCGTAGCCGGCGCCCTTGATCACGCGCATGTGGCACTGCTCGCCGGACACCAGCGGCGAGCCGTCGGTCGATCGCGCCTTGTGATCGAAGCTCCAGCAGTCGAACACCCATTCCCAGACGTTGCCGAACGTGTCGTAGAGCCCGAAGCGATTCGCGGCGAACGATCCAACCGGTGCGGTATGGACGTAGCCGTCATCGCAGTCGTGGGCGTCCACCGTCGGCCAGCGTGACTTCATCTGCCGATCAGCGACGTTGGCGAACCGGCAAACGTCATGGCGTGAGCCGCCAAACGGAAACGGTCCGTCGGATCCGGCACGGTTCGCGTACTCGAACTCAGCCTCGGACGGCAGGTAGTAGCGATGCGTACCGCGGGTGTTCAGCCATTCCACGTAGGCCAGCGCGTCGTACCAGTCGACGCAGACCACCGGGTGCTGGTCGTCCTGCCGGAAGTTGGGACGGGCCCAGGAGTAGCCCTCGACCGCTTGCCACTTGCCGTCGAAGACGCGGCAGTTGTCAGGGATTCGCCGGCGCGTGGCGGCCATGAACTTCGCGAACTCAGCGCGCGTCACCTCGTAGCGACCCATTGCGAACGGCCGGGCGATCTTGACGCGAACCACAGGGCCGTCCCAGCTCTGGCGATCCGCCTCCGCGTCTGGTGCGCCCATCGTGAACGAACCCGCCGGCACGACGACCATCTCGGGGCAGTCCGCGCAGTCGCGGAAAACCGTACCAGGCTCAGGTGCCGCACTCATCGCCGCGCAGCAATCACCTCCGGCCAGGAGCAGCAGGAAGGCGATCGCCAGCCATTGACGCCCCCGTTCGCAGCGCCGCTCGACGGCGCTCATCGCGTCGCCGCCTGTTCGGCCCTCAGCCGGTCCTGCACCGCATCGAGATCGATACCGGACGGAATCGGCTTGAGCAGCAGATACAGCAGGCCGGCAGCTGCCAACGGGACACCGACTGCGACGGACAACGCCGCATCCCAGCCCAATCGCTCGACACTCTGCGCGATCAATGTCGGTCCGAGCGCGATGCCGAAATTGACCGGCAGCGACGAACAGACCGCGAGCCCGGTGGCCCGCAGCGGCGTCGGGAAGATCTCGGCGACGAACGCGAACTTCACGGCCGCCGTGCCATACAGAAACATGCTCATGATGCCGAATCCGATCAGCGTGGCCCAGTACCCCGCGGTCAGCCAGACCATCGCGAGCAGCGCGACAGGTCGAACTCGGCTCGCAGCGATGGCACGGCGTACGAGAACATCGCGAGCTCAGCCTGGCTGAGGCCGTAGGCGCCGAGGCAGATCAGGAACGTGGCGCGGGGCCTGGTCCAGCACCGCCGTGGCGTGTACTTCGAGCAGCGCTCCGGGATGGGCAAGCCCGGCAACGCGTACACCGGTGGCCGCAGGCATCGCGGCGCCTGCGTCGCGGTAGATCTGTGCGCGCACCCACGAGGCTTTCGAAAGCGCCGGCGAGTCCGTGGTGTAGTTGGTTTCCGCGACGACATGCTGCAGATCCGCGCCCGCGCCCGCGAGCACACGCTGCAGTCGTGCATAGATGCAGCGGATCTGCGCCTCCATGTCGCCCGGCCCGACGAGATTGAACTGTTCGTCGACGGACAGCAGCCCGGAAAGGTACAGCGTGTTGCCGGCTCGCACGATGTAGCTGAGGTCGAAACGCTGCTCGAGCTCCGGATACACCGAGAGAACCTGCTCGTGTCGCGCCATGGCAATCCCCTCAGCCGCTATAGCCACGCTCGCCGTGCGAGGCGAGGTCCAGGCCCTCGGATTCCTGTTCGTCGGACACGCGCAGACCCAGAGTTGTGTCCAGCACCCGCATGATGAGCCAGGTCATGCCGCCGCACCACGCAGCGCAAGCCGCAACGCCCAAAGCCTGTACGCCGAGCTGACCCGCCATCGAGGTCTGCACGCTGTACCCCGAGCCGCCGAGGGCTGCGGCCGCGAACACACCTGTCAGCAACGTGCCGATCACGCCACCGGCACCGTGCACGGGCGAAACGTCCAGCGAGTCGTCGATGTGCAGCCGCTGCTTTAGGTACTGCGTGGCATGGAAACAGAGGAATCCTGCAACGAGACCGATTGCCACGGCGCCGAGCGGGCCAACGTAGCCCGAAGCTGGCGTGATGGTGCCGAGTCCCGCGACCATGCCCGTCACGATACCCAGCATCGACGGCTTGCCGAAGCGCCGCCATTCCGCCCACATCCACGCCAGCGCACCGGCGCTCGCTCCCATGTGCGTCGCCAGCACGGCCATGCCAGCCGACCCGTTGGCCGCCAGCGCGCTGCCGCCGTTGAAGCCGTACCACCCCACCCACAGCATCCCGGCCCCGCAGGCGGTCAGGGGCAGGCTGTGTGGGGCCATGGATGTTTGTGGAAACCCGCGGCGGCCTCCTAACGTGAGCGCGCCCACGAGTGCTGCTACGCCGGCATTCACATGCACGACGATGCCACCGGCAAAGTCCATGACGCCGAGCTGCGCCAGCCAGCCACCGCCCCACACCCAGTGCGCTATCGGCACATAGACCAGCAGCACCCAGAGGCCCGCGAACCACAGAACGGCGGCAAACCGCACGCGTTCGGCGAACGCGCCGACCACGAGCGCCGGCGTGATGGCCGCGAACGTCAGTTGAAACATGCAGAACAAGCTTTCGGGAATCGATCCGGTCTGCGCGTCGCGCGCCATGCCGAGCAGGAACGCCTTGTCGAGGCCACCGATCACGGAATTCAGCGGACCACCGTTGGAAAACGCCAGGCTATAGCCGACCGCCAGCCAAAGCAGCGACACGACGCCCGTGATGGCGAAACACTGCACCAGCAGCGACAGCACGTTCTTGATGCGAACCAGACCGCCATAAAACAGCGCCAGCCCGGGCAGGGTCATCAACAGGACCAGGGCCGTGGACGTCAGCAGCCACGCGGTATCTCCGCTGGACAACGGCGGAACTTCTGCAGGCATGGTCGAGCCCCCTCAGACTCGCGATGCAATTCTTCTTGTTGCGCACCGCATGGTACGGCGCGCCGCCCGCGCGTGCCAGTCGCCCGGGACGCGCCGGCTACAGCGCCGAGTTGTCGGTCTCGCCCGTGCGGATACGGATCACACGGTCGATGTTGGTGATGAAGATCTTGCCGTCGCCGACCTTGCCGGTCTTGGCCGCCTTGACGATCGATTCGACACACTGGTCGACGAGTTCGGTGCGCACCGCGACCTCGATGCGGGTCTTGGGGACGAAGTCCACCACGTACTCGGCGCCGCGGTAGAGCTCGGTGTGGCCGCGCTGGCGGCCGAATCCCTTGACCTCGGTGACCGTCATGCCTGAGACGCCGATCTCGGACAGGGCGGCGCGGACGTCGTCGAGCTTGAACGGCTTGATGATCGCAGTGACCAGCTTCATGGATCGTGGACTCCCGGACTAGGACGCATTCTTGAGTACGCTGACGTCTGCGCGCCAGCTTTTCTGGACGCTAGGGCCATTGCAGTTTCCATGCCACGGCCCGGGGTAACGCGAAGCCCAACAAAAACTGAGACTTTCACGTGCCGCGCACCACGACTTGTGCACCATTCTAGCGCAAAGCGGTAGGCGCGCTGCGCCGGGATGGAGCAGGCGACCGCCGTTTCGGTCCGGGCGGGTCTATGCTTCATCCCATGTCCGAATCCATCGTGATCGTGGGCGCCGGGCAGGCAGCGGCCCAGCTGATCGAAACCCTCCGCCGCAAGGGCTTTGCCGGCGACCTGGCCCTGGTCGGCGACGAGCCACTGCTGCCCTACCAGCGTCCACCCCTGTCCAAGAAATACCTCGAAGGATCGTTCGAGGCACAGCGCCTGCCGATCCGTCATCACGCCTTCTACGACGAGCACCGGGTCGCGCTCGAACTGGGCCGGCGCGCCGTGCGGATCGACCGCAAGCGCAGGGCGTTGTGGCTCGACGACGGGCGCGAGTTTCCGTACACCACGCTGGTGCTGGCCACCGGCAGTCGCGCGCGCAGGATTGCCGTGCCAGGGGCCGATCTCGCCGGCGTGCATTACCTGCGCAGCGCGGCCGATGCCGATGCGATTCGTGCCGACGCGCGCCCCGGCTCGCATGCCCTGATCGTCGGCGGCGGGTACATCGGCCTCGAGGTGGCCGCAACCTGCCGGGCGCTGGGCGCCCCGACCACGGTGCTGGAAATGGCCGACCGGGTGATGAACCGGGTGGTCTGTGAGCCGGTGTCGAAGTTCTTCCAGGCGGAGCACGCGTCGCACGGCGTGCGCATCGAAACAGGGGCTCGCCTCAGCCACTTTGCCGGCGACGCGCATGGCCGTGTGCGCGCGGCGGTCATGGCCGACGGCTCGGAACGGCCGGCGAGCTTCGTGGTCGTCGGCATTGGCGTGCTGGCCGAAGACAGCCTGGCCGCGGCGGCCGGGCTGGACTGCAACAACGGCATCGTCGTCGACGAATTCTGCCGCAGCTCCGACCCGTCGATCTACGCGATCGGGGATTGCGCGAACCATCCCTCGCCCCGCTACTCCACGCGGCTGCGGCTCGAGTCGGTCGACAATGCCTTCGAGCAGGGCACGAGCGCCGCGCTGAACATCCTCGGCAACACCACGCCACACGACAAGGTGCCCTGGTTCTGGTCCGACCAGTACCACCACAAGCTGCTGATCGTGGGGCTGTCCAGTGGACACGACCGTGTGGTGCTGCGCGGCGACCCGGCCAGCAGCGCGTTCTCGGCGTGCTACCTGCTGGGCGACGAAATGATCGCCATCGACACGGTCAACAATGCGAAGGACCAGATGGCTGCGCGCAAGCTGATCGCGGCGCGCGCGCGCTTCGACCTGGCACGGTTGCCCGATGCGGCGGTTGGGCTGCGGGACTGCGTCAGGGCGTGACGGACGCCGTGCCGACGGGTAGTACCGGATAGGTTCCCAGGCGCGCAATCAGGATCGCGGCGAGTGCGAAGCAGGCGACATAGAACCACAGCACCGGCGTGTGCGTGCCCAGGCGATCGAACACCTGGTTCGTGAGGATCGGCGCAGTGCCGGAGCCCAGCGTCCAGGCCGCATACTGCCAGCCGTAGTTCTCGGCATAGGCGCGCGTGCCGAAGTAGCGCGTGATCAGCACGGCGATCACGTCGAGTTCCGCACCGGCGGCGAGGCCGAGGCAGATCGCCGCGACGATCGCCGCGGGACCAGTGGCATCGAAGGCCAGCAGTGCGACACCGATGATGGGGAAGATGAGGATGACCGCCGCGACATAGGGCGCAAACAGCCGATCCATCAGGAATCCGGCGAAAGCGCGTCCGACGATCAACGCCAGGCTCAGTGCACCCGCCACTTCGACGGCCTGGTCACGCGTGACGCCGTGCGTCAGCAGGATCGGCACCAGCGGAATCATCACGCCGCCGATGCCGAACGCGAGCAGCAGAAACGCGAAAATCATGCGCCAGAAGCGCGGCTGCCGGCGGGTCTGCGCCGCCGTCCAGCCGGACAGTTCGAGTAGCGCCGCGGCGCTCGGCAGTGCGCCGGCACGCGCGGGCGTGGCGTCGAAGGGCTCGCCGTCGAGGCCGAGTCCGACCTCGGCAGGCGTATCGCGCAGTTTCCACAGCACGATGGGCAATGTGAACACCAGCGACAGCACGGCGAGGCCGACGTAGGCGCCGCGCCAGCCCACTTCGGCGATCAGGAACTGTGACAGCGAGGACAACACCGCGCCGCCGATGCCGATGCCAGCCAGCGCGGCGCCAAAGGCCTGGCCACGCCGCTTGTCGAACCAGCGCGCGACCACGCGCGAGTACGCGACCGACGACGTGCCGGCGCCGATGATCGGCATCAGGCCGAAGACGAAGTAGAAGTGCAGCAGGTTCGGCGTCAGCCAGTAGAGCGAGACCAGCGCGGCCGCGAACAGCAGGATGCAGATGATCGACCAGCGGCGCACGCCCTGGCGGTCGAACAGGCGCCCGATGTACAGCGAGGACACCACCGTCACGATCGTGCCGACCAGGGTCACGATGGCGTACTGGGTCTGGCTCCAGCCGAATTCCTTGGTGATCGGGCCCTGGAAGATACCCACGGCGAACAGGTTGACCGAAGCGATGCCGGTGGCCAGGCCCACCATGACGGCGAAGACCACGCCGCGAGTGCCGCGCGGCAACGCATTGAGCACCAGCGCGGCAATCGTCAGCGCGATGACGGGGGCGCGCAGCAGCCGTGGCAGGAACAGCAGCGACACGACCGTGACCGCGGCGAGAACCAGGCCGGCGAGGATCAGGTAGCGGCGATTGGGCTGGACTTCGTGGGACACGCTGGCTCCCCGAGCCTCTTGTGATTATTTGCAGGCACGCTAGCGGCATTGGGACCCGAATGCAAAGAGGCGGGCCGCGGCGGCAGCTAGAATGTCGCGCGGACCCGCCATGCTACGGAAAGCCAACCCATGCTCAGTTGCGCCCCTGCGGCAATCGCCAACCGCGCCCACGTGTCCACCGGCCACGCCTCGTCTCGCAGGGCACGCTGGACGGCGCCGTGGATCCTGCTCGCTGCCGCGTCGGTCATCATCGTGAGCACGACGGTGATCGCGGCCGATGCGCCACCGGTCGCCATCGCGATTCACGGCGGGGCCGGCGCGCTGCCACGCAGCGAAATGACACCGGAACGCGAAGCCGAGTACCGCGGCGCCCTCGAAGCGGCGCTCGACGCAGGCTACGCGGTGCTGGAGCGCGGCGGCTCCAGTGTCGACGCGGTCAGCGTCGCGGTGCGCTCGCTGGAGGACAACCCGCTGTTCAATGCGGGCCGCGGCGCGGTGTTGACGAACGACGGTTCGGCGGAGCTCGACGCCTCGATCATGGACGGCAAGGAGCTGCGCGCGGGTGCCGTCTCCGGTGTGCGGCATGTGCGCAACCCGATCGACCTCGCACGCCGCGTGATGGAAGCCTCGCCGCACGTCATGCTCACCGGCGCCGGCGCCGAAGAGTTCGCACTCGAGCAGGGATTCACGCTGGTGCCGAACAGCTACTTCGTCACGCCGACGCGCAAGCAGCAGCTCGACCGCATCCTGCGCGGCAGCACCAGTCCGCGCGCCGAATTGTCCGCCTTCGGAACCGTCGGCGCGGTGGCGATCGACGCGCGCGGCGATCTTGCCGCCGCCACCTCCACCGGAGGCATGACCAACAAGCGATTCGGGCGCGTCGGCGACTCGCCGATCATCGGTGCGGGCACTTACGCCAACAATGCAAGCTGCGCGGTCTCGGCAACCGGGCACGGCGAGTACTTCATCCGCTCGGTCGTTGCCTACGACGTCTGCGCACTCGTGGAGTACAAGGGCTGGACGCTGGAGCGCGCGGCGCGCGAAGTGGTGATGAAGAAACTGGTCGAGCGCGGCGGCGAAGGCGGCATCATTGCCATCGACGCGCGTGGCAAGATCTCGATGGAGTTCAACAGCGAGGGCATGTTCCGCGGCGCGCGCGATTCGCTTGGCCGCCGCGACGTGGCGATCTACCGGAAATAGTCGGCAAGGTACTCGTCGAACGTGCCGGTCGAGGCGCGCACTGCTGCGGTTGCTGCTTCGTCGGATTCATCGGCTTCGCGGCGGAACTCATCCAGGCGCGGCTCGTTTGGCGGGTAGAGGTCGAGGAAGTACTTCTTGTGCTGCGCCGACATGCGCAGCGCCAGGTCGAAGAACGACTCGCCCGTATCGCGCAATTCCTGGACCAGCCGTGCCGAGGGCGTGCGCTCCACTTCATGGATCTTGGCCGCCTGCGCGGCCAGAGCTGCGGCATAGGGCCTGGACTCGTCGCCCTGGTCCAGCAACTCGGCGATGCCGCGCATGCCGTCGATGATCTCCAGCGCCCAGTCGCGCATCGCGATCGGACGTCCTTCGCTGGTGAGCATCAGGCCGGGCTCGCGGCCGCGCCGCGCCACGGTGACATGGTTCTGGTCCAGCACGCCCTGCTCGTCGACATCGATCGGCGAACTTTCGCGCATCAGGCAGAACGCCAGGAAAACCTCGAGAAACCGCAGCTTGTTCTGGTTGACGCCCACCGGATCGAAGGCGCTCACGTCCAGCGCGCGCACTTCGACGTACTCGACGCCGGCACGCGTGAGCGCCTTGGTGGGCCGCTCGCCGGAGCGGGCGACGCGCTTCGGCCGGATGAATGAGTAGTACTCGTTCTCGATCTGCAGCAGGTTTGCATTCAGCTGTCGGTACTGCCCGTCGACCTTGACGCCGATCTTCTCGTAGTCCGGATTCGGCGTGGTGATGGCCCGAGTGAGGTCGCGGACGTACTCGTCCAGGCTGTTGACCGAAACGTCGACCTGCGACTGGTTGCGGTTCCGGTAGCCCAGATCGCTCATGCGCAACGACGTCGCATGCGGTTCCCACGCCGTGCCCTTGCCGAACTCCGGCAGGTCGACCTTGCGCGCACGCAGGAACGACTTGCAGACCGTCGGCGAAACGCCGAACAGGTACAGCACGATCCAGCCGAAGCGGCGGTAGTTGCGCAGCAGCTCGAAATAGCAGGCCGAAACGAAGTGCCGGTCGTTCTGCCGTGACTCGCGAATCGCCGCCCAGGCCTCCCAGAGTTTCTCGGGAAACGAGTAGTTGAAGTGCACGCCGGAGATCGCCTGCATCACGCGGCCATAGCGCGCGCCCAGGCCCTCCCGATACACCGTCTTCATGCGGCCGACATGCGAGGGTCCGAACTGCGCGATCGGAATGCTGGCGTCGCCGTCGACCACGCAGGGCATGCTGGTGGCCCACAGCAGTTCGTCGTCCAGGTGGCGGTAGACGAACTGGTGCAGGTCGCAGAGGTACTGCAGCAGCTCCCAGCTGGTGCGGAACGTCGGGGTCACCAGCTCGATCAGCGCCTCGGAATAGTCCGTGGTGATGTGTGCCGAGGTCAGCGCCGATCCCAGCGCCGCCGGATGCATCGTCTGCGAAATGCGCCCTGCTGGCGTGACGCGCAGTGACTCCTTCTCGACGCCCTTGCGGCCGCCCTGCAGCAGGCGCGGTACCTTGGCGTTGATGACGGCGGCCAGACGCCGCTCGAACACACGGTCGATGCGCGAGTTCACGTTGGGTGGCTCCGGCGTTCCGCTACCAGCGGATGCGCCCCCGCAGGATGTCGCCAAACATCGCGAAGTCACCGATCAGGCTGTAGAACGGGTGACGGAACGTGGCTGGCCGGTTCTTCTCGAAACCGAAATGACCCAGCCAGGCCAACGCATAGGCCGACACCGGGCCCGTGAGCCAGAGCCAGGCGTTGCCGGTGACGAAGGCAGCGATGAACTGCCCGAGAAACAGCGTGGTGCCGAGAAAATGCAGCCGCCGCGAGGTCGGATGCGCGTGCTCGGAGAGGTAGTACGGATAGAACTCGCGAAAGCTCGCGAATCCCTTTGCTGGCAGCGCCGGACTGCTCATGGCGTCGGACGTCGGGGAACCGGCATCAGCCGGCACGCACGCGGTCGAGGAACGCGCGCACCCGCTTGGCATTCGTGCCGGCGTCACCGAGGCCGACCCGCGACTTGGAGCGCACGTCGATGCGCGTGCCGCCGGCCTCCGCGCGCAGGCGCACGACGACGTCGTCCTTGAAACCGAAGAAGCGCGTGGTGTCGGTGGCCTCGAGGCGGCCTTCGGCCGGCACGGCCGCTACGATCTCCCAGCCAAGCGCGCGCGCTGCTGCCTCGACCCGCGGGAAGGCCTGCTCAGGCGCAATGCCCTCCAGCACCAGCGGCTGGATGTCGGGATAGGACTTGCGCTGCACGTCCGGCACGCTGACCACGCCGGCGCGCCCCTTCAGCTCGGCGACATAGTCGGATGGATTCAGGCCCTTGATGGCGTCGCGGATCTCCTTGACCGCGACGAACGGCGGCGGCGAGGCGAGATCGGTGCTGATCTCGTGGATCGGCGGCACACCCATGCCGGCGCGCAGCCACGAGAGCAGATAGCCGATGACAGCGAGCGCCAGCACGATGCCGATCGCGGCCGCCCCGCGCGGGATGGGGGTGCCTTTGGAGTTCGCAGCCAGCAGGCCGACGATGGCCAGCAGCGCACCGACCACCAGCAGCAACAGCCCGACCGCCAGGGTCAGCAGGGCGACCTGGAAACCGGCGAGGCCAAGGCGGTTCATCGGCCCGGAGATCAACGTCAGCACCACGCCGACGCCGATCATCCACAGGCCCACGCGCGACAGCGTGGCGGGCCACGAGGGTGCCGACAGGGAAGCTAGAGCGTCTACGGCCATGGGGGCCTCCTGACCGTACTTGGCGGTCCGTTGGAATTCTGGAGCAGGGGCGCTCGCGCGCATCTTGCCCGGCTGCCGCGTCGCAGCGCAATCGCAACCTTCAGCCGGCGGGCGGCATCGTGCGTTCGCCGGCAGCCAGCTCGCGTTCGAGGAAGCCGCGTGCGGTGCGCGTGACGATCAGCGTGGCGGTGACGGTTGCGACCAGGCCAACGCCCAGCAGCAACCAGCCGGTACTGCCAAGGCTGGATTTGCCGGCCAGCGCCTGCGTGACATTCGCCGCCAGGGACCCGGCGTAAACATAGGCCACCGTTGCCGGCAGCATGCCAATCCAGGTGCCAAAGAAGTACGGCGCCTGGCGAACCGCCGTCAGTCCGAAGGCGTAGTTGACCATGAAGAAGGGAAACGCAGGCGACAAGCGCGTCAGCAGGACGATCCAGAAACCACGCGCCTCGACGGCGCGGTCCAGCGCGTGGAACCGCGGCCAGGCCTCGAGCTTGTGGGCGACCCAGCCGCGCGCGAAGGTGCGTCCGACCCAGAACGCGCAGAACGCACCGATGGTGCTGCCGATGGAGACCAGTACCGTGCCCAGGCCCAGCCCGAAGACCGCGCCAGCGGCGAGCGTCAGCGGCAGCCCTGGCAGGAAGCAGACACAGCAGACGATGTACATCAGCATGAACAGCGCCCAGGCCGTCTCCCGGTTCGTCTCGGTCCACGCCAGTGCATCGCGCACCAGGCTCTGCACCGGCAGCAGCAGCAGCGCCGCAACGACGGCGGCGAACAGCAGCCCCAGGACCATCAGGCGTCGATTCATTTGTCCAGCATAGCGTGGCGGTTCATGATCGGTTCAGGCCCCTGATCGAACACTGACGCGTATGAGCCAGTCGATGCGCAACGTCCTGCCGCGAGCCGCCCCGCTACTCGCATTGGCCTTGCTCTGGGCGATGCCGGCGCACGCCTTTCGCTGCGGAAACCATCTGATCGTCGAAGGCGACTCGCGCGACAAGGTGATCGCCCGCTGCGGCGCGCCTTCGGACATCGAGCGCAGCGCCGTGCTGCGGCGCCCGGTGATCTGGCACTACGGCCGCCCGTACCATGTCGGCAGCGACGCCATGGAAGTGCCCGTCGAAGTGTGGACCTACAACCTCGGGCCCAACAAGCTGATGCGTCGGGTGAAGTTCGAGGGCGGTCTCGTCACCGCAATCGACACCCTGGGCTACGGCTACTGGCCCAGGCGCGTCAGCGAGCCTTCGCGGATGCAATCCAGCGATTGATCTTGGCCTCGAGCACGTCCATCGGCAGCGCGCCGTCGCGCAACACCTGGCTGTGGAACTCGCGTACGTCGAACGCCGCGCCGAGTTCACGCTCGGCCCTCGCCCGCATCGCGCTGATGCGCAACTGCCCCACCTTGTACGCCAGCGCCTGCGCCGGCCAGGCGATGTAGCGCTCGACCTCGGCCACGATGTCGCTCTGGGCCATCGACGAGTTTTCGTGCATGTACTGGATCGCCTGCTCGCGGGTCCAGCCCCTGGCATGCAGGCCGGTGTCCACCACCAGCCGCATTGCGCGCAGCATCTCGTCGCTGAGCCGGCCGTACCACTGCATCGGGTCGGTGAACAGCCCCAGCTCCTTGCCGATCGACTCGACATACAGCGCCCAGCCCTCGGCGTAGACGGTATAGCCGCTGAAGCGCCGGAATCTCGGCAGCTCCTGCAGCTCCTGCTGTATCGAGATCTGGAAGTGGTGCCCTGGCGACGCTTCGTGCAGCGACAGCGTCTCCATGCCGTAGATCGGCTGGGCACGCAGGTTGAACGTGTTCACGTAGAAAATGCCCGGTCGCTTGCCGTCGGCCGACGGCGCCCAGTAGGACGCGCCCGCTGCCGACGCTGCGCGGAACGGCTCGACCGCCCGCACCTGGTAGTTGGCCCTCGGAAAATCCTTGAACAACGCGGGCAGCAGCGCGTCGATGCGTTTCTGCAGGTCACGATAGCCGTCGAGCAGCTTCTCGGGTGTAGCGAAATAGAAGCGGTCGTCGCGCTGCACATATGCGAAGAACCCCGGCAGGTCTCCCTTGAAACCGACCTCGCGCATCACTGCGGTCATCTCGGCTCGGATGCGCGCCACTTCGGTGAGCCCGATCGCGTGGATCTCGTCGGCCGTCATGTCGGCCGTCACCTGGCGCCGGATCTTGAAGCGATACCACGCCTGGCCGTCGGGCAGCGCGGACCAGCCCACGGTGCTGCGGGTCCGCGGCAGGTACTCGGTGCGGAGAAACTGTGCCAGCCGCCGGTACGCCGGCAGGATCTCATCGGCGATAGCCGCACGGCACAGCGCAGTCAGGCGCGCGCGCTCCGCCGGCGGGATGCTGTCGGGCATGCCCTTCACCGACCGCCAGAACAATGTGTTCTCGAGATCAGGCTCCGCCAGCGCCTCGAGCTGCGGCAGCAGTTTCTCCACCACCACGCGCGGGTGAACGACGCCGCGCGCGGCCCCCTCGCGAAATGCCACGATCGCCGCATCCGCCCAGCGCACGAAATCCCGGCTGCGTCCGAGGAAGCGCTCGTAGTCCTGCGCCGTGAGAAACGGCTGGGCGCCTGTTCCCGAAGCCAGCAGCGCGAACTCCGACGCGAGGTTGTTCATCTGGTCCAGGGGCAGCAGGCGATCCGGGAACTTCAGCCCTTCCAGCGCGCGGCTGCGTTCCTCCACGAAGATGTCATGGCTGATGCGATCCGCGGTGCTCAGGCCGGACACATCAACCGAACGGGCACGGGCGAGGTAGCGCGCCTCCAGGTCGCGGACCTGCGCCGCGAACGCGGGGTCAGCCGGGTTCTCGAAGCGATCGTCGTAGCGATGGTCGCCGATGTAGGTAGCACTCGTCGGATGCAGCGCGAGACTCGCCTCGAAGTATTCGTCGTAGAGCGCCGACAGGGTCGTCGACACCGGCGCAGTGACCAGCGGCGCGGCGGTGGGCGCCGACGCGCACCCGGCCAGCAACGACAGCAGGCCGTAGGACACGAACCATCGAACAGCAGGATTCATGGTGCCCCCTCCAGCAACACACGACGTGAAACCACACGGAATCTCAGCGTCAGGAGGATCGCCGCCGCAAACAATCCAACCGTCAGGCCCGTCCAGACACCGACCGCACCCTGTCCGCGCGCGAAGCCCAGGTACCACGCGAGCGCAAAGCCGATCAGCCAGTAGGCGCTGATGCAGATGACCATCGGCACGGCGACGTCCTTGAAGCCGCGCAGCGTCGCCGCCATGCCGACCTGGATACCGTCCGCTACCTGGAACACGCCGGCGTAGATCAGCAGGCTGGCCGCCAGCGCCACCACGGCCGCGTCGCGCGTGTAGAGCGCGGCCACCCAGTCGTTGGCCAGCAGGATGAACATCGCGGAGCAGATCATGACGCCCGCCCCCATCGCCGTGCCCGTCCAGCCGGCGAGCCGCGCGTCGACGACGTCTGCCGCCCCGACGCGATGGCCGACATGGATCGTCGTCGCGGCCGCGAACGACATCGGAATCATGAACGCGATGGTCGAGTAGTTGATTGCGATCGCATGCGCCGCCACGACAGTCGCGCCGAGCGAGCCCAGGATCAGCGCGGCCACCGAGAACAGCGAGACCTCCGCGATCAGGCTGCCGGAAATCGGCAGGCCGAGTGCCAGCAGCTCGCGCAGCCGTGCGGGCTTCGGCCATTCAAAATGCTGCAGTGGTGCAAAGCGCCGGTAGACATGGTGCCGCGACACATACACCCACAACACCACCAGGATCAGCCACTGCGTCAGCGCGGTCGCCACGCCGCAGCCGACCGCGCCCAGCGCCGGCAGGCCAAACTTGCCGTAGATGAATACATAGTTGCCGGCGATGTTGACCAGCAGCGCGATCACCGCCGTATAGATCACGGGACGCGTCCAGCCGATGCCATCACTCGCAAAGCGCAGCGCCAGGAACAGCATGATCGCCGGCGCACCGAACGCCACCGCCTGGACATAGCGCGTACCCAGATCCACCACCGCGGGCTCCGTGCCGAGCAGCGTCAGCACCGGCCGCACGCACAACAGTCCGCCGACCACCAGCCCGGACACGGCCAGCGCCAGCCACAATCCCTGGCGGAAGAACGTCCCGATCTCGCCGTCGCGCCCGGCACCGAACGCGTGCGCGACCAGCGGCGTCAGCGACATCAGCAAACCAAGGCCCATCACGTAGAAGATGTAGAAGTAGTTTGCGCCGAGGGCCACTGCGGCGAGGTCCACGGCACCCAGCCGGCCGGCCATGACGGTATCGGCGGTCATCATGCCCGCCGTTGCCAGGTTGTTGATCATCAACGGGCCCGCCAGACGTGCGATGGCCTCGCCATGCTGACGAACGCGGGCAAAACGGCCCTGACCGCGCGCGACGTGCGCGGAAATGTCGGTGGTGGTGGTCATCGCAAGTAGGGAACTGCCACGGCGGGCGTGGCATTCTAGCGCGCTGCGGGCTCCCGACGGCCCGAACAGGGAGACAGCCAACATGCTCGTGGGTTCCAAAGCTCGCCGCGTCGCCATCATCGGTGGCTCGCGCATCCCGTTCGCTCGCGGCCACACGGCCTATGCCAGCGTCGGCAACCAGGACATGCTCACGGCCGCGCTGCAGGGCGTAGTCGACCGCTTCAGGCTCAAGGGCGAACGGCTCGGCGACGTGATGGCAGGAGCCGTGCTCAAGCATTCCAAGGACTTCAACCTGGTACGCGAATGCGTGCTCTCGGTCGGCCTGGACCCGCAGACCCCGGGACTCGACCTGCAGCGCGCCTGCGGCACCAGCCTCGAAGCGGCCATCGCGATCGGCAACAAGATCGCGCTCGGCCAGATTGACTCCGGCATCGCGGCCGGCGTCGACACGGTCAGCGATCCGCCCGTGGTTTTCCCGCGCTCATTCCAGCAGCTCCTGATGCGCTCCTACCGCGGCCGCAGTGCCTGGCAGCGCGTTTCGCCGTTCCTCGGCCTGCGACCGCGCGATTTCAAGCCGGTGTTCCCGGGCGTGGTCGAACCGCGGACCGGCCTGTCGATGGGCGAGAGCTGCGAGATCATGGCGAAGACCTGGAAGGTGAGCCGCGAGGCGCAGGACGAACTCGCCTGGACCAGCCACATGAATGCCGCCGCCGCATGGCGCCAGGGATTTTTCGCCGACCTCGTCGTGCCGTATCTCGGCCTCACCAGCGACAACAACGTGCGCGCGGAGTCCACGCTGGAGAAGCTCGGCAAGCTCAAGCCCAGCTTCGATGCGAAGTCCGGCCAGGGCACGATGACCGCCGGCAACAGCACGCCCCTGACCGACGGCGCGTCGGCCGTGCTGCTGGCCTCGGAGGACTGGGCGAAGGCCCGCGGGCTGCCCGTGCTCGCGTACCTCAGCTACGGCAAGACCTGGGCGGTCGATTTCGTCACTGGCCACGAGGGCCTGCTGATGGCGCCCGCCTATGCGGTGCCTGCGATGCTCAAGGACGCCGGGCTCACGCTGCAGGATTTCGACTTCTATGAAATCCACGAAGCGTTCGCAGCGCAGGTGCTCTGTACCCTGAAGGCCTGGGAATCGCCGGAGTTTTGTCGCGATCGCCTCGGGCTCGCCACGCCGTTGGGCTCGATCGATCGCGTCAAGCTCAACGTGAAAGGCAGCAGTGTCGCCGTAGGCCATCCGTTCGCGGCGACCGGCGCACGCATCGTCGCCACGCTCGCGAAACTGCTGGCCGACGAGCCGAAGTCGAAGCGCGGCCTGATCTCCGTGTGCACGGCCGGCGGCATGGGTGTCACGGCGATTGTCGAGCGCGCCTAGCGCCGATGGCGCTTACCTTGGCGCCCGGTCAGCGTGCTTGCAGGAGCGCGTAACTCCGACCGCCATCGGTATTGAGGCGGTGCCATTCAGCCGCGCGGTTGCGGCGCGTGGCAGACGGCCTCGACGTTGTTGCCATCCGGGTCGATGGCGAAAGCACCGTAGTAACTCGCATGGTAGGCAGGCCGCAGCCCGGGGCGACCGTTGTCGCACCCGCCCGCTGTCAGCCCGGCGGCGTGGAAAGCGTCGACCGCCGCATGATTCGCTGCGGTAAAGGCGCAGTGGCGCGGCGTCGCAGGCTCACGCACCTCCGCTATCCAGAACACGGGCTTGTCAGGCGGGCCGAACGCGCACATGCGGCGGGTCGGAAACTCCGGGTCCCACGTCGTCACCATCTCGCGATCGAGCCCGTATCCGAGCGCGCCGAGCACGGCAATGTAGAACGCCTTGGTGGCCGGGTAGTCCGTCGCGTAGGTGGTCAGGTGGTCGATCACGGTGCCCTCCGACTCGCGCGTCAACGTCCTGAACTGCCGAAGCCGCCGGCGCCGCGCGCCGTCGCCGTGAACTCGTCGACCAGTTCCAGCGCGACCTGCACCACCGGCACGATGATCAGCTGCGCAATTCGCTCGCCCGGCTGTACGGTGTAGGCGGCCGAGTCGCGGTTCCAGCACGACACCATCAGCGGGCCCTGGTAGTCCGAATCGATCAGTCCAACGAGGTTCCCCAGCACTACGCCGTGCTTGTGCCCTAGGCCGGAGCGCGGCAACAGCATGGCTGCAAGGCCGGGATCCTCGACCCAGATGGAAAGGCCTGTCGGAATCAGCTCGGCGCGTCCTGGTGCCAGCTCCAGCGGCGCGTCGATGCAGGCGCGCAGGTCCATGCCGGCCGAGCCGGCCGTGGCATAGGCCGGCAGCGGAAACTCGCGCCCGATGCGGGCGTCGAGCACGCGCACCTTGAGCCTGGGCGCCTGCGTGGGCGTCATCCGCCGCGGACCTTGGCGCCGCGCGTCGCTGCCGCGTCGCGATAGCGCTCGCCGATCAGCGCGACCAGCGCGCGGGCGATTTCACTCTAGCTCGCCGGACCCAGCTGCGCGCGGCCGCCGCCGCGCCACAGCACGATCAGCGCGTTCTCGTCCTTGTCGAACACCTTGTCGTCGCCCACTTCGTTGGCGGCGATCATGTCGAGGTTCTTCTTCAGCAGCTTCTGCTTTGCGTGATGCTCGATGTCGTTCGTCTCGGCCGCAAAGCCGACGACGAACGGTCGATCGGACCGCGCGGCGACGCCTGCCAGGATGTCGGCGGTACGCTCCAGCGACATCTCCAGGGCCGCTTCGGTCTTCTTGATCTTGC
>JANPDV010000189.1:0-5736 GCA_031431655.1 Gammaproteobacteria bacterium | reverse complement strand
GCGCCCAGGGGCTCTATGGCAGCTGGCATGCCGACATCCAGCGCAGCCATCGCAGCCGGCTGCTGATGGGCGCACGTGGTCTGCGCCGACGCTCGGCGAGCCTGCCGTCCGATCCGCACTCCGCAATCGAACACGCGCTTGAGGTGCTCGACGTACCTGCGCCGGCAGTGGAGTCCTACCTGGCAGCGGCGCTGCTGAGCGTCAACGGCTGGGCGTCGTGGTGCGCCTATGAACGCTGGCAGGCCCGACTCGCACAGCAGGATGATGACCACATCATCGAGTTGCTGGCGATCCGGCTGTCGTGGGAGGCGCTGCTCGACGATGGCGCACGCGGCGCCGGCTCGGCGCATGCCGCGTTCCTGGCCGCATGGGCGGATCCGAACCGCGCGGTCGCACGCTTCGAGTCGCAGCACCGGGTCCGCTGGGTCCTGCAGCGCGCGCTCGAGATTACCTACCAGCGCACGCTCCGGAGCCAGCTTGGGCGCGGCCTGCCGCCCGCGTTGCAGGCGGCACCGCGAATACAGGCTGTGTTCTGCATCGACGTTCGCTCGGAAGTCTTGCGGCGGGCGCTCGAGAGCACCAGCACCGAAGTCGCAACGCTGGGATTCGCCGGCTTCTTTGGCCTGCCGGCTTCCTACACACCGCTAGCCACCACGATGGTGAGGCCGCAGCTCCCCGGCCTGCTCGCGCCCGCGATCAACGCCACGGACGTGGCCGACACGCCGGCCGAGACCAGCCACCTGGCCCGGCTGCGCTGCGAAGCGCTGGAAGCTCGGGCCCGATGGCGCGGATTTCGCGCCACACCAGGTTCTGCCTTCACGTTCGTCGAGACTGGCGGCTGGCGCTACGCCGCGACGCTGCTGACCGCGAGCCTGCCGAACCAACGGGGCGTGGCCTCGGTTGACCGCTTCGGCCTGCCGGCAGCGGCTGCGGCAAAGCTGCGTCCGCGACTCAATTTCGCGCCGGCTGCGGCCGCAGGCGACCGCCCGTCACCGTCGTCGGTCGCTCCCGAGCCTGCCGTCGCGATGGCCGCGGGCGTACTCGGCGCAATGGGGCTTACCGAGGGCCTGGCCCGGCTCGTACTGCTTGCGGGCCACGGCGGCCAGAGCACGAACAACCCGCACGCGGCGGGGCTGGATTGCGGCGCCTGTTGCGGACAGACCGGTGAGGTCAATGCGCGCGCACTCGCGGCGCTGCTCAACGACGCGGCGATTCGCCGTGGTCTCGGCGCTCGAGGCATTCCGGTGCCGCCGGGCACCTGGTTTGTCGCCGGCCTGCACAACACCACCACCGACGAAGTCGACCTGTTCGACACGGACCTGGTTCCGGACAGCCATGCTGCCGACCTCGCCGCCCTGCAGGGCCTGCTGGCGCAAGCCGGTGCGATCACGCGCAGCGAACGGGCACCGCGACTCGGACTGGCTGACTTGCGCGGGGATTCGTCCGCCCTGTACCAGTCGATCAAGTCGCGCGCCAATGACTGGTCGCAGGTCCGGCCGGAGTGGGCGCTGGCAGATTGCGCAGCATTTGTGGTGGCGCCGCGCACGCGCACTCGCGGCATCGACCTCGGCGGGCGTTCCTTCCTGCATGACTATCACTGGCAGCGCGACCCGGACAACTCGATCCTCGAGCTGATCATGACCGCGCCGATGGTGGTCACGCACTGGATCAACCTGCAGTACTACGCCTCGACGGTCGACAACCAGCGCTACGGCAGCGGCAACAAAGTGCTACACAACGTGGTCGGCGGCCGGCTCGGGGTATTCGAGGGCAACGGCGGCGACCTGCGCATCGGCCTGCCATGGCAGTCGCTGCACGACGGCCAGGAACTGATGCACCGGCCGCTGCGGTTGAGCGTGTTCATCGAGGCGCCGCGCGAACGGATCGACGCCGTGATCGCCAGGCACGCGATTGTCCGGCAGCTGCTGGATCACCAGTGGCTGCACCTGTTCAGGATCGAGCCGGCGGGCGCCGCCACGGAGCGCTACACGGCTTCGGGCTGGAGCAGCGACTAGGGCCGCGCGTGCGCTGACACGTCTGGCGCCGACGCCTGCCAGCGCTGGTCACTGCCCGGCGAGGCCCCCTGCGCAATCGCGGGCTGCGCATTGAATCGCCCCATCGGGCGTGCGCTGGAGTACCGTAGGCAACGCGGTCGCGGCGCGACGCGGGTCCTCAGCGGCCGGCCATTCAATCCAATCAGCCGAAGGGGTTTCTCATGCGAACTTCAGTGATCCTGGGCGCTGCTGCGCTGGCGTTGTCCGCGATGCTGGCCCAGCCGGCCGATGCAGCGGGCGTGCGGATGTACGTGCGGCATGACGTCGCGGACTACGCCGCCTGGCGCAAGGTCTACGACGCCTTCGACGCGACGCGCCGCAAGATGGGCGTGACCGCCCAGGCGGTCTATCAGTCAGTCGACAATCCGAACGACGTCACCGGCGCGCACGACTTCAAGTCCCTGGCCGAGGCGAAGAGCTTCGCGGCCTCTGCCGAGTTGAAAGCCGCGATGACCAACGCCGGGGTCACGGGTGCGCCGCAGATCTGGTTCGGACTGGCGGACGGCCCCGCCGGCGGTGATGTCGGCGGCAACGTGCGGATGTTCGTGCACCACGAAGTCGCGGACTACGCCACCTGGCGCAAGAGCTACGACGCATTCGACGCCAGGCGCCGGAAGATGGGCGTGATCGGCGCAGCCATATTCCGCTCGGCCGACAATCCGAATGACGTGCGGGTGTCGCACGATTTCAAGACTGTTGCCGAAGCCAGGACGCTCGCCGCATCCAGGGAACTGAAGGACGCGATGGCCACCGCCGGCGTCAAGGGAGCGCCGCAGATCTGGTTCACGAGAAAGGCGGCGGCGAACTAGCGCTGCGCCGGGGGTCGGGCGGCCTGCGCCGCCTCGAGCTCCGCGATCCGTGCCGTGAGCCCCGCAACGATTTCCTCGACTTCAGGCCGCGTGTAGCGCGGCGTGATGTGCTGCGGGCAGTTCCAGTCGAACGCGGCAATGCGGATCACGATGCCGCGCTCGACGCGGGCGCGGTAGTCCGGCAGCGCGAGCCGCTCCATCAGCTGCGGATCGGTTTCGGCCGTGACGGCGCGCGCGTGCCCGAGCAGCTTCAGGCGTCGCTTCGCCGCGTAGTCCATCAGGAACAGCGACACACGGTCGTCGCCGCGCAAGTTGCCCACCGACACGTACTGGCGGTTGCCGCGGAAATCTGCGAAACCGATCGTGCGTTCGTCCAGCACCTTGACGAAGCCGGGCGGACCACCGCGATGCTGCACGTACGGCCAGCCGGTTTCGCCGATCGTCGCCATGTACAGGCTGTCGCGGGCCGCGACGAACGCCGCCTCGGATTGCCCGAGGCGGTCGTTCACCGGTTCGCCGCCCTCGAACTTCTCGTAGTTGGCGCGGCTGCCGAGCTCCTGCTGGACGACCTTGACGGCAGGCGTGAAGGCGAGTTCGGCGAACCGGTGACCCATGACGACAGCTCCTGTCAGGCGGCCCGGCCGACACGGACCCCGTCGAGCGCGACCCGCGGGAAATCGATCTCGACCTTGGTTGCCTTGCCGAGGAAATTGGTCAGCACGTTCAACGAGACCGTGACGATGATGTCCACGATCCCGGCATCGTCGTAACCGGCGTCGCGCAACACCTGAACTTCGGCGGCAGAGACGCCGCCCGCGTTCTCGACGAGGGAGCGCGCAAATGCGACCGCCGCGGACGCTTTCGCATCCGCCGAACGGCCGGCGCGGGCGGCCATGATCTCCTCGACGCTCAGCCCCACGTTGCGACCGATGGCCGTGTGCGCGGAGACGCAGAACTCACAGGCGTTCTACTGCGCGACGGTGAGCGCGATGCGCTCCACGGTCTTCGCGTCCAGCGACCCGCCGCCGACGCCGGCGTACAGGCCCAGGAAGCCCCGCAGCGCGACGGGCGAGTTCGCGAGCACGCGGATGAAGGCGGGCGTCACCCCGAGCTGCGCCTGCACGGCGTCCAGCAGCTCGCGGGCCTCGCCCTGCGCGGATTTCGGGTCGACGACGTTCACTCGGGACATGATGATCTCCTCGGAATTGATTGGGTGTCTGTGGCGGGACCGACCGGCCCGGGCCCGTTGAGGAGAGCTTGCGCCGGGAATCGTCCTGAAAGAATAATCGCCATGGCTAATTCATTATTACGTAGAATGAAATAATACCGGATCGCCCGACGTGACCGACAGCCTCCAGTCCCTCAAGATCCTCGTCGCGGTCGCGGACGAACGCGGCTTCGCGAAGGCCGCGCGCCGCCTCTCGCTGTCCGCGCCAACGGTGACGCGCGCGGTCGCGGCCCTCGAGCGCTCCGTGGGAGCGCGCCTCGTCAATCGCACGACACGGCACGTCAGTCTCACGGAAGCCGGTGCCGCCTACGTGCAAGCGGTTCGCCATGCGCTCGACGAGCTGCACTCAGCGCGGCGCACCGCAGCGGGTGAGCCCGGCGTGCCCGTCGGCACGCTGGTGCTGACCGCCTCGGTAACCTTCGGGCGCGCGATCGTCTCCCCGGTCGCAATGGATTTCGCGGCGCGGCACCCTGCCCTGCGCGTGTCGCTCATGCTCGTCGACCGCGTCGTCAACCTGCTCGACGAAGGCATCGACGTCGCCGTGCGGATCGGCGACCTGCCGGACTCCGGCCTGGTCGCGCGGCGGGTCGGGGAAGTGCGACGGACGCTGGTCGCGAGCCCGGGCTACCTGCGCTCCCGCGGCATGCCCGCGCATCCACGCGACCTCGCCAGGCACGAGTTGATCCGGTTCACGGCGTTGATGGCGGGCCGGGAGCTGCGCTACGTCGACGCCGGGCGCGCGGCTGGCGTCACCATTGCCCCGAGGATCGAGGTCAATGACGCGGCCGCCGCAATCGACGGCGCCGAGCGTGGCCACGGCATCACGCTCGCGCTGTCGTACATGGTGGGCGACCGCCTTGCGTCCGGTTCGCTGGTCGAGGTACTGCCGCGGTTCATGCCGCCCGCGGCTCCAGTGCACCTTGTCTACGCCCAGTCGCAGTTCGTCGCCCCGAAGCTGCGGGGGTTCCTGGATTTCGCGGCACCGCGGGTCGAGGCGGCGCTGCGCCCTGCGACGGCGTCGGCAAAGCACGCCCGACGCAAACCGCCGCGCACCCGCTAGCTCGAGCGTTGGCCGGGTCCGGTTGACCGAAGCTTCGCGCGAGCCTAACGTGCGTCGCAGAACGCATGGCGCGTCTGCCACTCACCCAAGGACATCCCATGATCAGCCGCTTCCGATCGACGCTGCTGCTCGGCGCACTGCTGGCCGCAATGGCCGGCACCGCCGTCGCACAGACCTGGACCCCTGCACAACAGGAAATCTGGAAACTGGAAGAACAGCAGTGGCAGATGGCCAGGGACAAGGACCTGAGCTGGATCGAGACCATGGTCCACCCGAACATAAGCTACTGGGACGTCGACCAGGCCATGCCGCAGAACAAGGCCTCGCTGGCGCGCTGGAGCCGCTACAACAACGGCAACAGCACGGTCCTGGAACAGGAGCTGTTCCCGATTTCGATCGCGGTCACCGGCAATGTCGCCGTGGTCCAGTACCGATACCAGATTGCTCGCGAGAACTACAAGAAAGAGCGCGAGTCCGTCAGCGGTCGCTACACCGACGTGCTGGTCAAGGAAAACGGCCGCTGGCTGTTCATCGGCTGGGCCGGCGGCGACGACCCCAAGAAATAACTCGCCACCGCGGTCGGTC
>JANPDV010000188.1:0-6160 GCA_031431655.1 Gammaproteobacteria bacterium | reverse complement strand
CGACTGGGCCGAGTACCGCGAGGTCGTCAAGGTCTTCACGCGCATGCTCGACAACGTCGTCGAGATCAACGGCCTGCCGCTGGCGCAGCAGCGCGAAGAGATCATGAACAAGCGCCGGCACGGGATGGGCTTTCTCGGGCTCGGCAGCAGCATGACCCTGCTCGGCATGAAGTACGGCTCGCCCGAGTCGATCCGCTTCACCGAGGACGTGTCGCGCGAAATGGCCGTGGCCGGCTGGGAGGCCGCACTCGAGCTGTCGCGCGAGAAGGGTCCGGCGCCGATCATGAACCAGGAGTTCACGGTTACGGGCGAGATGCTGCGCAAGCGGCCCGAGATGGTTCGCGACGGCTGGAAAGTCGGGGCGCGCATTCCCGGTCGGCTGCTGCACGCCCGCTACAGCCGCTACATGCAGCGTGTCGCCGAGGTCGCGCCCGCGCTGGTCGAGCAGCTGTCGCAGGTTGGCGCGCGCTTCACGCACCACACGTCGATTGCGCCTACCGGCACCATCTCCCTGTCGCTGGCCAACAACGCCAGCAACGGCATCGAACCTTCCTTCGCGCATCACTACTTCCGCAACGTCATCCGCGAGGGCAAGAAGTCCAAGGAAAAGGTCGACGTGTTCTCGTTCGAGCTGCTGGCTTACCGCGAGATCATCAACGCCCGTGCCATGCCCGGCTCCAACCAGGTCAACGAGAAGTTGCCGGACTATTTCACGACCGCGGACGACATCAAGCCGCGTGCGCATGTCGACATCCAGGCGGCTTCGCAGAAATGGATCGACTCCTCGATCTCCAAGACGGCCAACGTGCCGACGGACTTCAAGTACGAGGAGTTCAAGGACATCTACCTGTACGCCCATGAGAAGGGCCTGAAGGGCTGCACCACGTTCCGGTTCAACCCCGAGGCGTTCCAGGGCGTGCTGGTGAAGGAAGAAGACCTCAAGAACACCACCTACGTGTTCACGCTGGAAGACGGCAGCGAGGTCTCGGTCAAGGGCGACGAAGAGATCGAGTACGACGGCGAGAAACACAGCGCCGCCAATCTCTTCGACGCGTTGAAAGAAGGCTACTACGGCAAGTTTTGATTCCAGGAAGCTTTGAACATGGCCGCCACCAGAATCGACAAGAAGATTTCCAAGTACCGGGTGCAGAGACCGGCGGAGAAGGGCGCCGACGGCGCTGCAGGGGGTACGGTTTCGACCTTGCCGCCCAAGGCCACCGTCATCCGCCTCACCGAGGAAGTGCAGCGCCCCGAGGTGCTGATCGGCTCCACCTACAAGATCAAGACCCCGGTCTCCGATCACGCGATGTACGTTACCATCAACGACATCGTGCTGAACGAGGGCACCGAGCACGAAGTGCGCCGGCCCTTCGAGGTCTTCATCAACTCCAAGAACCTCGATCACTACCAGTGGATCGTCGCGCTGACGCGGATCGTCTCGGCGGTGTTCCGCAAGGGCGGCGACGTGGCCTTCCTGGTCGAAGAGCTCAAGGCCGTGTTCGACCCGCGGGGCGGCTACTGGCAGCCCGGCGGCAAGTACATGCCCTCGATCATCGCCGAGCTCGGCTACGTCATCGAGAAGCACCTGCAGACCATCGGCATCATGCGCAAGCCCGAGCTCGACGAGCACCAGAAGAAGCTCGTCGACGAGAAGCGCGCCGAGTTCGAGGCCCGCAACAAGCAGACCGACGCTTTTGCGAAGTCGCACTTCCCCGATGGTGCGCAGCTCTGTAACAAATGCAGCACCGCCGCCGTCGTGATGATGGACGGCTGCATGACCTGCCTGAATTGTGGCGAGTCAAAGTGCGGCTGAAAGCCGCATATGGACCAGTGCGGCTGAAAGCCGCATATGGACCAGCGCGGCTGAAAGCCGCATATGGACCAGCGCGGCTGAAAGCCGCAGCTGAACGCCTGAAGTAACTCGCGCCAGCGCCGGGCTCCCCGCCCGGCACCCTGCCCTGACGGGATTGGCGCGATCCTCCGAGGCGGTCGAAAGACCGCCTCGTTTTTTTGCGCTTTCCGTGCTGCCGCCCCGTGCCCACCGGTGTCCGCCGCCTGTTGGGGCGGCGATAGCACCGGCATGCTAAAACTGGACATCTGAAATGACCAGATGTATGGTGTGACCATGAAGCAGATTGCCGCCGCCAAATTCAAGGAGCAGTGCCTCGCGATCCTCGACCGGGTCGGGGTCGAGGGCCTTGTCATCACTAAGCGCGGCAAGCCGGTCGCGAAGCTGATTCCGATTGGCGCCGAGTCCGCGTCGCTGATCGGGTCCTTGAAGGGCCGCCTGACCATCAAGGGCGACATCCTGTCGACCGGCGTCAAGTGGAATGCTGAATCTTGATACCCACATCGTCTTGCACGCCGTGGCCGGTCGACTGACGGCACGCGAATCCCGTCTGCTTGCGTCGGACAGCTGGAGCATTTCCGGCATCGTGCTCTGGGAGATCGCCAAGCTCGCCCAGCTTGAGCGAATCGACGTCGATCTCGAGCATGCTGAAGTGGTGCGGGTGCTTTCAGCACTGCATGTCTGGCCCATCACACAGGCCATCGCGCTTGCCGCGACACGCCTCGATGTGCATGTCGATCCAGCGGATGAGCTGATCGCAGCCACCAGCGTGGTGCACCGCGTGCCGCTGGTGACGCGCGACCGTACGCTGCGCGCCTCGAAGGTGGTGCTGTTCGCTTAACGTTGGTCGCGAGCCATCCGCCAGCGCGGGCAGGCCGAACTCACGTCCCGTCGCGTTCCACCGGCGCCAATGCGTGGGCCTTGCGACCGCCGCGCGTCAGGGCGTGCCCGCCGAGGCTTCAGAAGCGGTACGTTCCCGTCAATCCGACCTGGCGTCCCCGCGGCAGCGTCATCACATAGCCGCGCGGCGAAATGCCGCCGCCGGTCGTGAACAGCGTCGCGGCACTCACAGCACGGTTGTCTATGTAGCGCAGGATATCGAGCGAAGTGTCGTCGTCCGTGAGGTTCTTGCCCCACAGCGACAGCTCCCAGTGCTCGGACTCGAGTCCTGCACGCAGGCCCAGGTAGGTGTGCGCACCGGTCTCGTTCAGGTTGTCCACCTGCGCGAACTTCGAACCCTCGTAGGTGACATCGCCGCTGAGCCGGAACTTCAGCGCATCGCTCACCGGTCGAGAGAAGCTGGCGATCAGCGACGCCTGCAGCTTCGGCACCCGTGGCGAGTACTTGCCAGCCACGCTGCCAAATGCATTCAAGTCCGCATTCTGCGCGTCGTCGCAGAACGGGCGCCCGGCGACAGGATTGGCTGCGCCGCGCACGTTGCACAACAGGGTGACGGAGAACGGATTCTGTATCGCGCGGAATGAGCCGACCGGGCTGAACAGGTTCGCCTGGTTGTTGTCGACGAAGCGCACGATCTTCGACTGCACGTAAGAAAACGTCCCGCGCAGATCGAAGCTCTCGGTGACACGCATTTGAGCCTCGAGCTCGATACCTTTGATCTCCGTCTCGCCGATATTGTCGATGTAGGAGTTCAGAACCGTATTGCCGTTGACCGTGGCAGCAACGTTGGAAGTCAACTGCTGCCCGGTGACGTCGGTGTAGTACAGCGCCGCGTTCAGGTTGATCCTATTGTCGAGGAATACCCACTTTGCTCCGAGCTCGAATGCCTTCGACTCCTCTTCATCGTAGGCCGAGCGCACCGGTATGCCGGCGGAGATGCCGCCCAGCACCGCAGTCGCGCTGTTGAAGCCGCCCGGCTTGTTGCCACGCGCCCAGTTGAAATAGTAGGTCTGGTCCTCGGTCGCCTTGTAGCGCAGCGTGACGCGCGGGGTCGTGCTCTTGAAGGTGCCCGAGAAAGTGCACGCGTCGAACGTGCCGCCCGTGGCTGTGGCCTGCATCGGGTTGCAGAACGGCGCCAGCACGAAGATGTTCTTCTGTTCTTGGTCCTCGGTGGCGTGGCGCGCCTCCAGGGTCGCCGTGAACTTGTCGGTGAAGTCGTACTCGACGTCGGCGAAATAGGCCTTGTTGCGGATCTCCCGCTCCGCCAGCGTGCCCTGTCCGTTCGGACAGAGCCGTGAACCGCCGAGCGAGTAGCAGCCGGCGCCGTTCTGGGCTGCGAGGCCCGCGGCGGTGGAAAGATCGAGGAACTTGTCATCGCGAACCGTGTCGTCGTTGGCGCGGAAGTAGTACACGCCTGCGAGCCAGCGGAAGCGGCCCTCGGAGGAGGAGCGCAGCCGCAGCTCCTGCGAGAAGTCGTCGCGCGATTCGGCGCCGCGCCGCCAGAACGCGCCGGTCTGCGTGGCGCCGAATGCGATGAACGCGTCGTAGCCCGCATACGAGACGTCGATCTGGCTCTCCTGGTTCTCGTCGTGATAGGCCGTGGTCGAAGTCAGCTCGTAGCCAGCGCCAAATGTCCACTTCGCCGTCAGCGCCCCACGCTTGTTGGTACGCTCCAGCCCCGGATCCGACATCAGATCCGTGCGCTGGCGGACGCTGAGATCGTCGGCGCCGAATACGGTGCCGCAGAACGCGCCGGTTGAGCGTGGAGACTGGCTGCCCGCAAAATTATTGGCCGCCGTGCCCGCAATCAGCCGCAGCTGGCAGTTGTTGAGGTTTGCCCCCTGAAGACCGAGCGCGAACGCGCCCTCGTCATCGTCCTTGGACCAGGTTCCGAACAGGGTGAGCTCGAAGTTGTCGGTCGGCTTCCACAGCAATTTGGCTGTCGCTGAGTTCGTGCTCTGTTGGTCAGCATCCTTGCCGTCGACGAGATTGACGTACTCTCCGCCGTACTGCCAGGCGCGCGCGCTGACGTAGTAGAGCAGCCTGTCCTGGAGGACCGGTCCGCTGAGCGTGAGCCCGTATTCGCGCTCATCGTGCTGCGCGAATGTGGCGGTCGCCTTGCCCTCGAAATCATTGCTCGGCCGCTTGGTAATGTAATTGATCGCGCCGGCAAAGGTGGCGCGCCCATACAACGCCGCCTGCGGACCCTTGATGACCTCGATCCGTTCGAGGTTCGCAGTCTCCGTCGACACGGCCGGGCCGCTGACATAGACCCCGTCGACGAAGAACGACGCGTTCGCCGCGCCAAGGATGTTGCTCTGGCCGCGGACCACCGGGCGCTCCTGGTTGAGCCGACCGAACGACGAGACGTAGGAGAATCCTGGCGTAAAGCGCGCGATATCGTCGGGTCGCAGGATGCGCAGGCTCTCGATACTCGAAGCGGTGATAGCCGATACCGACAGCGGTACGTCCTGCAGCGACTCCTCGCGCTTGCGGGCGGTGACGACCACCTCCTCGAGCGCCAGCGTGTTTTCCGGCGCGGCGGTCGCGGGCGCCTGCGCACGGACATCAAAGGTCGCAAGCGCGATGAAGCCGGATACCAGCGCCGAAACGACGCGCAGGTTGACTGTGCCGTACATCATGGAAACCCCCTCAAGCTGACCGGACCCCTCGCACGGGCATGCCCCGATGCCGTGCAGCCCCAGTGTTCGGCCGGGCAGCGCGGACTGTCAAGACCCGCGGGTATCGCCGCGACATTCGGCAGAACGGAATCAGGACCCAGCGCGGTCCTTCGAGTCCAACGCATGGGCCTTGCGTCCGCCGCGCGTAAGCGCGGATTCGCCGAGCGTGCTCGAGACCATGACGCGTGCCATCTCGACGCAGCGGCGCGCCAGCGCGGCGGCACCCTCATGCAGAGCCGCGGATTGCTGCACCGTTAGCTGGTTCTGCTCCATATCCTCTGCACTCCAGCCGCGCGAGTGTGCGATGTACGGGAACTGCGGGAACTGGCAGCCGATCTCGCCGAAGAAGCCGAGCAGCTGACCCGCCACGCCCTGCACGTTGTCCTGGCCGCCCGTGATGATGAAGCCCGCGACTTTGTTGCGCAGCAGGTGACGGTTGGCGATCGTCTCCTGGTTCTGGATGCAGTTCATGCGCTCGACCATCTTGAAGTAGAGGCTGCTTGCCACGCCCCAGCGAATCGGTGTCGCGAGCAGGATCACGTCGGCCCAATGCACGACGCCCTCGTACACCTGGTCCATCTGATCGCTCGCATCCATCTGCGTAATCGAGCAGGGCCAGGTACAGGCGCGCGCGGATTTGGAGTAAAAACCTTCGCACTCTCGAAAGCGCAGATCCCGCATTCGCAGCACGCGCGTTTCGGCGGCCTCGCCGCGCTCAGCCGCGCCCAAG
>JANPDV010000187.1:0-4183 GCA_031431655.1 Gammaproteobacteria bacterium | reverse complement strand
TCGATCGCAGCGCTGGCACCATCGAGCGCGGGTTCAGGCCACCAGGTCCCGAACCGCCCCTGCAACTCACGGAACCGCGCCAGCATGGTCGCCATTTCGGGCGTCGGCTGCGGACCCGCGAGGTCACTGCGCGCCTGCAGCTCAACGGCCCTGGTGCGCGACAGCAGCGTCAGGGCCGTAGCGAGGGAGTCGCGCGGCACCAGCAGCTCGAACCATTGAGCGACGCGCGGCTTGAGAATCACGCGGCCACCGTTGCCGCTCTTTGCGCCAGTGTGCGGCGCACTAACCCGCTTCGCAGGCGACGCAGATCGAGCACGAGCGCCGCAAACTCGCAGGCCATCGCGACCGGAGTGCCCGCGTAATGCCTGAAGAGTGCCGTGAGCCGGTCCGGCAGCGCATCGCGCGCCGCCGCCGTGTCCGCAGCAGCGAGCACCGCGCCAGCCAGGCGCGCGAAGCCATCGCGAACCGTTGAGCTGCCCTGCGGCAACACCGCGAGCCAGCGCTCAGTCCAGATCCGCAGCAACTCGTCCGCGGGTACCGGCAGCGGCGAGTGCAGACCAGTCGCCACGCTGAACCGGTCGCGCGGATCCGCCAGTACAACGGCGTTCAGGTGCGCATCCTCGAGCATCCAGCCTGGCGCCGGCGCGCCGCGCAGCAGGTATGCGAGAAAAGGCAACTCCAGCGCCCCCGCGAGTCGGGCCAGCGCGCCATCCCACGGCGCTGGATACCATGAGGCCAGGGCCTGGCAGTCGTGCCGGGCCGCGGCGCGAATAGCCCGGTCGATATCGTGCAAAGACGGTGTGGATCGCAGCCCCTCGAGCCAGTGCGCAAACGGCGGCTGGCGCGCCCGCGCAAAGAACTCGTCGTAGCCGAGGATCGCTTCGAGAGTGTTCCACTGCTGGGCGGTCGGCCGACGGCTGCGCCAGGCCTGCAGACGGGCCTGGGCGCCATCCAGGTCACCGCTCCGATAGACCGGCATCGTCCTGCACCAGCCATGACGCGGCGGTATCGGCGAGCCGCTGTAACCGTCGCTCGTCAGGTTGTTCCCCGGCCTGGTCCGCGGCTGCAGCCACGCCAAGCGCATCGATATCCTGGCGCAACTTGAGTTCCGAGCGTTCGTGCAGGAGTGCAATGCGTTCGCGCGCTCGCGCCGACGTCCGCGCAGCGCGGTCCGCAGCCGCCGCCAGCATGGCATGCGACCTGGCCCGAGCCTGCGCCACCACGTCCTCCGAGAGGCGCTCGGCGCGCAGCACCTGCTCTATGGCAGCTTGCGCGGAAAGGTCGGGTTCCGGGGATTCTGTGGCGGTCATGACTGTGGCAGATTTGACTCGACCGTTTGGACTCCGATGGCAGGGCGCAGTCAATGGGACTTTAGTGCCCGCTCGTGTGCACCGCATACGCAGTTGCCGCAGCAGACTGCGGTTCTGCCAATAGGAGGCCGCGGAGCAACCGGCTAGCTTGACGGCTGTCGACGGCAGGGAAAGGGAATCAAGCAGCGTGGCTATGCTCGTCGGCGGCATCGTCTGGTTTGGACTCTACCTCGCCCTCGTCCTCACACCGCTGGCGCTGGCATTTGCCACCGATTCGGTCGATGTGGCGCGCCCTTTCAGCATCGAGGTTGGCGCCGCGATCGGCTTCATCGCATTCGCACTGATCGTCGTGGAGTTTGGACTCGTCGCGCGACTGCGGGCGGCATCTGCGCCTTTTGGCACGGATGCACTGATGCAGTTCCACCGTCAGATGGGCATCGCAGCGATGCTGTTCGTCGCAGCACACACACTGCTGATTGCACCGGGCTCGGCAGTCGGCTTCCTGAATCCCTTTGCGGGTACGGCCCTGCAGCGCAGCGGAGCCGTGTCCGCCTGGCTGCTCGTGGTGATCGTGGTGTCGTCGGTCGCGCGACGCCGGTTGCGCATTCCGTACGAGGCATGGCAACTACTGCACCGCGTCACCGCCCTGCTCGCAGTGGCGGCGGCGGCCGCTCATCTGTTGCTCGTGCAGGGCTACACCGCATCGCCCGTCGTTGCCGCGACCGTCTGGCTCTATCTGGCAGTCTTCGTCGCCTTGCTGTTTGGCTACCGCGCAGTACGCCCGCTGGCACTCTGGCGCCGGCCATGGCGTGTGACGGATTCACGCGATATCGGTGCCGACACGCGCCTGCTTCGGCTGCGCCCTGAACGCCATGCGGGCTTCAGGTTCTCCCCCGGACAGTTTGCCTGGCTGGTCACGGGCCCAAGCCCCCTCTGGGGCGAGCAGCACCCGCTCTCCATGGCATCCTCGGCCGAACCACGCGCGGACGGTTCGATAGACTTTGCGATCAAGGCCCTGGGCGACTGGTCGAGCGAGGTCGTCCCGGCGCTCCGCGAGAATGACAAGGTCTGGGTCGACGGACCGTATGGGGTCTTCACACCGGATCGAGTTGCCGCCCAGTGCTTCGTCCTGATCGCAGGGGGTATCGGCATCACACCGCTGCGGTCGATGATCCTGAGCCTGCGTGGACGCGGCGACCGCCGCCCGATCACCCTGTTCTTCGCCGCCCGAAACCGCAGTCGCGCGATGTTCTGCAGCGAGTTGCTCGCGCTCGCAGCGCCGGCCGCACTCGACGTCGTGCTCGTCCTGGAAGAACCTGAGGATGACTGGCGCGGTGAGCGCGGATTCATCGACGCGCCGTTGCTGCGGCGACACCTGCCCGCGAACCTGGCGCGCCACCAGTTCTTTGTCTGCGGACCGCCGCCGATGATGGATGCGATGGAACACTGCCTGGTCGATATCGGGGTGGCGCCCGACTGCGTCCATACCGAACGCTTCGACATGGTCTAACCCAAGTGCTACCGGGAACGGCATGCAGCACCGAATAGTGACCCGTGTCTCCTGGAGCCTCAGCGGAGCCTTGTTCGCGGCCGCGCTTCTGTTCGGGGTCGGGACATCAGCGCCCGTGACCGGAAGCCGTCCGGCCACGGCCGCACCGACGTCGGACACGGTCGCCGCGGCGGCGCCCGCCCTGTTCGAGGAGCGTTGCAGCCAGTGTCACAAGCTGGCGGAGGCAGCGGCTGCGGTGGCGGAAGCGCAGCGCGATCCCGCGGCGCGCGCGCGATGGCTTGCGTTCCTTCGAGGACATCATGCCGGCGCGGACCGCGACGCGTCGGCCGAGGCGGTCCTGGAACTGCTGCTCAGGGAGCCGCCGACCCCCCATTGAGCATGGCGTCGACCGCCTGCTCGGCGGCGAGCCAGTCGTCGATATCGTGACCTGGGTCGAAGCGACGGCGCTGGGCCATGTAGAACGCGGCCTCGGCGACCATGCGGTGGCGGTGCAAGGGGTCCACCGGCTCGATGAAAGCTGCCGAGTTCGTGACGATCGACACCGGATGTTCAGCCTCGGCGAGGTCCGCACGCGGAACAGGACCCGCCTCCGCCCGGATATGCGCCCGCCGCGCTGGCGAGCGGCCTTTCGCAGTGCTCATCGTGACGGTTCCCCGAATGCGAAACTCATTGCGCCCTCCATCGGTTCTACGAATGGCTCTACGAACGTGTCTGCTATCTACACATTTCCAGCATGAGGCAGATCCCCTGGCTGCGCGATTCGAGCGACTGCGTAGTGTGCGGTGTGTTCTACGTATCGGCGCGAAGCGCCTGCGGCGCTAGGTTGGGAGGGTCATCCCGCCGACCTCAGGAGAGGGCCATGCCTGTCTGCGTTCTGGCTGCCGATTCGGGCCGCGCCCGATTCTTCCTGGTTACGGGCGCCCCGCGCTCCCGGAAGCTCACCGAACTCGAGGACCTCGTATCGCCAAATGCGCGCCTGCAGCGGCGCGACCTCACCTCAGGCCCCTCCCGGATTGTCATGTCGAGCGCTCGCGGCGGATCCGGCAATCGCGCCGTCATGCAGCGCAGCGCCGGGGCCGACTTCGATCCGCACGCTGCGGATGTGGCGCGATTTGCCAAGCGACTCGCACGGCGGCAGGATGAGCGGCGTCGCCTTGGGGAGTTCAATGAACTGCGAATCGTGGCGGAGCCGCGGTTCCTGGGCGCGCTTCGGGCGAGCATCTCGGCACCGACGCGCCGCCTGCTGTCGCGCGAGGTCTCCCGGGACCTGAGCCGGGCAACTCCGGCACGCATCGGCGAGGCGGTCTTCTCCGGCTGAGAGTCGCAAACGATGACTCTGCCTGCGACGCTGCGCGGCCTGCTT
>JANPDV010000186.1:0-3115 GCA_031431655.1 Gammaproteobacteria bacterium | reverse complement strand
GAGGTCGGCGACTCTCGCGATTCGCGAGTTCGGCGTTCGCCGCGACGGAAAGCTCGCCAATCCCGAGCAACCCCTGACGCGTTGGCTGCAAACCAATCCGAACGATGTTGCCGTGAGCCTCGTATTGGCCGAGTACCGCCTCGGTCAAGGTGACTCACGCACTGCACTGGCACTGTACGAGAGTGTGATCGCCAGGGACGGTAACAATGTTCTTGCGCTCAACAATGCCGCGTCCGCCGCTGCGCAACTCGGCGATCGAAAGGCTGCGCTGGCGTTTGCCGAGCGCGCCTACGCGCGCGCGCCCCGCTCAGCGCCGATCGTCGACACTTATGGCTGGGCACTGACGCTCGATCGCCAGCATGCCAAGGCACTTGGGGTGCTGGAAAAGGGGCGCCGCGACATTGGCGCGCTGCCCGACATGGAGCACCACTACGCGATGGCACTGATTGGTCTGGGCCGAACGCGCGAAGCGAAGTTGGTCCTCGATGCCGTGCTCCAAGCCAACGTGCCGTTCCAGTCCCGCGCCGAAGCGGCCGCGTTGCGCGCAACCCTGGATTGAATACGCGTTTTGCTCGTCGCCGACGTTCGGCGTTCGAGTCGCAGAATTCCTTGGACTGCTGACGCGTAGTTCTTCCGCCGCGAGTGCTGCGTGGCGCCGCCTGGCCGCCGACCTGCGCCTGCAGCACGAACGTCCCGGCCGCAATCACGCCGAGCGCCCTCACACGGGCCAGCTCTCCGCCACCGTCCGGCGCGGCGCGGCCTCAGCCGCCGCGGATTCGAGGATCGCGAGGATCTCGCCCTGCATCGAACGCCGATGTCGTTCAGCCCTGAGCTTCAGCTGGTCGAGGATGGGCCGCGGGATGTCCCGGATGGTGAGACTGGCAGTTCGGATGGCCTTGTTCCGCTTGCAACCACAATAGTTGCGCTTTGATCAGCCGACAAGCACAAGCCCGCAGCGCAGTGCAAAGTTTGGCGCCCCGCGCCATCTCGCGCCATCGCCATGTGAACCGCAATTGACCGGATTCCCGCGACACCTGCCGCGACCGGGCGCTCATCCTCGTTCCTCCCGGCATGATCCCCCGCCTTGACCATGTCCTTACCATGTCTTACCTTGGTTCCATGAATCGCACTCGGCTGTCGTCCAAGGGCCAGGTCGTCCTGCCCAAGTCCGTCCGCGAGGCGCTTCGCCTCGAAGCCGGCACCGAGTTCATCGTCACGACCACCGCCCATGCCGTGGTGCTCAGCCGTGTCGCCCCGTTTCCCGCCACCACGCTCGAACAGGTCTACGGCTGCCTGCCTCACGTCGGCCGCCCCAGGACACTCGAGGAGATGGATGCTGGCATCCGAATGGTGGTTGCACGCCGGGCCAACGTGGCCGCAGGGACCCGACGGCGCGCACGATCCGCCAAGTGATCGCCCTCGACACCAACGTGGTCGTCCGGCTGCTCGTCGCCGACGATCCGGCCCAATCGCGCCGCGCCCGTGCCCTGCTCGAGAAGCAGGACGTCTGGATCGGGCCGACCGTCCTGCTGGAGACCGCCTGGGTGCTCGACGCCGTCTACGGCTTCACATCCCTCGCCGTCGTGCACGCCCTGCGCGCCTTGCTCGGGCTGCCGAACGTCGCCACGACCTCGCCCACCGACGTCGCCCGCGCGCTCGAAGCCGCCGGCAAGGGCATGGATATCGCGGACGCGTTTCACATCGCCCTCGCGACTGCCGAGGCCGAAGCCTTCGTCACCTTCGACCGCAAAGTCGTGGCGCGCGGCGCAAGCCTGCGAAACGTCCGCCTCGCCTGACCGGCCGCCGCCGACATCCGCCGAGTTCTACAAGGAACTGCGCGGCAACATCCCGTCGTTCATCCATGCAGCACATCGACGAGGTACGTGTACGGGTCGATCTTGTGCAGCCGGCAGGTGACGAGCAGGCTCTGGATGATGCCGACGTGCCTGGCGCCGAGCCTCAGTCAATGCGGACTTCTGGAAACGCCGCTGGCGTCGCCGTTGACCTGCGGTCAAGACGTTCGATCGATTCATAGCCCCGCGCCCTGGGCTGGCGGTACACCTCAAGTACCCCATCCACCAGATTCAAGATCCAGAACTCCGGCACACCGAATCGGGCAAACAGCGGCGCCTTGACCGCACGATCATAGGCCAGGGACGATTCTGCGACGTCGACCAGCAGCAGTACATCGGCCGGCCCTGGCACCGAATGCCGGTATCGGTCCGCCCGCGGCCGCAGGACCGCCGAGTCCGGCTCAGGCTCGCTGAGGTCGCCGAGCGTCACGGGTCCCTGGATGGCGATTTCGGCACGATGCGCGGCGAGCGCCTGCACGAACAAACGCGCGACAGCAATCCTGGTCTGCTGAGGTACGAACACAGCGCTCATGGGGAGAGATCTTGATACTGGTTACCCGACATTCGCGATCGGCAATTGGAAATCTATCGCGAACCATCCGAACTCGGCGATGCCAGCAGCCAGGTTCTGCGCGTCCTCACGACTCCAGCGCAGAGCCGCCTATCCTCCGCGCCCATCGCCCCTGCACTTCACCCCAGAACTTCACCCCAGCGCAGCAGGACTTCCGGCAATGCGCCCGGCGCGATGCTGCGGGTCCGGTCGACAATTTCCTGCGTGGCGTAGCCGCGCCGCCCTGGCCGCCGATACACCTCCAACTGGGCATCGACGAGATTCACGATCCAGGTCTCCGCAACCCCGAATCGCGCATACAGCGGCACCTTGCAGGTGCGGTCGAAATGCAGCGAGGAATGCGCGACCTCGATGAGCAGCAGGACATCGGAGGCGCCGGGAACAGCGTGGCGATAGTGATCCGCGCGTGGCGCCAGCAACAACAGATCCGGCTGCGGCTCGCTGATGTCGCCCAGCACGACCGAGTTCTGGATCGAGATCTCGGCGAGCCGATTTACGCCGGCCTCGAACATCAGTCGATTCAGAGCATTGACGGTCGCGGCGTGCTCACTTCCGATGGGCGCCATATCGAGCATCTCGCCTTCGATGAGCTCGATGCGCTCCTTCGCATGGAAAATGCCCGCCGCGATCATCTGGTGATAACGCGCGACGTCGATCCGGGTTCTCTGCGGCATGAACACAGCGCTCATTG
>JANPDV010000185.1:0-3622 GCA_031431655.1 Gammaproteobacteria bacterium | reverse complement strand
GTGATCGCCGCCGTGCGCGCGGCCATCCCCCGCACCCGCGCGTTCGCATTGCTGGGCAGCGTCGACTACGCAGTGAAAGGCGGCCGCGTACCGAAGTTCGCACGCGTCGTCGCGCGCCTGCTGCGAGTCTCTATCATCCTGGCGACCCAGCCGGACGGTCGGGTCACCCTCGGTGGCGCGCTATGGGGAACGCACAGGCTCGATGAGCGCTTTGCGCGTTTCGTGGCGAAGCGGGCGACGGCGTCGGGCGCCGCCACGGCCGGCGCGAAGGCCGGCGGATCGCCCCGCTTCAGGATCCTGATCGGGCATGGGGACGCTCCAGCCGCAGGCCAGGTCCTGGCCCGGCAACTGCAGCAGGCGCTGGCACCCGGCGCAGTGTCCACACTCCTGGTGACGGACATGGGCCCCGCGCTCGGCGTCCACGGCGGGCCTGGGACACTGATCGTCGGACTCCAGCTGGAATGAACCGCACGCGGCTGTCGTCCAAGGGCCAGGTCGTACTGCGGAAGTCCGTCCGTGGGGCGCTCCCCCTCCAAGCAGCAGCCCGCCCCCGGGTCACGAGCGCACCGACAAGACATGCTGCTTGCGTGCGATAGAAGGCTATAGATCCCGAATGATTCAACCCGTTCGCGCTCATCCGTCGTTCTACAGAACCGCCCACCACGGCGCGGCCAGCACATCCGGTGCCAGCCACTCAATCGAGCTGCCGGTGTGAAGCAGCAGTCCGGCCCGCGCCTTCTTGCCGTACTCGGCGCGGAACGTGCGCAGGTGCGCGGCATCGGACAGCCGGGGACGCGCTGTTGACTTGACTTCGATCGGCAGCAGCTTGCCACCGGACTCGATCACGAAGTCCACCTCCGCTCCAACGGATGTGCGCCAATAGCCTAACTCCGCCCGCTCGACGCGCGCGTCGCGCCATACCATCAGATCGTGCAGGACGAGGTTCTCCAGATGCGCGCCGGTCGGCTCCTCGACTGCCGCCAGATGCATTGCAATACCTGTATCGCCCCAGTAGATCTTCGGCGCCTTGATGAGACGCTTGGTCCGATTCACCGCGTACGCCGGCAGGCGCAAAAGCAGGTATGACGTTTCCAGGAGATTCAGCCAGCGATGCACGGTGGGCTGCGGCAGCGCCACATCGCGACCGAGCTCGGTCTGGTTGACGAGCTGCCCCATACGCAGACAGGCAGCCCGCATGAGGCGCCTGAAGTCGGGCAATCCGCTGATGGCCGCCAGGTCCTGAAGGTCCCGCTCCAGATAGGTGCGAACGTAGCCGTCGAACCAGATACGTCGATCCGAGGCCGTGGTCAGTTCCAGCGCCGGCGTTGGAAAGCCGCCGCGACGGGCCAGCGTGTGCCAGTCCTCGGGGCTGCCTTTCTCGTCGGCCAGCAACTCGCGCCATTCGCCGTCGGGCGTGGCGAACAGGTCTTCCCAGCGGCCGCACTGTCCGAGGCCGCGCTGTTCCCGTCGTGTCATCGGCCAGAGAGTGAGATAGCTGGCACGGCCGGCCAGTGATTCGGAGACTTGCCGCATCAGCAGGAGATTGGCGGAGCCTGTGAGAAGGAATCGGCCGGGTGTGCGGTCCCGATCAACCGCCCGCTTCACAGCCCGCAGCAAGTCCGGTTCGCGCTGAACCTCGTCAAGCGTGACCGGCCCCGGCCCACCCACAAGAATCTCCGGGTCGCGCCGCGCCGCATCGAGCACATCCAGGTCATCGAGCGTCGCGTAGCGCCGCTTTCCCGCGACGAGCTGTTCCACCAAAGTGCTCTTTCCGGTCTGCCGAGCCCCCGTGACGACGACGGCTGGCATGACCCTCAGGCGCTCCGCAAGAGCGGCTCCGACCAGCCTGGGGAGGGTCTTCATGCTGTGGATGATAGTCATTCATGATATGAATGGATAGGACGATCAAGCGGACTCCCCAATGCTGGCGTGTTCAAGCAGAAATGTCGGGCAGGCGCGGTCTACGAGTACCGCAATTCAGTCACTTCGAGTGACTCTTCTCGATGATAGGCACACCGCAGGGCGTGTTCTGCCCGCTTCTTCCCGGAATCCCCGAGCAGCACCTACCCTCGCGCCAGCGCACTATGCAGCGCAGCGACCCTTCACTCCCACTCGATAAACTTCAAGCCCCGCAACTTGCCGCCGCTGCTGGAATTCTCGTGAGGGCGGCGTGATTTTGCCGTCAGACTTACCGTCGAATCATTCCGCCTGCTGGCGTGATGTGTCGATAGAACACGAAAGACATCGACGCCGAACCGGGGCCAACCATCGCGGACGCTACTTGGCCTTTCGATCAAGCTTCTCGAGCAGCTGCAGGCCCACCCCGGGCTTGCCGCGAGCCTTGCGCAGCAGGTAGCGATTCTCGGCATCCGCCTGGGCAAGTGCGACCGTGGCCAGCTCCTCGACCAGCTTATTGACGCTGACACCACGCGTTCGGGCAAATGCCTTCAGCCGCTCGTGCTTCGTGTCGGGCAGTCGGATCGTGAGAGTCGACATGTATTCTCCTTCAATTCTTTTTCAACCAGTTGGCAGGCGACTGAAAGGCAACATCCGGAAATCGCAGCTCGCCGCGGGAGAAATCTCTCAGATTGAACGTCAGAATCGTTGCACTTCCGGCCGCCACGGCCAGTTCCAGAACATGATTGTCAGACTCGTCCGGCAAGTTCGGCCTCCAGCGGTAGTAGACCTCCACCAGCTCAGTGCAGGCCAGGAATGCGTCAAACAGCACCTGCTGCTCCTGCGAGTTCAGACTGCACCGTCTCTGTATCTGCGGACGCGCCAGTACGTCCTCATACTCCGTAAACAGCGACACCGAGATCAGCGCCTGCGCCTCTTTTCGCAGGATGCGCCGCAGGACTTCCCGCGACGCCCCACGACCACTCGTGAAGGCCGAGGCCAGAACGTTGGTATCCAGGACGATTCGAGGTGGACCCATCGGCTGCAATGATAGCACCTATGCTATCAATCGAGTATCTCGCCTTAGCGGGCGGATACTTCAAACCACCCTCCCAGGCCCGACTGATTCGCGTGACCGGCCTCATGTTGGGATGGAGACTACGGTCGACTCCTGCCCAATGGATCCGGCGGCCAGGCAGCCCGCCAGACCGCCAACTGAACTCCGGGATGTCCGGCCGCGCTCCCAATCCGCCCTTCCGAAGCCCCCGAGCCGCAGACTGCCCCGAAGGGGCGCGGCACAGGGATGTGCCGCGTGATACCTCTTCACGTGCATCCGTGGCGGCGGCACCAACGCTGCCAACCTCGCCGGCAATGCACCCCGGAGCTGCCCCGCGAATCCCGGGTAGTCGTCTCTGGATCGCTCGCACCTGAATCACGGGAAGTCGTGACTCCTGGAATTGACAGCTGAGCGCCAAGCGGGCGATCTCCGGGGCGGAAGTTCGAGCTCTGCCATCGAACTTGAGCCTGCCCGGCCCCGCTTATCTTGACCCGACCAGATACCCTGTAATAACATTGTTATTACTATGACAGCACTGCCGGTAACCGTTCGCCGCATCGGAAACTCACTGGGCGTGGTTATCCCAAAGCCCGTATTGGCCCAGGTGGGGCTATCCCAACAGGCCGAGCTAACCGTTGAGCGCGGAGCCATCGTGCTGCGCAAGCCGCA
>JANPDV010000184.1:0-2879 GCA_031431655.1 Gammaproteobacteria bacterium | reverse complement strand
GCGACCAATGCCGGGGGGCTCAACGTGATCCGCTACGGCATGGCCCGCGCGAACGTGCTCGGCCTGGAGGCCGTGCTGGCCGACGGCACCGTGATCTCGTCGATGAACCGGATGCTGAAGAACAACTCGGGCTACGACCTGAAGCAGCTGTTCATCGGCACCGAGGGGACGCTCGGTGTCGTCACGAGGGTCGTGCTGGCGCTGCAGGAGCAGCCGGGCAGCGTGTCCACGGCGCTGGTGGCGATCGAGGAGGGCCGACACCTCGCGACCTTCCTCAAGCACATGGACCGGGCGCTTGGCGGCACGCTGACGGCCTTCGAGGCGATGTGGCAGGACTACTATCGCGTCAACACGGCCGGACTCGGGCGCGACCCGCCGCTGGGTCGCGATCACGCCTACTACGTCGTGGTTGAAGGGCAGGGCGCGGATCCCGCAGCGGACGATGCGCGCTTCACTGCCGCGGTCGAGGCCGCGCTCGAGTCCGGCCTGATCGTCGATGCCGTGCTGCCCAAGTCCGACGCGGAGCGCGAACGCATCTGGGCGATCCGCGAGCACTTCCAGCCCGACCCCGGACTGCGGCCGTTCTTTTCCTATGACGTCAGCCTGCCGCTGCGCGACATCCTCGTGTACGTGGAGGAAGTCCGAGGCCGGCTGCAACTCGAGTGGTCGACGGCGCGGCTGCTGGTCGTCGGCCATTTCGGCGATGGCAACCTGCACTTCATCGTGTCGCCGGGGGCCGCCGGCAGCGGCGACCGCGCGGCCATGCACGCGGCCTCGGACCGCTGTGTGTACCAGCCGCTACAACGCCACGGCGGTGCGATCTCGGCCGAGCACGGTATCGGGCTGGAGAAGAAGGCGTGGCTGCCGATCTCGCGCAACGCGCAGGAGATCGAGCTGATGCAGCTGCTCAAGCGCACGCTCGATCCCAGGAACATCCTGAATCCGGGAAAGGTCATCGACGTCTGAGGCCATTGGCCCTGGCGCAGTATCCTTGAGACCATGAGGGGGTCTGCATGGCTGGCACCGATTACACCTGTCCGGCCCGTCTGACGGGCATGACGATGGCCGACCCGGCCATCAATGAATCGCCGTACGCCTACTACGCGGCGATGCACGCCGAGGCGCCCGTCCACTTCGACGCGCGCATGGGCCTGTGGCTGGTGACGCGCTACGCGGACATCGTCGAGGCTTCCCAGCAGTGGGACGCGTTCTCCAGTCATATCGACATGCGTCGCGAGGTCTCCACGGTCGATCCGACCGCGGTCGATCAACTCTACCTGCGCGAAGGCTGGCTGGTTGCCGACGTGCTGAGCCAGGTGGATCCGCCACGGCACACCCGGTTCCGGCGCATCGTCGAGCGGCTGTTCACGGGGCCCGTCGTCAAGCGCATGCACGACTATCTCGACCAGCACGTGCTTGAACTGATCGCGCCGTTCGAGCGGCGTGGCCGGGCGGACTACCTCAGCGAGTTCGCCGCGCTGCTGCCGCTGGACGTGATCGCGGACCAGCTCGGTCTGCCGCGCACCGATGGCGCGCTGCTGCGCCGCTGGAGCGATGCCTTCATCGCCTCGTTCGACCCGACCATCACGCTCGAGCGCCGGCTGGAGCTGGCGAGGATCATCGTCGAGTTCCAGCGCTACTTTGTGGCCTGGCGCGTCAAGAAGACCGGCAAGCCGGGCGATGACCTGTTGTCGATGCTGGTGGCAACGCGCTGGGAGGATGGCTCGCCGCTGAACACCGAGGACTACCTGTCGCTCAGCGCGCAGCTGATGGTGGCCGGCAGCGAGACGACGCGCAATCACCTGCTGGCGGTGATGCTGATGCTGTGCGACGACCCGGCTCTGCAGCAGAAGCTGCGCGACGAGCCGGACCGGATTCCGCGCTTCGTCGACGAGTCGTTGCGCCTGGAAGCGCCGGCCCAGGGGCTGTACCGACGCTGTACGCGCGACGTGGAGCTCGGCGGCGCGCGGATTCCGGCCGGCGCGATCGTCATGGTGATGTATGGCGCCGGCAGTCGCGACCCGCTGACATTCCCGGAGCCTGCAAGGCTCGACCTGCAGCGCGCCAACGCCAACCGTCACCTGGCATTCGGCTACGGCATCCACAGCTGCGTGGGCCGCACCCTCGCAACTGCGGAGATCAACATCGCGGTGCAACGCCTGCTGCAGCGGCTTGGACCCATACGCCTCGCGCGCGACCAGCCGCGACCCGCGCATCAGTTCCATTTCAACATGCGGGCGCTGTCGTCGATGCACATCGAGTTCGAGGTCCGATGACCGGCTTCGCCGCCGGTTGTGCCGCGCCGGCGTTCGTCTACGGCCAGGACGCCGCTGCGGTCCGGCGCAACGCCGGCATCGCGGCCCAGGCATTGCGCAGCCTGCACGCGCGACAGCCTGAGCTGGCGCTCGCACTGCTGCCGTTCGGATGCCTGTCGGGCGGTGCGGCAGTCGAGTCGGCCTGGCCGACCGATGCCGCGCTCGCGGCGCTGTCGGCGCTCGCGCAGGAGCTCGGGGTCATCATCGTGGGCGCGGATCGGTTCGACGGGCAGGCCGTGGGCTTCCTGATCACGCCGGACGCCGGCTTGACGCTGCTGCAGCACGCCATCGGCGGGGCACAGGGTGCGGCGCACGTGGCCGTGGCCGATACCGGTTGCGGGCGCATTGCGCTGCTGCTGGATCGCGACGTCCTGCATCCTGAGTACGCACGGCTCGCGCTGTTCGGCGGCGCTGAGCTCATCCTCAATCCCTGCGCCGAGTTGCTCGACGAGCGCTCGCAGGCGCGACACCTGTCGCGCGGCGCGCGCGCCTGGGAGAACCATGCCTGCGTGCTGAGCTGCAGCCTGGGTGCGGCCGTCGATGCCACGGGCCTGGCCGCACCCC
>JANPDV010000183.1:0-36239 GCA_031431655.1 Gammaproteobacteria bacterium | reverse complement strand
ATATAGCTCGTCATGTTCGGATGCGGCCAGTCGGTCCCCCAGAGCACGCGGTCCGGAAAGGACTCGACCAGCCGCTTCGCGAACGGCACGACGTCGTCCCAGCCTGGGGGCCCGGATTTCGAGAGACGGTCGGGGCAGCTCACCTTCGACCAGACCTGCGGGTGCTCACGCATCAGCGTCACGAACAGCTCGAACTCGGGCCCGTCGACCGGTTTCGTGACGTCCGGCCGACCCATGTGATCGACCACGACCGTGGTGGGCAGCGAGGCAAAGAAATCGTAGTGCTCCGGCAGGTCAGCCGCTTCGAAGTAGATCACGACTTGCCATCCGAGCGCGGCGATTCGACGCGCAATGGTCTCGAGGACATCGCGCGGCGTCGTATCTACCAGGCGCTTGACGAAGTTGAAGCGCACGCCTCGTACGCCGGCTGCATCCATCTCTTGCAGTGCCGCGTCGGTAACGTCGGCCCTCACGGTCGCGACCCCGCGGGCACGCCCCCCTGCGGCGCGCAGCGCATCGACGACGGCGCGATTATCGGCACCGTGGCAGGTGGCCTGCACGATCACGTTGCGTTCGAATCCGAGATGGTCGCGCAGTGCCCAAAGGTGCTCCTTCGAGGCATCGCAGGGGGTGTACTTGCGTTCGGGTGCAAACGGGAACAGCGCGCCGGGCCCGAACACATGACAGTGGGCATCGACCGCGCCTGGCGGGGGTACGAACACCGGCTGCGACGGTGCGGCGTGGAAAGGCAGCCACTTGGGGTCCATCGTGTACCCGCCGGAGGTAGCGGCCGAAGCCCAGCCCGGTCCGCCCGGGCGCAGCGTCGTGGCGTTCACACACCCCTCGACTTCAGGATTGCATCCAGGCGCGGGAACACGCGGCGCGCGTTCTTCTCGTAAATGAGTCGCTTGTCACCGGCGGGAATCGGCAGCGCATCGATGTAGCGCTTCGTGTCGTCGAAGTAGTGGCCGGTCTCGGGGTCGATGCCGCGCACGGCACCGACCATCTCCGAGCCAAACAGGATGTTGTCGACGTGGATTACCCTCACCAGCAGGTCGATGCCCGGCTGGTGGTAGACGCAGGTGTCGAAGAACACGTTCTTCATCACGTGCTCGGTCAGCGGCGGACGCTGCAACATGTCCGCGAGTCCGCGGTAGCGGCCCCAGTGGTAGGGCACCGCGCCGCCGCCATGCGGGATGATGAGCTTGAGCGTCGGAAAGTCGCGAAACAGGTCGCCCTCGATGAACTGCATGAACGCCGTGGTGTCGGCGTTGAGGTAGTGCGCGCCGGTCGCGTGGAAGTTCGGGTTGCAAGAGGCCGAGACGTGGATCATCGCCGGCACGTCGAGCTCGCACATCTTCTCGTAGAACGGGTACCAGTGCCGGTCGGTGAGCGGCGGCGATTTCCAGTGGCCGCCAGAAGGGTCGGGGTTCAGGTTGCAGCCGATGAAGCCGAGCTCGATCACGCAGCGCTCGAGCTCGTGGGTCGAGTTCGCGATCGGCACACCCGGCGACTGCGGCAGCTGGCAGACGCCGACGAAGTTCTGCGGGTAGAGGTCGACGACGCGCCGGATGAGATCGTTGTTGGCGATCGACCAGGCCAACGACACTCTCTCGTCGCCGACATGATGGCCCATCGCGGAGGCGCGCGGCGAGAAGATCGTCAGGTCGCTGCCGCGCTGCTGCTGCAGCTTCAACTGGTTGGTCTCGATGGTCTCGCGGATTTCGTCGTCCGAGATTCGCGCGGACTTGGCGGGCGCGGCTTCGGGATCCTTGATGCCAGCAAGCTGCGCGTCGCGAAACCGCTGGTGCGCGGCGGGTGCCGTCGTGTAGTGGCCGTGGCAGTCGATGATCATGTCCGGGCGAGCCTCAATCCAGTCGCGAGTCTGGGCGTCCGGCGGTTGGCACCGACGCCAGGATCGTATCCAGCAGGGGTTCGAGCCGCGGCTGCTCCAGCGCTGAGCGGTGCGTTGCCGCCCAGTCCTGTCGATGAGCGCAGGCCGAACTCATCCAGGGGTCGATCCCCGCATCCGCCACGGTGCGCGCGACTTCGCGCATTTCCTCCGCGCGGCGGCGGCCATGCTCCACCGAGCGCGAGATCATGTAGCGGGCGAGTCTCGGCCAGTCCGCGCCCGGGAAGAGGTCGCGCAGCGAGTCGAGCACCGTCGACTCCACGCCGTAGTGACGCGCCGCGAGCAGGGATTCGGCCAGCAGCGCCTCCATGCCCTTGATCATCACGCTGCGGCACATCTTGGCGGCCGAGGCGCGCCCGACGCTGTCGGCGAAGACTTCCACGCCCGTGAAGCCCAGTTCCCGCGCGCGCGGCGCGAAGGCGGCCGCGTGCGGGCCGCCGAGCAACATCGGCGATGCGATCCGCTTCGGGCCGATCGGTGACATCACCGCGGCCTCGACGTAGCGGCCGCCGGTGGCCTCGACCAGGCGCGCGGCCTCGGACTTCGTGGCGGGCGAAACTGAGTTGAGGTCGAAGAACAACGTGCCGGGCGAGATCCCGGCGGCGGCCTCGCGCGCGGCGGCGAGGCATTCGCCGGCCGTGACGGCCGAGACCACGAGGTCGCGGCCCGCCAGGGCGGCCGCCATGCCGGGCGCAGCCTGGAGGGCGTCGCCGTAGCCGCGCTCGCCGAACGCGGCGATGGCCCGACTGGGGCCACTTTCTTCGTCCAGAAACAACTTGTCCCAGGCGAGGAGATCGCACTGGCCGGCAGCCAACAGGTCGGACGCCAGCGTCTGGCCGACCTCGCCGAATCCGAGCAGCGCGATCCGCGCGCTCACGTTGCGCTCCAGGCGGTGGACGCTACGTAGACCTCGCCGCGCATCAGCTTGCGGGCGGTTCGCAGCAGCGCCGAGCGGTTGACGCGCAGGCCGCCCGCCTCAGGCATGACGTCCATCTCCACGGTGAGGAAACCGGTCGGATGTTCGATCTCAAGCCGTTGTGCGCCGACGCGCGCGCCGAGCCCGGCGACCTGCGCAGCGACCGAGCCCGGTGCCACGCAGGCGGTCGCCACACTGACTGCCCCGAGCACGCCGATGGCTTCGTGTACGCGGTGTGGAATGAACGTCCGGGTGCTGACCGCGCCGCCGTAGCGCGCCGGCGCGACCAACGACATCTTTGGTACCGCTTTATCTGCGACGTCGCCGAGGTTCATCCGCGGCCCCAGCTCGAGCCGGATCCGCTCCACGCGCTGTTTCACTGCGTCATTGGCCTCGATGTCCGCCGGCGATTCGTGGCCACCGAGACCGAAGTCTGCGGCCTTCAGGATCACGACCGGCATGCCGTTATCGATGCAGGTGACCGCCAGCCCGTCGACCTGATCGAGGACGTGGCCGGTCGGAAACAGCGAACCGCAGGACGAGCCCGCCACGTCGAGGAAATCGAGGCGGATGTCAGCCGCCGTGCCCGGAACGCCGTCGATGCGCGCGTCGCCCTCGTACTCCACCTGACCACCCGGCGTCGGCACAAGTGCGACGGCAATGCTCGCGGTATTGACCATGTGGATCCGTACGGGTGTCACGTCGCCGGCGTGCGGCACGAAGCCGTGCTCGATCGCCCAGGGCCCCACACCGGCAAGGATGTTGCCGCAGTTCTGCGAGTCGCTGACCTCAGCCTTGTCGACGACGACCTGCAGGAAGAGGTAGTCGACGTCGGCGTCCGGCCGGGTCGAGCGACCGATCACCGCGACCTTGCTCGTCAAGGGATGCGCGCCGCCGATCCCGTCGATCTGCCGCGCATCGGGCGAGCCCATCGCGGCCAACAGCACGCGATCGCGCGTCGCGCGATCGGCCGGCAGGTCATGCACGTCGAAGTACAGGCCCTTCGAGGTGCCACCGCGCATCAACGTCGCCGGGATTGCGCGCAGCATTCGCTCACGCCTCCGGCGGCTGGTCGCGATAGACGAGGCCGCGGCTCGCCAGCTTCTCGCGCATGCCGTAGATATCGAGACCGAGCTCGCCCGCCTTCAGGCGTTCGCGGACCGCAGCTTCCTTGGTCTCGCGTGCCTCGCTGGCTCTCAGCACGTCAGTCGCGGCCTTGCGAGGCACGATGCAGACGCCGTCGTCATCCGCGATCACGACGTCGCCCGGCTGGATCAGCGCACCGGCGCAGACCACCGGCACATTTACGCTGCCGAGGGTTTCCTTGACCGTACCCTGCGCGGAGACCGCTTTCGACCAGACCGGGAAGCCGATTGCCGTCAGGTCGCGGATGTCGCGCACGCCGGCGTCGATCACCAGACCGCGTACGCCGCGAGCCATCAGCGAGCAGGCGAGTAGTTCGCCGAAGTAGCCCGCATCGGAGAACGAGGTAGGCGCGACGACCAGGATGTCGCCCTCCCGACACTGCTCGACGGCGACGTGGATCATCCAGTTGTCGGCGGGTGCGAGGCTGACCGTCACCGCCGTGCCCGCGATCCGCGCGCCTGCGTAGATCGGCCGAAGGTGCGGCGCCAGCAGGCCAGTGCGGCCCTGCGCTTCGTGGACGGTGGCGACCCCGCAGGCTGCGAGGCCATCAGCGACGGCGCGATTGGCGCGTCGGATGTTCGTGTAGACGATGCTCATGCGCGTACCTGTCGGTGGCGGGACTACCAGAACGCTTCGCAGGCTGCGCGGGTGCGCAACTGCAAGTCGGCTCCGGCCAACTAGCGGAGCCGCGCGTGAGCAGCGCTGACCGCATTCGCCATCAGGTACGCGGTCGTCACCGGGCCCACGCCATCCGGTACCGAGGATATCGCACCAGCGACGTGGCGCGCGGAGTCGAGGTCGACGTCCCCGACGATCCGCGGCGCGGAGCCGTCCGGGTTCGTGCCGGGTACGACATTGATGCCAATGTCGATCACCACGGCGCCAGGCCTGATGGCGTCGGACGTGAGCAGGCCCGCGCGGCCCGCGGCGACGATCAGCAGCTCCGCGCTGCGGCACGAGCCGGCCAGGTCACGGGTCGCGGCATGCGCGACCGTGACTGTCGCCTCTCGATTGAGCAGTAGCTGCAGCAGCGGTCGCCCCACCCGGACGGAGGCCCCGACCACGGTTACGGGCAGGCCGCGCAACGAACCTACGATGCTCTCGGCCAAGGCTACGGCAGCCAGTGCGGTGCACGGAATGAAACCCGATTCTTCGTAGCCGCAGGCGAGGTTGCCGGCGTTCGCGGGATGCAGGCCGTCAGTGTCCTTGCCGGGTGCGAGCGCCGACAGCAAGCGCGTGACGTCGATCGTGGTCGGTAGCGGGAACAGGACCGCGATGCCATCCACGGCCGTATCGGCCGAGAGGCGCGCGACGACCGCGGCGGCGTCTTCAGTGTGTGCACCCGATGGCAGCGACTCCGTCGTCCACTGGATACCGGCCAGCGCAGCGCTGGTGCGTTGTCGTTCCAGGTAGCCGCGACTACCGGCATTCTCCCCGGCGAAGACGCTGACAAGGCTGGGGCGGCGCCCGATCCGCCCGGCGAGTTGGTCAGCGCGGGTCCGCGTCGCCGCGAGAATGCTGGCGGCGAGGTCATGGCCCGTGATGATCCGTGCGGTCATTGGCGTTGTGTACCGGCCGGGGTCGGCAGGCCGATCCGGGCGTCGATGAATCGGTTGGTCACGACATCCTGCGGAACGACACCTTTCTTGGCGCGCACATCCAGGGATCCGCGGATCTGATCCAGCAATCCTGCCACCCGCCGGAGGTCAAAATCGCCGAGGGTCTGGTTGTTGCCGTTGCCGACCAGTCCGGCGGCGAGCTGCACTGGCACTGCGCTGTCGACCAGCTTCCTGGGCATTTTCCAGAACGGCGCGGCCAGCTTCGCGTCGGCGAAGCGGACGATCAGGTCATTGATCTCGCGCGGATCGGTGACGTAGTCCACCTGCGCCTGTTGCAGCAGCGGTACCAGCTTCGTGAGGCAGGGCGCCAGTTCCTCGAGCCGGTTCGTCGCTACCGAGACCATGCTTGGGTAGATGTCGTACCCCAGGTCCGAGACGAGCACGTAGTCGATGGGCTTGCGCCAGTTGAAGCCATGCTCGAACTGGTACACCTCGTTGGTGACGGCGCCCTGGTTGAGCCAGGTGCCGTTGTTGATCACGAAAGTCTCGCCGTCGCCCCGGAAACCCTCCGCGAATGCGTCCTTTGGGATGCCCTGCGTGAGCAGGAAACGGCCGAACGTGCGCTTGGTCGTGGAGACGTAGATCTTTCCCCGACCACTCGCGGCGAAGGCCTTGAGGTCGGCAAGGCTGTGGAACCCTTGCGGATACGTGGCTCGATCCCACAGCAGCACGGACGGCGACTTGTCCAGCAGCGCCACGACGCCAATAGCCGGAAATCGCGCCGAGAAGATCAAGGCGTTGTCGAGGTCGTGGAACGCCAGGTGGGGCACGACGCCGGCCTTGGAATTGCCCATGTAGAGTGCCGAGTAGGCCGTTTCGGCATCGCCGAGACCGATGCCCCGTCCGCCTTCGAGCACGATCAGCTCAATGCCAGTCGATCCGAGTGGGCCTTCGTAACGGCCGCGACTCATCCGTCCTGCGCCGCCGATCAACTGGTAGAGCGCGCCATGCTCCGACTGGATCAGCCAGTCCTTTTGCACGATCAACGGGTTCGGGCAAACGCCGGCGAGCAGTGTGCGGTAACGACGGCGCGCGAAGGCGCCGGGCGGTTCCGGAGTCGTCGGCGCAGGCGCAAGCGCGAGAGTGGCCGCCGGCGGCGACGGGGTCGAGGCGGCCTGGGTGGCGGCGGCCGCCACCCAGGCCAGGACAGCCACGACGGCCGCCCGACCGCTGGCTGGGGGCGTGCGGACCCGCGTCGTCATTCAGGTGCCGCCGGTGTCGGCAGACGGGTGCCAGTGCGCAAACAGCCGCTTGCCGAGCCAGCTGAAGAACAGGTAGACGGCGATGGACATCAGCGAAGAGACGATCAGCGCCGCGTACATCTGCTCATACTGGAAGTCGAGTTTGGCGTTGATCAGCAGCTGGCCCAGTCCGCCTTCGCCGGAAACGAAGAACAGTTCGGACACGATGGCCCCGATTACCGCCATGCCGGCAGAGATGCGCAGACCGGCGAACAGCGCCGGCAGCGCGGACGGCAGGCCCGCCTTGAGCAGGGTCACACCCCACGATGCACCGTGCAACCTGAACAGATCGAGGATGCCCGGTTCAAGACTCCTGAGGCCCAGCAACAACGTCGTCGGCACGGCGAAGAACGTGAACAGCGCGACGATCAGCACCTTCGGCAGGAAGCCGAACCCGAGCAGTGACTGCAGCAGCGGGATGATCGCCAGGATCGGGATCGACTGCAGCGCCACCAGGTACGGGAATACGGCGCGTTCCATGAATCGCCAGCGGAAGGCGAGGATGCCGACGCCCATCCCGATCGGTATCGAGATGGCGAGCCCGGCAAGTGCGATGCGGCCTGTCTCGAGTGCGCTGCGCCACAGTGCCGCGAGTACTTCGGGCGACGAGAATGCACCCTCCCAGAGCGCAGCCCAGCCCGGCATCAGGAACCTGCGGTGTGGCTCGAGTCCGGACTGCGCCCAGGCGTAGAGCAACGCCAGCAGCGCGCCAAGAATCCGCGGTGGGCCAAGTTGCTGCAGCGGCGCCAGTGCGGCGCGCGGCCGCGCGGCCGCTGGCCGGGGTGGATGGTAGGGGGCGGGCGCCGGCGCCGAGGTGCTCATGTCAGGCCTCGACCGCGGCGACCGTTGCCGCCCGCAGTGCCGACGAGACGTCGCCGCACAGGCGTGCGAACTCCGGCAGATACCGGATCGACGGGTCGCGCGGATAGTCGAGGGGGATCCGGAACTCCGACAGGATACGACCGGGGCGGGATGACATCACGACGACGCGACTGGAGAGGAATACGGCCTCTGAAATGGAGTGCGTCACGAACAGCGCGGTGAAGCCCTGGCGGCGGTAGAGACCCAGCAACTCGTCGTTGAGCCGCTCGCGTGAGATCTCATCGAGCGCACCGAACGGTTCATCGAACATCACCACGGCCGGGTCCAGCGTCAGCGACCGGGCGAGCGACGTCCGCATGCGCATGCCACCCGACAACTGCTTTGGATAGTTGTGCTCGAACCCCTCGAGGCCGACCAGCGCGATCTTCTCGCGCGCGATGCGCTGGCGCTCCGCGGCCGGCACGCCACGCAACTCGAGCAGCAGCTCTATATTGTGCTGCACGGTGCGCCAGGGCAGCAGTGTCGGGTCCTGGAACGTGAAGCCGAGGTGCTCGCGATCAACGAACAGTTCGCCGCTGGAGTAGTCCGCCAGTCCGGAGGCGATCCGCAGCACTGTCGACTTGCCGCAACCGGAGGGGCCGAGGATGCTGACGAATTCGCCCGCCGCGACGTCGAGTGAGACGCCGCGCAGGGCCTCGGTCCGGTTCGCGAACGTCAAGGAGACGTTGCGGAACGATAGTACTGTTGTCGTGGCGGCCATCAATCCCTCGATTGCCTCGCGGCGGGGCTCACGTCGGGCGCTCCTTGAAGATACGCGCGCAGCAGCGAAATGGCGTGGGCGCGCCACGCGGCGCGCCAGCGGGCGCTGCGCAGGTCCTCGCCCAGCAGGGCGGACAGTGAATAGGCATTGGCGACGTGGAACCGGCTGAGGGCCGTGATCGTGACGTAGATCTGGATCGGGTCGAGCTTGCGGCGAAACACGCCGGCACGCTCGCCGGCCTTGATGATGGCGCTGAGGGTGCGCTTCAAGTGCGCCGCAGATTCCGGCACGCGCCTGGAGCGGCGGACGAACCGGCCCTGGATCATGTTCTCGGTCTGCAGCAGGCCCTCGAAGTAGGTGTTCTCCTCGAAATAGCCGATCGTGAACACGAGCAGCTTTTCAAGCGCGCCGGCCGGGTCGGAGAGGTCGAACTGCAGTTCTGCTTCCTTGCGGCGGATGTCGGCGTAGGCGGCCTCGATGACCGCGATGTACAAGCCCTGTTTGCTCTTGAAGTGGTGATAGATCAGCCGGATGTTGCACCGAGCCTTGTTGGCGATGGTCTCGGTGCGCGCGCCCGAGAACCCATGCAGGCTGAACTCGCGGGTCGCGGTGGCCAGGATCGTCGCCTTGGTGCGCTCCGCGTCGCGCCGTCGCGCCGGCGGCCTGGCCGCTGCAGCGGCGCCCGGGGTCGCCAGGCTCGTCCCCGTCCGCTTGCTCATCCTCTTCCCCTCGAAATGTCCACGACGTTGCGCAGGAGCATTGCACGAGTCAGCGCGCCGATCGACCCGTGCCGCGGCGTCACGAAGGCAGCGACGCTCACGACGTCATCGGCAATGTCCGAGACCATGGCGCCGTCCACGTAACTGATACCGACGCCGACGACGGCAGCGCCGGGTTTGATCATCGAGGCGGTGATCAGGTCGGGCTGGCCTGCGGCGCTGATGATGACGTCGCTCTCCTTCGTCAGCGCGCCAAGGTCCTTTGCCTGGCGATGGGCGACCGTGACCACGCCGTCCGTGCCGGGTGCGCAGATCATCGACATCAGAGGGAGGCCCGTGAAGAAGCCGCGACCGACGATCAGCACGCGCCGGCCCGCGAGTGGCACCTGATGCTCCCGCAACAGCGCCAGCACACCGGCGGCAGTGCAGGGGCGGGGCGACGGAAGCCGCCAGGCGAGGCGGCCGAGCGTCAGTGGATGCTTCGCATCCGCATCCTTGGCAGGGTCGGTCGCGAGCACGAGGCGACCCGCGTCCAGGTGCGCGGGTAGCGGTATCTGCAGGGACAGTGCGGTGACGGAAGGATCGTCGTTGAGCTGCCGGATGCAGGCCATCAGCTCGGCTTCGGTGACGTCAAGCGGGAAGCGCAGGTCCCGCGACGCGATGCCCACCGCCGCGCAGTCGACGTGCTTGCGCCCCATATATGCACGGGTGGCCGGGTCGTCACCCACGGTGATCGTGGCCAACAGAGTTGTCATGCCGCGCGCGGTGAGCTCGGCGACCTCCGCGGCGAGGCCGGTGCGCAACCGCGTGGCGAGCAGGTCTCCGTCTAACAGCAGAGCGGGCATGGGCCGGCAGTTCAGAACAACGTGTGGAGGGTGCGCCGGACACCGCTGACGAACGCTTCCACCTTCGGGCCCGACACCTGGTTGATCCCATAGAGCGCGAGGTAGCGAACGCGTACGTCCGGTGCGCAGATCACGCGCAGGAAGCGGGTGGCGTTCATGCGGGGCGGGTCGCCGAGATAGAGTGCGCGAAGGCGAGTGGTGCCATAGGTGGTGACGGTGACGAGCGTGCGGATGTTAGTGAGGCCCGGCGAGACTTTGCCCTCCTTCACCTTGAACGAGACGTCCGGCAGGAACAGCCGGTCGAAGTAGCCCTTGAGGATAGCGGGCCAACCGAAGTTCCAGACGGGGTGACAGAGCACCAGGGCGTCGGCGGCCTGCAGGCGTGCGACGTACTGGCTGACGCGCTCCTGGTTGATGCTCGTGTCGTGGTAGATCTTGCGGTCGCGCGACCGCAGCAGCGGATCGAAGTTGTCGGCGTAGAGGTCGAGATCATCGATTTCAGCGCCGCGCTCACGAAGGCTGTCCAGTACCACTTGGTGAAGGCGGGAACTCAGACTGTCCGGCAACGGGTGGGCGTAAAGTACATGGACTCGCATGATTGTTCCGATGTTACCGTCATGCCGATGCCGGGTATGAATCCCGGCCTGCCTTGTTATTAAATCATTTCTTACTTACGATCAGATCGCGTTCCGCGGAGCAGGTATAGGCTTGCACCGTAAGGGTGCGCGTCATCGTCGCGACGCACGAAATCACATATGGACGCTAGCATAACGGCCGAGGTCGAGATCCTCCGCGCTCTGGTTGGCTTCGACACGACGTCGCGCCGCTCCAATCTCGAACTGATCGACTGGGTCGAGCAGTTTGCCGCGCAACGTGGCACCGCCGTGACGCGTGTTTCGAGCGGTGACGGCACCAAGGCAAACCTGCTGGCCGTCATCGGCCCGCCAGTGGCTGGCGGAATCGTGCTTTCGGGGCATACCGATGTGGTGCCGGTCGATGGGCAGCCGTGGACGTCCGATCCCTGGACGCTTACGGAGCGCGACGGGCGTCTCTACGGACGCGGTGCTGCGGACATGAAGGGATTCCTCGCCTTGTTGCTCGGCGTGCTCGACCGCGCGCTGGCATCGGCCCTGAAGCGTCCACTCGTGCTCGCTTTTTCATACGATGAAGAGGTGGGTTGTCTCGGCGCGCCGGCTTTGATCGCGCAGCTGCAGCGGTCCGTGCCGACTCCGGCGGCCGTGATCATTGGCGAGCCGACGCTGATGCAGGTGGTTTCGGCTCACAAGGGTATCCGCCTTTTCGAGGTCGAAGTCACCGGCAAGGAGGCACATTCAAGCAGCCGGGGTATCGGCACGTCGGCCGTCACGGCGGCGGTCGAGCTGATGGCGTTGGTGGAGCAGTTGAACCGCGAGGCCGCGGCCAACCACCGGGGGCTGTCGTTGTTCGCCCCGCCGGGCACCACCATGACCGTCGGCGTGGTCCAGGGCGGCACGGCGGCGAACATCCTCGCGCGTCGTTGCTGCTTTACGTGGGATCTGCGGGCCGAGTGCGAGTCGGATGCAGACCGATTCGAGTGCCGGTTCGTCGAAGCTGCGGGGGAAATGAACGCCCGGTTGCGCGAAGTCTCGCCGAGCTGCGGCGTGCAGGTCTCTCGCACGGCGAGCGTGCCGGCGCTGGAGGCGGCCCCATCGAGTTCCGCCGAAGTGGTGGCTCGCGCGCTAACCGGCGATCGCGGTTCGGCCGGCGTGGCGTTCGTGGCCGAAGCGGGGCTGTTCAGTCGCGCCGGGTTGCCGGCGGTGCTGTGCGGCCCGGGGTCGATCGACCAGGCCCATCAGCCGGACGAATGGATCGCGATCGAGCAGCTGGTCGCCGGCCGGCAGTTCGTCCAGTCCGTGGTCCAGGAGTTGTGCACGTGATCCCGCCGAAGCGCCCGGCGGCTCCGGGCGTGGTGTGGCATGCGGCGGCAGCCCGCCCATGATGCTCCCCGCCGGGTTTCTCGCGGCGATCGACGGGATACCGGTTGTCCTGGAAGGCGAGTCGCTGGTTCGCAGGAGTCGCGACAATTTCTGGTACAGCCCGGTCCTGCGCCGTCAGTTCGCCGACGTGGTGGCGGACGCGATCGTCCTGCCGCGCAGTGAAGAGGACGTCATCGCGGTCGCGCGCGCCTGCTTCCGCTTCGTTGTGCCGATCACGCCGCGCGGCGGCGGCACGGCGAACTACGGCCAGTGCATGCCGATCCGCGGTGGCATCGTCCTGGATCTTTCGAGCCTGGAGCGCATGTTATGGGTCCGTCGAGGCGCGTTCCGCGTCCAGGCTGGCATTCGGATGGGCGCGCTCGAGGCGTTGCTCGCGCCCAGCGGACAGGAGCTGCGAATGCACCCCTCGACGCGGGACACGGCGACGCTCGGCGGCTTCATCGCGGGCGGTTCCGGCGGCGTGGGCTCGATCACCTGGGGCATGCTGCGCGAGAGCGGCAACATACTCGGGGCGCGCATCGTGACGCTCGAGGCGGAGCCACGCGCGCTGGAGCTGCGCGGCAGCGAAATCGCCCGCGTGGCCCACGCCTATGGCACGACGGGCATCATCACGGAGCTCGAGATGCCGACCGCGCCGGCTTTCGACTGGGTGGACGGCGTGGTCGTGTTCGACGACTTCCTCACCGCGGTTCGTTTCGGCCAGGCCTTCGCCGAGCAGCCGGCGATCATCAAGAAGCTCTGCGGCGTGATGGCCCCGTCGATCGCGCAGGCCTACCTGAAGCCGATCCGTGAGTTCGTCCCGGAGGCGTGCAGCTGCGCGATCGTGATGGTGGCCGAGGCGTCGTGGGAGCCTTTCGAGAGGCTGGCAGCCGAGTTCGGAGGCAGAGTTACCTATCGCAGGTCGGCCGCCGAAGTCAGCGCCGGCGGCCTCGTGCCGGCTTTCTTCCTGTGCTGGAACCATACGACGATGTGGGCCTTGCGCGCCGACCCGCGCCTGACCTATCTGCAGTCCTCGTTCCCGGCGGGCAAGGGTCTCGCGCTGGTCGAGCAACTGGCGCAGCATTTTGGCGACGAAGTCCGCCTGCACCTGGAGTTCATGCGCACCGGCCCGGGCTTCAGCTTCGCTGGTATCCAGCTGGTACGCTTCACGACAGAGGCGCGCCTCGAGGAGATCATGGCCTTCCACGAGTCCGTCGGCGTGCGACAGTTCAACCCGCATGCCTATACGATTGAAGAGGGCGGAATGAAGCAGGTGGACGAAGTGCAGCTGCAGTACAAGAGGCTCGTCGATCCAAAAGGGCTGCTCAATCCGGGCAAGATGCTGGCCTGGTCGGATCCTGATTGGGCGGCGAAGTCCCGCGGTTCGGACTGAGGTGCAGGCCACATGACTATCCCGGTCAACTCCCCCGATTTCCTGGTACGCGTCGGCGCCGGCACCCCGATGGGCGATCTGATGCGCGAGTACTGGATCCCCGCCTGTCTCTCGACCGAGCTGGTGACGGATGGCGACCCCGTGCGGCTGCTGCTCCTCAATGAGAAGCTGGTTGGCTTCCGCGACAGCGCGGGGCGCGTCGGGATCATGGACCACCGGTGTCCGCACCGTTGCGCCTCGCTGTTCTTCGGGCGCAACGAGCAAGGGGGCCTGCGGTGCATCTATCACGGCTGGAAGTTCGATGTGACGGGGCGCTGCCTCGACATGCCGAACGTGCCGCCCGGTCGCGACCTTGCGGCGCGAGTCGCGGCGAAGGCCTACCCCACCTTCGAGCGCATGGGACTGGTATGGGTCTATCTCGGTTCGCGCGCCGAAGCGCCGCCGCTGCCCGCCATCGAGGCGACGATGTTGCCGGAGCACGAAGCGCGCGTACGACTCGCGCAACGCGAATGCAACTGGCTGCAGGTCATCGAGGGCGACTTCGACACCTCGCACCTCGGGTTCCTGCATTTTGGCAGTGTGCGCAAGGACGAGGTGGATCTCGACAACATGCATGCGCCGGTCATCCTGAACCGTGCGCCGGAGTTCGAGGTTGTCGATACTGACTGGGGTGTCATGGGCGGCGCGTATCGCGAGGCTGTCGGCGGGTTGCGCTATTGGCGCATCACGCAGTTCCTGCTGCCGTTCTGGGCCCTCATCCCCGATGGTACCTTCGAGGACAACATCGCGGCCAATGCCTGCGTACCGATGGACGACACGCATACCATGGTGTTCAATTTCTCCTGGACCCGGCGTTCGGCGCCGATGCGCCATCGCAAGGATGGCACGATGCTGCCGGGCCTGGAGTTCAACCATGAGTACCTGCCGAACACCACGGACTGGTTCGGCCGGTGGCGTTCGGCCGCCAACTCGACCAACGACTACCGCATCGATCGTACGCAACAGCGCACCACGACCTTTACCGGCGTCGCCGGCATCACGATCCAGGATCAGTACGTCACCGAAAGCATGGGTGACATCGTCGATCGACGGCTCGAGCACCTCGCGCCGAGCGACCTGATGGTGGCGCGGGCTCGCTTGCGTTTGCGCAAGGCGGCCGAGGCGCGATTGAAGACGGGTGAGACGCCGCCGGCCATCGAGCAACCGGGTGTCAATCTGAAGGCGCGTAGCGGATCGTTCAATGCCTCACCGGCGTTGGGTCTCGCGGCGGCGTATGCGGAGCGCTTTGCGGCGACGGTCAGCCCGGTCTCGGAGTTTCTCGACGCCAAGGCCAACGCGACCGATCAGGCCGCCAGCGCGTGACGCAACCGATGCCGCCGGACGGTCCGTTCCGGATCGTCAATGCGAGGATACCGGCGAGCCTCGTCGACGCCGTGAGCGCCGACATCGAGGTCCGGCACGGTCTGTGTGCGGCGGACCTGACGATCGACGGCGGTCGTATCCGGCGCATCGATTTCGGCCGTCATGGCGCGTCCGACGAGGCGGCGCTGCCAGTCGTCGACCTCGGCGGCGGCATGGTCTGGCCCACGTGTACCGACCTGCACACGCACCTCGACAACGCCCAGACCTGGAGCCGCGCTCCTAATCCCACGGGATTCTGGCTCGACGCGCTGAAAGTGGTCGAACGCGACCGCGAGGCCTACTGGACGGTCGATGACATCGTGCGGCGGATGGACTTTGCGCTGCGCTGCGCGTGGGTCCACGGCAGTTCGGCCGTGCGAACCCACCTTGACTCCCTCGAGGTGCAGCGTGAGGTGTCGTGGACTGCCTTTGCCCAGGTGCGGGATCGCTGGCAGGGTCGCGTCGAACTGCAAGCCGTATCCCTGGTGCTGCCGTTCCGCTATGCGGGGGCCGGTGGCGTCGAACTCGCCAACCTCGTTGCCCGTCATGGCGGATTGCTCGGCGGTATCATTGTCGACGATCCGGATCCGGCGCCTGCCGTCGAGCGGATTTTCGAACTCGCGCGCGAACGCAATCTCGATATCGACCTGCACGTCGATGAATCGGGCGATCCCCGGTCGAATGGTCTCGATGCGGTCGTCGACGCGACACTGCGTTTTGGCTGGGAGGGGCGGGTCACGGTCGGCCATTGCTGCAGTCTGGCCGTGCGGGACGCTGCCGCAGCTGCGCACACCATCGAACGCATAGCGACGGCCGGCATTGCGGTGGTGTCGCTGCCGATGTGCAACCTGTACTTGCAGGATCGCCGCAGCGGCGCGGCGACTCCGCATTGGCGCGGCATCACGCTGATGCAGGAGCTCGATGCGGCCGGGGTGCCGGTTGCCCTGGCGAGCGACGATATGCGCGACGCCTTCTACGCGTTCGGCGACCTCGATCCCGTGGAAGTGTTCACTCAGTCGGTGCGGATAGCGCAGCTCGACGCTCGCATGGATCACTGGGTTCGCGCGGTCACGTCGACACCTGCTGCCGTGATGGGAGTGAACGGCGGCGGGCGTCTGCGGCCTGGAGGCCAGGCGGACCTCATTCTGTTCGGCGCGCGCGACTGGTGGGAACTCGCAGCGCGTCCCTCTGGGCCCCGGACGGTGCTGCGTGCGGGCCGACCATTGTCTGCGGCCCTGCCCGATTTCCGCGAACTTGACCTACCGGCCAGTTGACTCGTTGTCGGCGCGGAACACGGGCGCGGCCTCCTCGAGTGGCCCCAGCTTCAGCGACATCAGTCGGGTGGACTGCGCGAAGATCGTCTCGAGGTTGTTGATCACGCCGTCGCGATACTCCGGCGGGATCGGGACGCCGAGCGCTGCCGTTGTGGCTTCCGCATAGTTATCAAGTTCCGCTCGCGTCATGGTGCTGGCCTGCGCGGCGTTCGGTCGGTCGAGATCATCGGAAGATAGCCTTGGGAATCATGGCGTGTACGCCCTTCACGCCATCGACGGCCTGTGTGATCTCGAAATCGACCGCCACGCTTGCGAGGCTGTAGGCGTCCTCTCGGGAGAGCGATTGTGTTTCTGCCAGGAAGTCGATGGTCTCGCGTACCGCGATGCGCAGTGCGTCGTCGAGCGTGTCGGCGAGGCCGAGGCTGATCCAGTGAGTCGCCGTCTCGGCGCGGGGCCACTTGAGGGCGCGGCCCTTGAGCAGATCGAAGCGGAATGTACCGATCAACGAGGTTTCGATCGCGGTCAGGTCGACTTCGCCGTTGCCTTGCGCGGCATGGCCGTCGCCCACCATGAACAGCGCGCCCGGCACGTGTACCGGCAGGTAAAGAGTCGAGCCGGCGGTCAGCGCCTTGAGATCGAGGTTGCCGCCGTGCGCACCGGGCGGTACGGAGCTGGTCTTGCCGAGAGCGCGCGCCGGGCCGGTCGCCATGATGCCGAAAAAGGGCTGCAGCGGAATCTCGATGCGCGGCGAGAACAATGCGAGCTGGCGCTCGAGATCGAACGGGATCACCAGGCTGCGATTCAGCGTGAACTCGTCGGGCAGGGTGCCTTTCCCGGTGCGCATCGAGTTGACGCCGTAGGCGGTGCGTGGACGTGCGTCCAGTACGTGGACGGCGAGCGTGTCACCGGGCTCGGCGTCATCGATCCAGACCGGGCCCGTCACGATGTGCGGCCCGAGCCCGCTGTGCTGCACGCGCGTGTAGATCGAGATCGCATCGGCGAGCACGGCCGGCGGCGCGATGCCATGACGCGAGAAGAACCCGACGGGATCTCCCTGGTCCGGCAACAGGCCTTCGTGCGAGACGGTGTCGATGGTCACGACGTCACCGGAACGCACCCTGGCAATCGGCTGCAGGGCACCAGAGAGATAACCCCAATGAACGGTTTCCGGTCCGGAGGCGATATGCAGCCCGGAGGGTTTGAGCGAGACGAGACCCGCCTCTGCGGCGGCGCGCAAGGCTGAATCCGTCGGCGACCCGAGGCCGCGCGAACTGGGCGTCGTGCGCGGCGGGGGAGTCGACGTCGATCCTGCCGCCGGATGGGCGCAATGATGATCGGCACCCTGCAAAGAGGGACCGGATCGTTCGATCGGATCGGGTGGCTTGGGCATCGGGATTCTCGGTGGACGCAGGCCGTCAGTCGGAAACGAGCATTGATACGTGCGCCGCGACGATTCTCCAGCCCGGTTCGAAACGCACCCAGGTCTGGCTCTGGCGACCGAGTGGCGGCACGCTCTGCATGGCAGTCCCGACTCGCTGGAATTCCGTGTTCGCGGTGCCGAACGAGGAACCGAAAGTCGTGATCACGGTATTGGCAAGGCGTCGCTGCGGCGATCCGCCGCGTCTCAGCTGCCGAAAGCGCGCGATTGCCTCGAATCCGTAGAGATTCTCCCCGACACCGAATCGCAGCGTGAACGGCGATGGCCAGAAGAGTTCGTCGAGCATCGCAAGGTCATTGCTCATCAGCGCCGCTTCATAACGCGCGAAAGCCGCGGTGAGTGCCGCGACCGTCGGGGGATCGTTGACGATCATGACGCCACCGGCGCGGCGCAGAGCCCCGAGCGTTCCAGCAGCGCTGCGGCCTGCAAGGCTTTGTGCTCCTGCCAGGGCGCGGCGACGAGTTGCACGCCGATTGGCAGCCGCCCCGGTCGCGGCACGGGCGCCACGACGACCGGCAGCCCGATGAAGCTGAGCGGCTGCGTAAAGACACCGATGTGCGCCCTCGCATTTACTTGACGGCCGCCGAGGTCGAACAGCGTTTGACCCACCTTCATGGCGGCGCTCGGGGTCGCCGGCGCGATCAACACGTCAAAATCCCTGAAGACTTCACGGGCCGCGTTCTCGAACCGGCGCCGGAACCGCTGCGCCTGCAGCAGCATCGACGCCGGGACCAGTAGTCCCGCGAGCAGGCGGTCCCGACACGCCGGATCGAAAGTCTCGGGTCGCGTCGTCAGTGCCTCCCGGTGGAGGTTGCCGCCTTCTGCGGCCGTAATGATGAACGCCGCCGCGCGGGCGACATCGGCCTCCTGAAGTTCGAGGCGACGCGTTGCGCCAAGCTGGCGTGCGACGCGGTCGATGACTTCGAGCGACTCCGCGTCGAGGCCTTCACGGAACCAGCCACCCAGCACCCCGACGCGCAGTTCGCCAATGGGCGCGGCCAGCCACGGCGAAGCCGGCTCATTCGCACGATGAGTGCAGGCGGGATCTCTCGGGTCCGCGCCCTGCATCACGTCGTAAGCGAGCGCCAGGTCTTCGACGTGGCGCGCCATGTGGCCGACGTGGTCCAGGCTGGCGACGAACGGAAAGATGCCAGCCCGGCTCAGCCGGCCGAACGTCGGCTTCATGCCGAAGACACCACAGTAGGCGGAGGGTACGCGGATCGAGCCGTTGGTATCTGAACCCAGGCCAATATGGGCGAGCCCGGCTGCGACCGCAGCGGCGGATCCTCCGGAACTGCCGCCCGCCAGGAACGCGGCGTTGCGGGGATTTCGGGTCGTGCCGAAGTGCGCGTTCTCGGTGGTGAAGCCGTAAGCGAATTCGTCCATGTTCGTCGTCGCGACGATGATCGCGCCGGCGGCGCGCAGGCGGGCGACGATCGTTGCGTCGCGATCGGCCGGCGCGGCGCCCAGTCGACTGCGGGCGCCGGCCAGCGTGGTCACGCCCGCGAGGTCGAAGAGGTTCTTGACCACGACCGGCACGCCAGCGAGTGGCCCTGGCGACTGGCCCGCGCTGAGCTGCGCGTCCACTTGCGTCGCCGACGCCAGCGCTTCCTCGGCCAGCACGCGAGTGCACGCTCGAAGTCCGTCATCCAGGCGAGCGATCCGTGCCAGCGTCTGCTGCATCGCATCGTATGCACTGAGCGCACCACTTCGGATCATCCTCGCGAGCGTAACCGCGCTCACGCCCCAGACTGGACGGTCCGCGGTCGATGTTGGTGCGGCGCACCTGTCAGTGAGATGCATCAATTTGATTTGCGCTCGAGCCTGGCTGCATTCCATGACGGGCAGTCGTCGGCGCTTCGACGCCGACGCGCCCGTGCCGCCGAATAACCAGCGGGCCTTGACGCCAATGAAATAAAAAATTACTTCCTCAGCGCCCCGGGAAGATTGTATTCGAAACCGTGGGGATACCCGCTAGGATTGGCGCCGCATCGATCGCAGGCGTCGACCTTCAATCCGGAGTTTCGATCATGAGTCTTCGACCCCTCGGCAGCGCAGCGGCCAATCGCTGGGGAGTTTCGGAAACCCGGGCCGATCTCGTGCGCGCCTCGCGCCCGGCCGTGGTCGTCGAGCTTGCCGCTGAACCGCAGGCGCTGCGGATCGACCTCGCTCGCACCGCGATCGTCGTGATTGACATGCAAAACGACTTCTGCACGCCGGGCGGATGGCTGCACCACATCGGCGTCGACGTCTCCGTTGCTCGTCGACCCATTGAGCCGCTGCGCGCTCTGCTTCCTGCGGTTCGCGCGGTTGGAATGCCGGTACTGTGGGTGAACTGGGGAAACCGTCCGGATCGCCTCAATCTGAGCCCGTCCCTGCATCATGTCTACAATCCGACCGGCAACGGGGTCGGACTGGGGGATCCGGTGCCCGGCACCGGGGCGCCCGTGCTGGAGAAGGCCAGCTGGGGCGCGGCGATCGTCGATGAGTTGTGCCCCGGCGCAGCGGATATTCACGTCGACAAGTACCGGATGAGCGGCTTCTGGGATACGCCACTGGACAGCATCCTGCGAAATCTCGGCGTGACCACGCTGTTGTTTGGCGGCGTCAACAGCGACCAGTGTGTACTGTGCACTCTTCAGGACGCCAACTTCCTCGGCTATGACTGCATCCTGCTCGACGACTGCGCCGCGACGACCTCGCCCGAGTTCTGCCGGGAGGCGACGCTGTACAACGTGCGGCAATGCTTCGGCTTCGTGGCCCGGTCTTCCGATCTGGTGACGAGTCTCGACGCGCTCGGCGTGGAGCGGCGATGAATACCGATACCGTGATCTACCGGTCGGCGAGCAGCTGTGAGGCTTATCGAATCTCGCCGGCGGACACCAACAAGATGGTGTTGTTGTTTGACCCGATCAGCGATGGGGCGAATTTCGTCAGCATCGTGGAGATCTTTGACGTCGGCGGCCGTACACCGCCCAACAAGCACGACGTCGGCTACGAGATGTTCTTCGTGCTGGCGGGCGAAGGTCTCGCACATGGGCCCGGGGGATCCCAGTCGCTGCACGCAGGCGACAGTCTGCTGCTGAAGCCGGGTACGTGGCATGAGATCGAGAATACGGGACCGGGCAAACTCTACTGCCTTACCGTCATGACTCCGAACGACGGGTTCGCCGAACTGATTCGTTCCGGCCAGAAGGTCGCGATCACGGCGGACGAATGGGAGGTGATTCGCGGCGCCCGGCGAGCCGACCCGTGAGCGGGGCCGGCGGACCGACGGCTGCGCTGCACGCCGTGCGCGCGGTCGAGACAGCGTCGATGCGAACGCGCGACGGCGTGCGTCTGGACGCCGACGTCTACCGTCCGGAGTCGGCGGGCCCATGGCCCGTGCTGCTGATGCGCCAGCCGTACGGCCGGCGCATCGCTTCAACAGTCTGCTATGCGCATCCCGCGTGGTATGCCGCTCGCGGCTACCTCGTCGTCGTGCAGGACGTGCGCGGCCGCGGCAGTTCCGAGGGCCGTTTCCGTCCCTTCGAGGACGACGTGCAGGATGGCGCGGACGCGGTCGAGTGGGCGGCAGGTTTGCCTGGCTCGAACGGGGCCGTCGGCATGTACGGCTTCTCTTACCAGGGCAGCAACCAGTTGCTCGCCGCATCGGCCCGCCCGTCGGCCCTGAAGGCCATCGCACCGGCGATGATCGGCTGGCACATTCGGGCCGACTGGGCCTGCGAGAACGACGCGTTTGCGCTGCTGGCCAACGTCGAGTGGGCCATCCAGCTCGCCACGGGAAACGCGCAGCGCGCCGGAGACGTCGCGTCGTTCCAGTCACTGTGGCAGGCGTCGCGCGTCACCCCGCTGAACGATCCGGTCCCTGCGCGGCCTGAGATCCTGCGGCGCTGTCGCGAGTACACGCACTATTTCGACTGGCTGGAGGAGCCGCGGGAATCGCCCTACTGGTCGCGGATCTCGCCGGCCACGCACGCAGACATGCTGACGCGTGACGGACCGCCCGCGCTCTTTATCGGCGGCTGGTACGACACTCACCTGCGCGGCACCATCGAGGCGTACCGGCGCTATGAGGCGGCCGGTCGATCCGATTGCCGACTGATCGTGGGGCCGTGGGCGCATTTCCCATGGGGCCGACGGCTAGGCGCGCTCGACTTCGGTCCGGAGGCGATCGGCGAGATCGATCAGTTGCAGATCACCTGGTTCGACTACTGGCTGAAGGCGCCGCCGGATCGCGTGGAGTTCGATTCGGCATCACGGGTGACGCTGTTCGACATTACCGGCTGTCATTGGCGCGTGTTCCCGGCGTGGCCGAGCGGCCGGGAGCCGTGGTTCCCGGTGGGCGCGGGCCGGACGGCGCTCGACGAGCGAACCGGACGACTGGATTCATCGGCTCCGCAGGAGTCCGCCGTCGACCGGGTCGTTCACGATCCCTGGCGGCCCGTTCCGAGCGTCGGTGGCGCCCATGGCGTGCCTGCAGGCCCCGTCAACCGGACTTCGATCGACGCGCGTTCCGATGTGCTGACCTACACCTCGGCTCCGTTGACGGCACCGCTGTCGATGGCCGGCATTCCCGAGGTCGTCCTTGATGTACAGGCGGATGCGCCGAGCTTCGATCTGAGCTGCGTGCTGTCGCGGGTCTCGCCGGACGGTCAGGCAATCCATCTCACCGACGGGTACCGGCATTTCCCGGTGGTGCCTGCTGCGAACTCAGGAGTCATTCCTCTGCGACCCTTCTGCGCTACGCTCGCTTCCGGCGATCGGCTGCGATTGTCCGTCGCTGCAGCGAGTTTTCCGGCGTTTCCGGTCAATCCCGGCGACGGCACGTCGCCGCTCGACGCGACAGCGGGTGCGGCGCGGCCGATCACGATCACTGTACGGTATGGTCGGGACGGGTCGAGCTGCCTGGTGTTGCCGCGAACGCACGTCGGTCTGCCGGGCGCAGGGGGTCGATGATGGAGATTCGGGGTGTACGGCGGTGGTGGGATCTCACCTCGGCCGAGTTCGCGGCGCTGCCAGTGGAGCGGTGTGTCGCCATCCTGCCGGTGGGCGCCGTCGAGCAACATGGGCCTCACCTGCCGGTCGGGGTCGACAGCCTGCTGTGCCAGGCCGTGCTCGATCGCCTGCTGATTGTCGGTGCCGCGGGTCCGCTCGCCTTGATCCTGCCCATGCTGCCGGTCGGAAAGTCCAACGAGCATCAGGCGTTCCCGGGCACCCTGTCGCTCTCCATCGAAACCCTGATCCGCACCTGGACCGAGATCGGCGAGTCCGTGTCACGCGCCGGATTGCGCAAATTGCTGCTGCTCAACAGTCACGGCGGGCAGATCCAGGCACTCGACATCGTTGCGCGCGAACTGCGGATCTCGCAGCGCATGTTCGTGGTGACGGCGACTCTGGGCGCGTTCGGGCCGGCGAGGGCACTGTTCCCGGACGACGAGTTGCGGCACGGTATCCATGGTGGAGGCATCGAAACGTCGATGATGCTGCACCTGCATCCCGAGCTCGTGCAGCAGGAGCGGCGGGCGTCGTTCGAGTCGGCCGGGGCCGTGATCGAGCGCGACTACCGATTCATCCGGCCAGAAGGCTCAGCCGTCGGATTCGGATGGCAGATCCAGGACCTGCATCCGAGCGGCGCGTGTGGCAACGCCCTGAATGCCGATGCCGATCGCGGTCGGCAAATGGTCGATGGCACCGTCACCGACGTCCTGTCGTTGATCGAGGAAATCGCCCGGTTCCCGCTGGATTTCATCCGGGACTGAGTTCAGACCGCGGCGCGGCGCCGCGCCCCGACGCGCCGCGCGGCAAGTTCATTTGGGCGAGGGCGGCGGGACGAGCGGCCAGGGATAGGGCTCGGCGCCTTCGTCGACGGGCAGTTGGCCAGCTTCCTGCATCCGGGAAACACGCCCATCCAGGTACTCCTTGACGATGAAAAGCCGGCCGTCGCGCACCTCCCCAATGGCGATGGTCCCTGCGGCCTGGCGCTTCCCGTTCGCCTTGCGGGTGCTCGCGAACTGGTACTCGACCATGAAACGGTTGCCATCCACGAGAATCTGGTGGATGTAGACACGGGTGTTCTCAAAGCTCTGGTGGAACTCCGCATACGAAGCAATGGCGGCCGCATGGTCCTCCCGCTTGCCCGGGTAAGCGAACACGAGTTTCGGATGGATGATCGAGCGGAACAGACGCTCGTCATTCACTTCCCAGGCGCGTAACCAGTCGCGCACCAGTCGCTCCACATCCGCACGGCTCGACGCGCCCTTCGCCGCGTTCGTCGTGACGCTGGCGCCAACGAGCAGCAGTGTGACGAGAGCGACGCTGAACGGCGCGATGAAGCGCCCAATCCTGAGTGCCGGCATCCGCAGACTCCTATGATCGATCGGACCAGAGTCTGCCCGAAACCGGGGGTGGATGCAGCGGACGCGACGCGACACGTCGCACCACCAGCAAGCGCCTCAAGGCGCCTGCGCACCGCAACAGGGCGAAGGGCGCGCCGTGCCTGCGAGTCGTCGTCGACGTCGCTCGCTGTTGTACGCGAGCCACGCTGCGGCGTGTTGACAGTCGGGGCCGTTGATCTACTATCGAACCTCAGGGCTATCGCAGTAAAAGATTACTGAACAACGACCCGCAAACCAGGACGTACCAGACATGAACCAGGCAGGGCGCATTTGCACGTTAGGGTTTTCGATCGGAGTCGCCGTCGTGCCGGTGTCGTTCGCGCAGAACGCCGACCGGACGCTGGACGAAGTCACTGTGACGGCTCAGCGTCGGGAGCAGTCCGTACAGGATGTTCCGATCAGCATCACGGCCTTCAGCAGCGACCAATTGCGCGATCTCGGCATCAAGAGCACGGTCGATCTCGCGCTCGTGACGCCCGGATTGACGATCGGACAGAACAGCGGCGACGGCGACTTCCCGTTCATCTCGCTGCGCGGCGTGACGTTGCGGGATTTCGCGGACACCAATGAGAGTCCGTCGGCGGTCTACATCAACGAGTTCTACAAGGCCAACCTGGTGGGACTCGACGGCCAGATCTTCGACATGAAGCGGGTCGAAGTGCTGCGGGGGCCCCAGGGTACGCTCTACGGGCGCAACGCCACCGGCGGCCTGATTCACTACATCACCAATGCTCCGACCCGGGAGTTCGACGGCTACCTCGACCTCACCGGGGGCGACTTCAGCACCCTGCGTGCCGAAGGTGCGCTGAGCGGCCCGCTGTCGGATACGCTTTCCGCGCGGCTGTCGGTGTTGCACTCCGAGCACGATGGCTGGCTCGACAACGCCTTCGCGAACAACTCGGACGGCAATGGGCTCGACGCGACGTCGGTGCGCCTGCAGTTGCTCTTCGAGCCTAACGACGCCGCCAGCTATTCCCTGATGCTCCAGCGCAGCACGAACAGCAACGACGACGGGAACATGTTCACGCACTTTTCCGTGCGGCAGGATGCGGTAACCGGCTTGGCGGTGCCGACTCCGACGTTGCCTGGTTTTGCCGGCTATCGGGACCCAACCGACTCCGATCCGCGCGTCACCAATTCCGATCGGAACATCTCTCTGGAAACCGAGCAATCGAGCGCCGTGCTGCGCGGCCGCTGGCAACTCTCCTGGGGCGAGGTCGTGTCGATCACGGGTTTCGAGCGGTCCGAGAAGGATGCGACGTTCGACAGCGACTCCACGCCGTTCGTGCGCGGTACTGAAGTGCATCCTCGTGGCGACCAGTACTCTCAGGAGTTGCGCCTGTCGGGATCCAGCGAGCAGATCCAGTGGTTGGCCGGCGTCTACTACATTGACTACAACATCGGCGGCTCGCAGTCGCGCTGCCTGCCGGCGACCTGCGCGTCGAACCGCAATCCCGTTCGTTACGACCTCGACACGCAGTCATGGGCCGCTTTTGGCAACCTCGATTACAAACTGACCGAGGCGCTCAGTGTCACGGCTGGCCTCCGGCACACGAACGAAAAGAAGGATTACATCCTGAACAACACCGATGCGGGTCGGTTGTTCAGCACTGCGACGGTTGGTAATCTCGCCAACCAGGACGACAGCGCGACCAGCTTTAACCTTCGACTGAACTTTCAGGCCGGGGATGACCTCCTGCTCTACGCCGGTGTCGCCCGCGGGTTCAAGGCGGGCACGTTCAACGTGGGCTACACCCCGATCAACAATGCAGCGGTGCCGGTTCGGCCGGAGGAGCTGACGAGTTACGAGCTCGGCCTGAAGTCGTCGTTCAGTGACGACCGTGTGATTTTCAACGCAGCGATCTTCAACTACGACTACAAGGATTCGCAGGCGTTCCAGTTCGACGGCCGGACCCTGAGCTCGACAGCATTCAATCGGGATGCGTCGGTGACCGGCGCCGAGGCGGAGCTGGCGCTGCGGCCCACTACCGGCCTGGATCTGCGACTGATCGCAACCTACCTCGATGAGGCCAAGTTGAAGGCTGTTCAGTTGCCCGGCTTGAGCGGGACTGGCGTCGGCTTGGCTCCCCGTGATACGCGGATGCCGCTGACGCCGAAGCTGAGTCTCGGCTTGCTGGCGCGCTATGAGTTCGGGGTGCCGTGGGGCGGCAAGCTGGCGCTGCTGGGTGGTGTGAGCTATCAGGATGACCAGTACTTCGATGCGTTCAACAGCCCTGCGCATTTCGAGCCGAGTCACACTGTTGCGCAGGCACGTGTGTCCTGGACATCCGAGGACGAGCACTGGCGGGTTGCGGTTGCAGCGGAGAATGTGACCGACGAGGTGTACCGCACGTACTCGTTCGACCTGGCGTTCCTCAACTTCGGCACGTCCGTGTATGCCAAGCCGCGGTGGGTGACCGGAACGATCGGGTACTCGTGGTAACGGCGCCAGGATCCGCTCGCTAGCGGGGGCCGTCGTGGCCGGCTCCGCTATACTCGGTGGGTGATTCCGGCAAGGGACCTCGAGTGAAGACTGCGGCGCAGCACGGGCCGCTTGCGCGACGGCGTGTTACACGCGTTGTGCAAGGGCAGGGGCGCTCCTGCGAGGAGCAGCTGGCGGTCGAAGCGCCGCTCGAGATCCGCCTGCGCGCCGCAGCCGCAGCAGCGCGCAGCGCACGCAGTCTGACGGTGACGATGCGCACACCCGGCCACGACGCCGAGCTCGCCCTGGGGTTGCTGATCGCCGAGGGCGTGATTGACCGCGCTGCGCAGGTGGCCTCGCTGCGGCACTGCGGGGGTAATCCGAACATTCTCTGGGTCGAGCTGGCCGAAGGGGTTGAGCCCCGGCTGCAGAACATCGAGCGCACGTTCGCGTCGACGGCCAGTTGTGGCCTGTGCGGCAAGACGTCGATCGATTCGCTGCTGGAGGCACTGTCCGCCAATGCGCCGCGGCGGTTCGCCGGCGATCAGCGGGTCGAGGTCGCCGCCGCGACGTTGACGCAGATCCCGATGCAATTGCGCGCCCGGCAGGGGCTGTTCGATAGCACCGGCGGCCTGCACGCAGTCGCGGCATTCTCGCTCAAGGGCGAGTGCCTCGCCGTGTTCGAGGACATCGGCCGCCACAACGCGTTCGACAAGCTCGTCGGAGCGATGCAGCTCGCCGGCAAGTCGGACCTGCGCCACTGCATCGTCGCGCTGAGCGGCCGGGCCGGTTTCGAGCTGCTGCAGAAGGCCGCGGTCGCGCGTGCGCCGGTCGTGGTGGCGCTTGGTGCGCCCTCCAGCCTCGCGGTGGAGGTAGCTGAACGCGCGGGGATCACGCTGGTGGGTTTTCTGCGCCAGGAGAGTTTCAACATCTACACGCATCCGCAGCTCGTTGCACTCAAGGCCGTCGAGTGTGCGTAGACGGGGTGCAACATGAGCAAGGAAGGCTTCCGCCCATACGACTCACCCGCGGGAGGTTGGGATGCGCTCGCCGCAACGGGCCGGGCGGTGCGCGCGCAGGGGGCGCCGGCCACCGGCGCGCGGGCGCTGCTCAAAGCCAACCAGCCGGACGGCTTTGATTGTCCAGGCTGCGCCTGGCCCGATCCGAAGCACACTTCCTCGTTTGAGTTCTGCGAGAACGGCGCGAAAGCGGTCGCGTGGGAAACTACTTCGCGGAGCGTCGGCGCGGAGTTCTTTGCCGCTCATTCGGTGACGGCGCTGCGCGCTCAGTCCGATCACTGGCTCGAGTCGCAGGGCCGACTCAGTGTTCCGCTGCGCTACGATCCCGCGACCGATCGGTACCTGCCGATTGCCTGGGAAGACGCGTTCGCACGCATCGGCGAGCAGCTCCGCCGCTTGCCCGGTCCCGACCACGCCGCCTTCTACACGTCCGGGCGCACCAGCAACGAGGCCGCGTTCCTTTATCAACTTTTCGCGCGGGAGTACGGCACCAATAATCTGCCGGACTGCTCGAACCTCTGCCACGAAGCGACCAGCGTCGGCTTGCCGCAGTCGATTGGCGTGGGTAAAGGCACGGTGCAGCTCGAGGATTTCGACCAGACCGATCTGATCCTGAGCCTGGGCCATAACCCGGGGACGAATCATCCGCGCATGCTGGCGACGCTGCGTGCCGCCGCGAAGCGCGGCGTGCCGCTGCTGGTCTTCAATCCGTTGCGCGAGCGTGGACTCGAGCGCTTCCGCTCGCCGCAGGACGCCACGGAGATGTTCGCGGGCGGCAGCACCGAGCTTGCCACCCATTACTTTCAGCCGCGCATCGGTAGCGATACGCAGGTGCTGCAGGGCGTGATGAAACGCCTGCTGGAACTCGATCGCACCGGGGACGCATGCCTCGATCGTGAGTTCATCGAGGCGCACACACAGGGGTTCGAGGCGCTGCGTGCGCAGCTCGAAGCGCTCGATTGGCGCAGCCTGCGTTCCGAGACGGGGCTCAGCGCCGAGCAGTTCGACCTCGCCGCGACGTTGTACGCGCGCGCGCCGAGCGCCATCGTGGCTTATGGCATGGGCATCACGCAGCACGCGCACGGCACGCAGAATGTGCAGCAGATCGCCAACCTGCTGCTGTTGAAGGGCAATGTCGGGCGCGCTGGCGCCGGCATCTGCCCCGTTCGCGGTCATAGCAATGTGCAGGGTGATCGGACAGTCGGCATCAACGAACGGCCACCTGCGGCACTGCTTGATCGAATCGAGAGCGTGTTTGGCTTCGCACCGCCGCGTCGCGACGGATGCTCGGTCGTTGAGTGCATCGAGCAGATGCGCGACGGCGGGATCCGCGTACTGATCTCGCTTGGTGGCAACTTCGCGGTGGCCGCGCCGGATCCGCGGGTGACCCACGCCGCGATGCGGAGTCTCGATCTCTACGTCGGCATTCACACCAAGCTGAATCGCAGCCACCTGCTGCACGGTCGCGACGCGATCATCTTGCCGGCGTTTGCACGTTCCGATCTCGACCGGCAGCAGGGCGGTATCCAGAGCGTGACGGTCGAGGACTCGATGTCGATGGTCCACGCGTCGCGCGGCTTCAACCCGCCGCCTTCAGAACAGGTCCGTTCAGAACCGGCCATCGTTGCGGGCATTGCCGCGGCGACGCTGCCCGATAGTCGTGTGCCCTGGTACACGCTGATTGCCGACTACAATCGAATTCGCAGGTTGATCGAGAAGGTCATTCCCGATTTCGAGAGCTTCAACCAACGCATTGGCGAGCCCGGCGGATTTCATCTACCGAATCCGGCAGCATTACGCATTTGGAAGACGCCGAGCCGTCGCGCGCAGTTCCTGCTGGCTGAGCCCAGCAAGCCCGCTTCCGCCGCAGCGTCAGGCCCGTCTGCCTTGCCGCTGCGGCTCACCACTGTTCGTTCGCACGATCAGTACAACACGACGATCTACGGCCTCAACGATCGCTACCGGGGTGTCTACGGCCGGCGCGATGCCGTGTTCATGAACGCAAACGACATGGTGGAACGGGGCCTCGCGACCGGAGACCCAATTCACTTGATTGCCTCCGCGAGAGATGCGCGGGGCTTCGTCGCGGTAGCGTATCCAATCGCCCCGGGTTCCTGCGCGGCCTACTTTCCCGAGGCGAGCGTGCTGGTGGCGCTCGAGGATTTTGATCCACGCAGCCGCACGCCCTCGTACAAGTCCATCCCGGTTCAGGTCGAAGCCGACTTCGGAGACGCTGCGGGCTGAAGTCCCTGCCGCGGTGCTTGATCCGGCGTCGACCGGCAGCCGGGTCGCTGCGATGGACTCGGAGAATTGGCCTGGCGCGTTGGCGACCCGCGCCCCGTGTCAGTCGAGGGTTCCTGGATGAAACGCACCGCACATGTGTCCCGGCGAGAAGTCGTGGTTGGGACGGCGGCGCTCGCCACCGCTCTCATAGGCACTCGCGCCACGGCGCAAACGCCGCCGCGGGGCAACCCGATCATGGGGCGCGCCGGCGATGCGTGGCCGGCCCTGGTCGATGATGCGTTGTGAAAGCGGCGATCCGACCTTTCGCATCCGCATCGTGCAGGTGGACCCGGTGCCCGGGTATCGCGCCATGTCGACCTGGGGCCTGAACGCAATCGAGATGATTTCCACGGACATCTATGCCGTCAACGAACGGGCACTGGCTGCGGGCTTTGCCGTGATTGGCGAGCCGCTCGTTCTACAGCCGCGCGCGGGGTCGTCGGCCGGGTAGCTCGATTGAAAGTGATGCGTATCCGGTGGGTTTGTCGGGACCGCGACCTCGGGCCCGTGGTCAACTGCCGCCGGGTGTATCGATGATCAGCCTGGCCACAGATGACTTCGATGCAGTCGATGTGTCGTTCATTGCGCCGCCGGCGGCTTTGTACGGCGGTGGGCGCGTGGCGTGCTTCGTCGGGCCGTCCGGGGAGTGGGTGGAGTTGATTGAAGAAGAGACCGTCGGTTAGGCACGCGCATCGGGATGGGCGAGCGGCCGGGCAGTCGCACGGCATCGAAACGGACGTGACCGTTCGCGTAAACTGAATCGACCGATCGCTCGCAGGAGGCACCGTGGCTGGCTACATCGACATCGTCTGCAACCTCTACGACCCGGAAGCGGTCCGCACCGGCCAGAGTGGCATCGATCTGAACTTCAAGAAGCAGGTCCGCATGGACCCGAAACTGTGGAACGGCATCACTGTTTCCGACTACCTGCGCAAGATGGATCGCGCCGGGATCGAGCGCTCGCTGCTGATCGCGGTCCGCGCCGGCGACCTGCGCGTGAAGCTGTCGTTCGAGCTGCCCTACGAGCGGGTTGCCAAGGTCTGTGCGAAGTACCCGGACCGGTTCAGCGGGCTGGCGGGCGTCGATCCGACGCGCGGCATCCAGCAGTTGAAGGACCTGGACCATGCCGTCAACGAGCTCGGGTTCGTCGGCGCGCACTTCTATCCGCACTGGTTCGGCCTGCCGCCCGATCACGCGAAGGTCTACCCGATCTACGCGCGCTGCGAGGAACTCGGCATCCCGATAATGATGCAGATCGGTCACAACCTCGTTTACTCGAAGGAGCGTCGCCTGCCGAGCGTGGGCAAGCCGATCTGCCTCGACCAGGTCGCGATCGACTTCCCGACGCTCAAGCTGCTTGGCATCCACATCGGAGTGCCCTGGACCGACGAGGCGGTCTCGATGGCATGGAAGCACGAGAACATCTACCTCGCCGGCGACGCCTACGCGCCCAAGCACTGGCCGAAGCCGTTCGTGCATTATGCCAACACTTACGGCAGCCACAAGGTGCTCTTCGGCACGGACTGGCCGGTGATCGACCCGGAGCGCGCGGTCGAGGAAGTGCGCGCGCTGAACCTGCGTCCCGAGTCCTTCGCGCGGCTGATGCGCGACAACGCGCTCGCGGTGTTCGACCGGCTGCCTGGCGCAAAGCCCGCGGCCGGATCGCGACGCAGCGCTCGCCGGCCGCGCATGCCGTGAGCTGCGTCACATGCGCTGAGGCCTAACCGCCGATTACTTCCGGACGCTGCCCGCCCCGGCGCGCGATGCTTTATGTCCAGAAGTCATGTGAAACAGGCGGCGTGGCCAGCGCACGCGCCGTTCACGAGGTGAGCCTATGTCCATCGATGCCGTGTCCGAGAGCGATGCCTGGAGGGCCCTGGAGCCGCACGCGCAGCTCGTGCAGGCCCTGCTGCCGAACTCGACGAGCCTGCACGTGTTCGACGACGAGGGCTGGCTGCGCTGGTCGACCGAGGCGATGACCGGACCCGATCTGCCCTCTCTCGTGCAGGGCTCGCTGCTGGAAGCGCGCAACCGCACCCGGGCGCAGGGCCGCAAGCTGCAGCTCGAGGGCGACCCCACGCCCATCTACGTCTGGTGGCTGCGCGATGAAACCAGCGCGCTGGTCGCGTCGGTGGCAATCACGATGCGCGCCTCGGCGGACGACGAGAGCAGAACATTCGAAAGCGTGCACGCGATCGTCAAGCCCGCGATGGAATGCATGCGCATGCACCTGCTCGCGCAGGGCAGCATCCTGCAACTGCATCGCTCGCTGACGTCGCGCGACAAGGACGTCGAACTGCTGCTGTCCGGCGGTGACCATTCTCCAGACGAACGCGGCTACGAAGTCGATGGCCTGAAGTCGCTGCTGCTCAGGGCGGCCTCGCTGATGGGCTGCGAAGTCGCGGCCCTGGTCGTGCCGGAACGCAACATCTCGCTCGTCGTGGACGCTGCCGGCAGCGCCATCGACGAGGGGCTCCTGAACGGGGTCCAGCGCCATCTGCTCGAGATCGTGCAGACGCGTCGTGAATCCGTCTTCGTGAACGGCCTGGAAGGCACCTTTCAGATGCTTCCGTACCGGATCCTGTGTGCGCCGGTGAAGCATCCGTCGGGCCGCGTCGCGGGCGTGATCGCCGTGTTTCGCGGCCTGGGCGCGCCCGAGTTCCAGGCGAAGGAGGCACGCCTGGTCGAGCTGCTGGCGCGCCGCGTGTGGCTGAACGTCGAGTCAGCCTATGACGCCCTGACGGGCCTGCTGACGCGCCCGGCGCTCGAGCAGATCGTCCGTTCGCGCATGGCCGAACCCGATGCGCCGAAGGACTGGAGCACGCTGTACGTTGACTGCGACCAGCTGCACCTGATCAACGAAAAGCTGGGCATGCATACCGGCGACGCCGCACTTGCCCAGGTCGGCGAACTGCTGCGCACGCGCTTGCCGAACGGCGCATTCAGCGCGCGGGTCTCCGGCGACCGCTTCGTTGTGGTGATACCGCTCGGCATTTTCCAGGCTTCCGAGGTGGGCGAGCGGGTGCGGCTGATCGCGACGCAGCTGGAAGCGATCCAGGCTGGCGCGAGCCTGCCGATCACGCTGACGATCGGCGTCGCCCAGATCGGTTCCGGCGACGAGGCTGCATTCGCGCAGTCACTCGCCCTGGCCGAGACGGCCTGCAAGACCGGCAAGGACCATGGCCGCAACCGGGTCGAGTTGCACGAGGACGTCAGCCTCAGCGCCATCCGGCGCATCACGGCCGCATCGACCATCGCGGACTCGCGCAAGATCCTGGCTGCCCAGACACGGCGCCTCGATGCGTTGCTGATGCAGCCGCTGGGCAGCGGCGCCGGTCTCGTGCCGCACTACGAAATCCTGCTGCGCATGATCGGGCCGGAGGGCGAGACGCTGGGCCCGGACCGCTTCATGTCCGCGGCGCAGGGCTTCGACATGATGCCCGCAATCGATCGCTGGGTATTCGAGCGCACGATGACGCTGCTGCAGCCGCACACGCAGCTGCTGTCCGCGCGCTCCGTGGTGTTCAGCATCAACCTGTCGGGCCAATCGATCGAAGACACGTCGTTCCATGACTTCCTGCTCGATGGCCTGAAGCGCTGCGGCCTGGATCCGCGCGCGCTGTGCTTCGAGATCAAGGAGAGCGATGCGGTCGCGCACCCGGCGCGCACCGAACTGCTGGCCGGACGGCTGCGCCGCGCCGGCTGCGGCGTCGCACTCGACGACGTCTGCATGGGGCTGGGCTCGCTTGGCCAACTGCGCTCCCTGCCGATCACGCTGCTGAAGTTCGACGGTAGCTTCATCCGCGACATCCTGCGCGACCCGCGCTCCGAGTCGATGGTGCAGGCCGTCACGCAGCTCGCCCACACGATGTCCATCGAGACCGTCGCCGAGCACGTCGAGTCGGAAGAGATCCGCCGCCGGCTCGAGTCGCTCGGCGTCGACTACGGCCAGGGCTTCGCGATCGCGCGACCGGTGGCGCTGGAGCGCGTGCTGGAGGGACTGCCGCTGCTGGCGGGGGCGACGCCGACCTCCCGGTTGGGGATCCCGGACGAGGGTGGCGGCGAGGCCAGCCCGACAGCCGCTGACGCGCTGCAATCGGCGTAACGCTCAGGGCCTGATCGCGAGCCGGCGGTCGGCGACCCTGGCCGGCAGCTCGATGAGTCTATTCGGCTGAGATCTAGACCAATCGCGGAATCAGTCGGTACGGCACTCGCGACAGGTACTGCCGGTAGGCGGCATCAGCGAGCAGAAAGCGCTCTTCGGCCACGGCTCGCGAGAACTGCAACGCGCAGCTGACGATCCAGATGCCTGCGTTCGGCACGCTCGGATTCGCGACGACGAAACCGAGCATCCACAACAATTCGGAAGCATAGAGCGGATGGCGAACGTGGCTGTACAGCCCGTCGGTCTGCACGCCGCGATTGGCGGGCACGATTCCGAAGCTTCTGCGCAGCGACAACAGCGAAGCGCCAATGGCAAGCAGGCCAACGAACTGGATCGCGGTACCGAGTGTCGCCAACGGCATCGTGTCGGTCGGCCGCAGCAACAGCGGGGCGCATGATCCAGCCAGTCCGAGCAGCCAGAGCTGCGGAGACGTGGTGATGGACGTGGCATCGCGCTTGGCAATGTACAGCACAACGAATATGGAATTGACGACCAGCAGGCCCAACGAGTTGAGAGAGCCGGATTCCTGGTATCTGCGGTAACAGCTGTACACCAGCAGGCCAACGAAGATCGTAACCACCGAGTTTGCAACGATCTTCAACAGGCTGAGGAGGAAAGCTCTAGGCATGGGTCCTATACCTCTCCCGCCATCGGAGAGACGTTGCTTGCCCCCAGCTTCCTGAGCTTGGTCTCGTTGGTCTGCGACATTCGACGTGCGTACTCGTTGGGGCTCTCCTTTACGACAGCGCGGAACTGCCGCGCGAAATACGATGCATCGTTGAAACCACATGCGTGCGCCACGGCGGTCACCGACATTTGCGAATTTCTCAGGAGCCTGCACGCCGTTCGGAGGCGCAGCCGGGTGATGTACTCGTTGCAGCCACAGCCGAAGTTCTGTCTGAACAAACGGGCGAAGCGGAATCGGCTCATACCGAAAGAGCTGGCAAGGTCGGCGACGCGCAACTCAGACGTGTAGCTGTTCTGGATCCTTTCAGCAATTGCATCCGCGATCGACCGGCCCGTGTCTGCGTTGGCTCCAGCGTGTCGTGCGGGCACCAGAGCTGGCGGGCGTTCAAAGTGGCGGGCCCGCGGCGCGCGGCGCGCGGCAAGACCCGCAAGTTGCAGCAGGTTGGTCTTCAATTCGCGCAGCGGCACCGGCTTCACCAGGTAATTCCAAACCCGCGCGCGGAATGCCCATATCGCCAGGTCCTCGCTGTGCGCTTCGGTAATCATGAGAATCGGCAGCCCGGGATAGAGGCGCTTCACCCTTTGAAGCGATTGCAGATCCGCCGTGGCAGGGTCGCCGAAGTCGAACACGATGACATCCGGTAGCGCGTTTCCCAGGCTCTTCAATGCTTGACTGGGGGTCGTCACGTGCACTGCACAGAAGTGCCTGCTCGCGTTGAGCAGTTCCGTGGCGGTGTCTTGCGGACTGGAGATCCAGAGCGCGGACAGCTTCGTAGTCGACATCTGCTAGCAGTCCTGTGCGGCGCTCTTCATGACGCCTTATTAATTGCTATGACAAGCCTGAATCGACCCGACGTCCACGACAAGGACCCTGCTCACGGTTTGCGAATGGCGCACGAATCTGCTGGTTCGGTGCGTTTTTCTGCGAGAGGTAACGGTACCGACTTACTAGGGTACCGTCCAGGCCGCACGACTGATCGCAAGCCTCTGGCAGGCGCTGATGGAAGGCGGTGACTTGGGCACGTGTCGAAATCGATTATGTTCAATCCCTAGAAAGGAAACCGCGATGAAAAAGTCTGTTCTCTCATTTCTGAAAGATGAAGCCGGCCTGACGATGGTTGAGTACGCCGTCGCTGGTGGACTCGTCACGGCCGCTGCTGTGCTGGCTTTCACCAACCTGGGTGCGGCCATCGTCGGCAGGATCAACGTACTGATCGCAGCGATGTAATTCATCGCGACGGGCTGCCACAGCCGTCGCGCACAAAACGGCGTGTCTCGCAGTTCCGGCGCCGCGACCGGCGGACGTCGGTGCTGCGGGCACCCGCCAAAACCTGGAAGTAGCACATGAAGAAATCAATGTTTGCGTTCTTCCGCGATGAAGCGGGTCTGACGATGGTGGAATACGCCGTTGCCGGGGGCTTGATCACGGCGGCGGCCGTACTCGCGTTTACCAATTTGGGCGCAGCGATCGTTGCGCAGATCAACATCCTGATTGCGGGCATGTAGTAGCGGACGCCACGCAACCCGAACTGGCGTGCCGCAGGGCAGCGCCGATCTGTGTTGCAGCTTGAAATGGCCCCTTACTTCTCGTTGGCTTTGATTCTTCCAGTGTTGACCGCAGCGGTCTTCTGCGATCTGCACAGCCATCGGATCCCGAATCGGCTCTGCGCGATCGGGCTTGCCGCCGGGCTGATAGGACAGTTCTGGTCCGGCGGCAGCGAGGGGCTGCTTGCAGCGGTGCTGGGCGCAGGAGCGGCTTCGCTGGCTTTCATGCCCTTCTATGTCTTGCGGGGCATGGGGGCAGGGGATGTGAAACTGCTGATG